>NZ_CP033897.1:969947-1293262 GCF_003813985.1 Corynebacterium gerontici
TGAGATCGCTGACCATCAGGCGGAGGCCCTCGTGGTATTCGCCTTCCCATCCAACGCAATCGTCCCAGTCTAGCGAGCGTCCCTCGGACCACTCCAGCACTTGACCAAATTCCTGGCCCTGGAAGAGGAGCTTCTTGCCGGGATGGGCGTACATGTAGGCGTACAGTGCCCTCAACCCAGCGGCCTTATTCCAAACGTCACCTGGCATCTTGGTCCACAGCGATCCCTTGCCGTGAACCACTTCATCGTGGCTGAAGGGCAAAATGAAGCGCTCAGAGTAGGCGTACACCAGCGAGAAGGTGATTTCGTGATGGTGATACATGCGGTTGATGGGATCCTCGGAGAAGTACTCCAAGGTGTCATTCATCCACCCCATGTTCCACTTCAGGTTGAAGCCCAGCCCACCGTGATCGGTAGGAGCCGTCACTCCAGGCCAAGAGGTTGATTCCTCGGCGATGGTGAGCACGCCACGGTGCGTCTTGTGCACGGTGGCGTTCATTTCCTGAAGGAATTGGACGGCTTCAAGGTTCTCTCGGCCACCGTGGATATTGGGCAGCCATTCACCCTCATCGCGCGAGTAGTCCAGGTAGAGCATGGAGGCAACGGCGTCCACGCGAAGGCCATCGACGTGGAATTCTTCGAACCAGTACAGGGCGTTTGCTACCAGGAAGTTGCGCACTTCGGGGCGGCCGAAGTCGAACACATAGGTGCCCCAATCGCGTTGCTCACCACGTCGCCAGTCGGGGTGCTCGTACAGTGCTTGGCCATCGAAGCGGCCCAGCGCAAAGTCGTCTTTGGGGAAGTGTGCCGGAACCCAGTCCACGATCACGCCGATGTTGCGGGCGTGGAAGGCGTCGATAAGCTTGCGAAGCTCATCAGGGGAGCCCCAGCGGGCGGTGGGAGCGTAGTATCCAGAGACCTGATAGCCCCAGGAGCCGCCGAATGGGTGCTCGGCAACGGGAAGGAATTCCACGTGCGTGTAGCCCATCTCCACCACATAATCCACCAGTTCGGATGCGAGATCTGCATAGCTGAGCCCCTGGCGCCAGGATCCGAGGTGCACCTCGTACACGCTCATCGGTGATTCGATGTGGTTCTTCTCAGCGCGGGCTTGGAGCCAGGCATCGTCTTGCCATTCGTAGTTGCTTTGGGCAATTACCGAGCCTGTCGCGGGCGGCGCTTCAGACTGGCGTGCCATGGGGTCCGCCTTATCAATGCGGCGCCCGTCGTGGGTATGAATGCAGAACTTATACACCTCACCAGCGCCGATACCAGGAATGAACAGCTCCCACACGCCCGAAGCGCCGAGGGAACGCATCGGATACTGATTCGGATTCCAGCCGCAGAAATCGCCCACCACGGCCACACCCGCCGCGTTAGGAGCCCACACGGCAAACGCCGTGCCGGCCACATCGCCCATGTGTGAAGGACGCGCGCCTAAGACTTCCCAAAGGCGTTCGTGGCGGCCTTCGCGGATGAGGTGGAGATCGAACTCGCTGATGCTGGGCAGGAAGTGGTAGGCGTCAGCAGTAGAGGAGTGGTGGCCACCGTGCCAGTCAATCTCGAAGGTGTAATCACTCAAGGTTGAATCCACCACCGCGGCAAAAATGTCATCGCCGATGGGGGTCATCTCGATGTTGCGGTCAGCGGACTTCACACTGACTCGTTCCGCTCCCAACTGGCGGGTGCGGATCACCGCGTTGCGCTCGTCGATCAAGTGCCAACCCAACAGGCCGTGTGGATTGAAATGACGGCAGGTGGTGAGCAGGTGGCGATCATGATCGCTGATGTGAATGTGCTCAGACATAGTTTCCTTTTGGGTTAGTTGTTGTAATCAACTTCATCGCGCCAAGCCAAAGGCCCGCGCAACTCAGGTGCAATGGTGGGGAGCTCGAAGATGTGCGCGACATTGCCGTGAGGATCCAGGCGGACAAAGTTTTGCTTGCCCCACTGATAGCGTTCGCCGCTGATCAGGTCGCGCACTTCAAATCCTGCGTAGTCTTCCTGCCCAATGCGGTCCATACGCAGATCCACCGTGCCCTCCTGGGTGAATTGTGAATCCAGGTTCACCACTACAAGCACCGCGTTGCCGGTGGAAGGATCCACCTTGGAGTAGGCGAGCAGATGTTCGTTACTGGTGGGGTGGAAGTCGAGGATGCGTTGCTGCTGCAGCGCCGGATGATCTTGACGAATCTGATTGAGCAGCGTGAGGTAGGGCTCCAAGGATTCATTGCGGTGCAGCGCGGCCTCGAAGTCGCGGGGGCGAAGCTGGAACTTCTCGGTGTCCAAGTATTCTTCGCTGCCGTGGTGCAAGGCTTGGTGCTCAAAGAGTTCGAAGCCCGAATACACGCCCCACAGCGGTGACATGGTGGAGGCCAGCGTTGCGCGAATGGCGAACATGGCGGGGCCGCCGTATTGCAGGGAGGCATGCAGAATATCCGGGGTGTTGACGAAGAGGTTGGGACGCATGACATCGGCCATCGCGGCGATGTCTCGGCCAAACTCTTCCAGCTCCTCCTTGGTGGTCTTCCACGTGAAGTACGTATAGGACTGGGTGAAGCCTGCCTTTGCCAAACCATAGAGGCGCGCAGGGCGGGTGAAGGCCTCGGCCAGGAAAATAACCTCCGGATGCTTGGAGTGGACGTGGTTGATCAGCCAATGCCAAGAGTTGGTGGGCTTGGTATGGGGATTGTCGACGCGGAAGGTGCTTACGCCCAGGTCAATCCAAAACTCAACCACGCGTAGGATCTCCTTGTAGATCTTCTCCGGCGCGTTATCGAAGTTCAGGGGGTAGATGTCCTGGTACTTCTTGGGTGGGTTCTCAGCGTAGGCGATGGTGCCGTCGGCGAGGACGGTAAAGAATTCTGGGTGGCTTTTAGCCCAGGGGTGATCTGGTGCTGCTTGCAGGGCGAGGTCCAAAGCGATCTCTAGTCCCAGCGACTCCGCCTTTTGCAACATCTTTGAAAAGTCTTTGACGCTGCCAAGCGCCGGGTGGGTGGCGTCGTGTCCGCCATCCTTGGAACCGATCGCCCATGGGGAGCCGACGTCGCCTGGCTCGGGGATCAAGGTGTTGTTGCGCCCCTTGCGGTTGATTTCACCGATGGGATGAATGGGCGGGAAGTACACGGTGTCAAAGCCCATGCGAGCCACGCGTTCAAGCGCTTCGGCCGTGGTGGCGAAAGTGCCGTGGACCGGATTGCCATCGGCATCCCAGCCGCCGGTAGAACGCGGGAAGAGCTCATACCAACTGGAGAATTGCGCTTTCTTGCGCTCTACCAGCACTCGATGTGCCTCGCCCTTGGTTAATAGTTCGCGCAGCGGGTGTTCAATGAGCAATTCGCTCACTCGATGCGATAATGCAGGGGCCACGCGGGCGCGCAAAGCGTCATCGGAACGCAAGGCTTCAACCGCTTGGTGCAGCAGAGCCTTTTCTTCGCGGTATTGGCGTTGATCCAGTTGTGCAGCGGCGGCTTCGAAGAGCACGATGCCGTGCGCGAGGTCATTGGCCAGTTCGGTTTCGGATTGTCCGGCCTCGACCTTGGTGGTCACGGCGTGGCGCCAGGTGGCAATGGGGTCCGACCAGGCGTCCACGCGGAACTGCCAAACACCTGGCTCAGCGGCGCTGAAGAGGCCATGCATGCGGTCTTGGTCGAAGGGATCCCGCGTCATCGCGGTGTGGGAAACTTCACCCGATGGGGACGTGATCACAAGGGTGGCGGAGATGGCGTCGTGGCCCTCGCGCCAGATTAGGGCGCTGACGGGAACCACCTCGCCGACTACTGCTTTTGAGGGCTGTGTTCCGCCCGCTACCTTGGGCCGGACGTCTTCAATGCCGAGTCTGCCGATCATGTCCTCAAAGGCTCACTTTCACTACTTCAATGGGATTGACGCAATCGTGTTCCAGCGTAGTTCAGCAGTGTCACTTCCACATGGACAGTGAGAAATACGTCATTATGGATGGTATGGATTCCACTGAAATTGCGCCACGCGACCCGGATCTGCTTCTCGACTTCGACGGCGTCGAATTTATCCGCGGCGGCAACACCCTCGTCGGGCCGGTTAATTGGCAAGTTGAGCTCGACGAACGATGGGTCATCATCGGGCCCAATGGCGCCGGTAAAACTTCGCTGATGCGGCTCGCGGCGGCCGAGGAGTTTCCCTCCAAGGGGCGTCTGTGGGTGTTAGGTGAGCGCATCGGCAAGACCGACATGCGCGACCTTCGTGCGGCGATCGGCATGTCCTCGGCTGCCCTGGCCAATCGAATCCCCAACAACGAAAACGTTGGTGATCTCGTGATCTCTGCAGGCTATGCCATTCTCGGGCGCTGGCGCGAGGAATATGATGAGCTCGACCGCGAGCGCGCCACCGACATCCTCGAGCAGGTTGGGGCTTATCACCTCATTGACCGCACCTGGGGCACGCTCAGCGAAGGTGAACGCAAACGCGTTCTGGTCGCTCGCGCACTCATGACGGATCCCGAGCTTTTGCTTTTCGACGAGCCCGGCGCCGGCATGGACTTAGGTGGCCGCGAGGACTTGGTCTCCTACGTTGGGGATCTGGCGATGGATCCGGACGCACCGGCGATGGTGATGATTACTCACCACGTTGAGGAGATTCCCGTGGGCTTTACCCACGCCATGTTGTTGGACGAGGGCAAAGTTGTTGCTCAGGGCTTGATTGAAGACGTGATGACGAGCGAGAACCTCACGCGCGCATTCCACCAGCCGATTGAACTTAGCGAAATTGACGGGCGCTACTTCGCGCGACGCGCTCGCAGTGCAGGCAGCCACCGCAAATAAGCTACGCTTGTTGGGGTGAATATGAGCAGCGCAACGGCGATCGAGGGTCGAAGACTCGCGGCCACCGTGCTCATGTTGCGCGACAGCGTAGACGGCATCGAGGTGTACGTTCAGGAACGTGTTTCCTCGATGCCTACCTTCCCAAACACCACGGTGTTTCCGGGTGGGGGAGTAGACCCACGCGATTTCCTGCTGGATCCACGCAGTGACCCGGTGCTCGGAGATTCTCTGCAAGCGTGGGCCAAGGCTCTGCATGTGGACGAGGCTCAAGCTCAGGCGTTGCTCTTTGCCGCAGTTCGAGAACTCTTTGAGGAAACGGGCACCTTCTTAGTAGCGTTCTCAAACGGCAAACGTATCGGTTCGGCGGCGCCTTTCCACCGAGAGCGTCTCATGCTCGAAAGCCACCAGATGTCGCTCGGCGAGGTGCTGGAAGATCACGATTTAAAAATCCGCACGGATCTCCTGCGTCCATTTGCCCGCTGGCATTCACCTGAGTACGACAAGCATCAATTCGATGTCTTTTCCTTCGTAGCAGTGCAACCTCCGGGTCAAGAACCCGATGGCAACACCCCAGAGGCGGCCTCTACCGGTTGGTTCGCGCCCTCATTGGTCCTCGACGGTTGGCGCGCCGGATTGCTGCGTTTAGTGCTGCCAACCTGGGCGCAGCTCAAAGCCTTGTCCAATTTCGACTGCGTCCAGGATGTGCTTGAAAGCCTCAAAACTCCAAGCATGTCGCCCATGAGCGAGCACCTCGCCGGCGGCGACTACTTTGAGGAGTTCATGACCTTCGAGCCGCCAAAGAGATTCTAAATGCCCTACTCAACAGAGGAAGTCCAGTTCCTCATCCAACACAAGTCCAACATCGAGGACGTGCTCACGGAACTCGGGACAGCAGACAAACGCGATACGATGCGCTATATCTCGGCATTGCGCTCACACTTCGGTTCCTATGGGCGCGCCGTCATGGAATTGGCTACGGCGAGAGCTACGCAGAAATTGCCCCAGCACTGGCTGATGGATACCGACTCCGCACAGCAGGCCACGCACCCATTGGTATCAAAGGCTCGTGCAGCGACGATCGCAGCAGCCCTGCCTGGAGCACGCGTGGCCGATGTCACCTGCAGCATAGGCGCCGAAATGCCCGCCCTAGCCGAACATGGCTTGAACGCGGTGGGCTCAGATATCGATCACACGAGGCTGCAGATGGCGCGATCCAACGTTAATGCCCCATTTATCCAAGCCGATGCGCTTCAACCCTGCGTGAACGCAGAGGTTATGATCGCCGATCCCGCCAGGCGCGCCAACGGCAAACGCATCTGGAAACCCGAGGATCTTCTACCTCCACTGCCAGCGTTGCTTGAGCGATGGCAACACAGTGCCGTGGCGGTGAAGTGCGCCCCCGGTCTGGACTACAGCTTCTGGGACGGCGGGGTGCAGGTCGTCAGCGTGGATGGTGGCGTCAAGGAACTCTGCCTTTACTCCAACAACATCTTGCAAGGACGCCAGGCGCTCGTGCTTTCGAGTACGGGGAAGATGGAAACGATCAACTCCAGCGATCCGAGCGACATTGAGCTCAGCGATGCACGACGCTTCATCATTGAACCTGACGGGGCTATTATTCGCGCCGGGTTGGTACGCCACTTCGCCCACAAAGCGAATTTGAGCATGCTCGATGAGCACATCGCGTTTCTCACCGGAGATCACATCCCGGCTGGCTGTAGCGGTTTTCCTTATATTGAGCAAGTGAGTCTGAAGCAACTGAAGCCGGCGTTGAAGGCTCACGATTGCGGCTCGCTTGAGATTTTGGTTCGCGGGGTGGATGTGGATCCGGATCAACTACGCAAGAAACTCAAACTGCGGGGCACACGGCCGATGGCTGTGGTGATTGCCCGCGTTGGGGAGGGTAAGGCATCACATGCCGTTGCATATATCTGTGGGAATCGCCAACATGGAGCAGTAGCGTAGACTGCTACACGCCCGCGCGCCCAAGATGCGCCGGCTGATACATATTTAGGACGAAAGAACTTCTCAACCCGAAGGGTGGATGCTGTAGATGCCAGCGATTGTCGTGTTGGTGAAACATGTGCCGGACACCTGGTCAAAGCGCACGCTCGAAGCGGACTTCACCATGAACCGCTCCGATGTGGACGCGGTGATCGATGAGGTCAACGAGTACGCCATTGAACAGGCCCTCAAGCTCAAGGAGGCGCACGGTTACGAGGTGGTCGCGCTCACGGCTGGCCCCGAAGGTGCCGAGGAAGCTCTCCGAAAGGCTCTTGCTATGGGTGCGGATCGCGCCATGTTGCTTCGCGACGATGCGCTAGCAGGCTCCGACGTCCTGGGTACAAGCTGGGCGCTGCTCAACGCCGTGAACCAGATTCCGGACGTGCAGCTCATCATCTGCGGTGCTGCATCTTCTGATGGCTCCATGGGGCAAGTGCCCGGCATTTTGGCCGAGTACCGCCAACAGCCCGCCCTGACCTACCTGAAGTCAGTCTCAGTGGATGGCACGACCATTCGCGGCGTGCGTGAAACCGCCGACGGCGATTATGAAATTGAAGCGCAGCTGCCTGCAGTGGTTTCGATCAGCGACAAGGCTGATAAACCGCGCTTCCCGAACTTCAAGGGCATCATGGCCGCGAAGAAGGCTGAGATTCCGACCTATAACCTTGCAGCCATTGGGGTGAGCCCAGAGCAGGTGGGCCTGGCCCACGCAGCAACTGCCGTCACTTCGGCGGAGGAACACCCGAAGCGCGAAGGTGGCGAGAAGATCTATGGCAGCGCCGAGCAGCTCGCCGAGCAACTTGCTGATTTCCTCGCCAACGAAAAGCTGATTTAAGGAAGGCACAGATCCATGCCAAACGTGTATGTACTGGTTGAGCACGCCCAGGGTGAACTGGCGCCAACCACAGCGGAACTTTTGACGCAAGCCCGCGCGCTGGGCAATCCAGTAGCGGTGGTCGTTGGTACTCCCGGCACCGCGCAACAACTCAGCGCCGCCTTGGGCGAGTTGGGCGCACAGCAGATCGTGGCTGCCGAAGCTGCCGACGCCGATGAGCGCATCATCTTGCCGCAGGTGGACGCCATCTCCATGCTCGCCGCCGCAAACCCCGGCCCGGTGCTCGTTGAGGCCGGCGCGCACGGTAATGAGATTGCTGGCCGCCTAGCGGCTCGCCTTTCCTCAGGAGTGCTTTGCGACGTCCTGCGTGTTCACGCCGACCGAACCGCAAGCATGTCGATCTTCGGCGACACCATCAAGGTCAGCGCCGCCGTTGGTGGCGCGTGCCCCATCTACACCCTGCGCCCCGGTGCCGTGGAGCCTGAGCCTCACGCCGCCGAGCCCAACGTGGAAGTTCTCGCGTTGCCAGCGGCCACCATTAAAGATGTGAAGGTGCAGCGCTTCATTCCCGCCGAACGCGGTGATCGCCCCGAACTCAGCCAGGCAAAGGTTGTGGTTGCTGGCGGACGTGGCGTGGGTTCTGAACAGGGATTCAAAGATCTGGTGGAGCCGCTTGCCGATACCTTCGGCGGTGCCGTGGGGGCTACCCGCGACGCCGTGGATGAGGGGTACTATCCAGCCCAGTATCAGATTGGCCAAACCGGTGCGACTGTCTCTCCCGATCTCTATATCGGCCTGGGCATCTCCGGCGCGATTCAGCACACCTCCGGTATGCAGACCGCTCAGAAGATCGTCGTGATCAACTCGGACGAGGATGCGCCCTTCTTCGAGCTTGCAGATCTCGGTGTCGTGGGCGACGCAGAAGAAGTGGTGCCCGCGCTTATCGAAGCAATTCGCGCACGTAAGTAATGCCTCACTACTTTGACCACGCCGCCACCACGCCCATGCGCGAGGCGGCGAAGCGTATCTGGCTGGAGCACGCCTCCGCTCTCAACCCTGGTGGGCAGTACGCCTCCGGGCGCAAGGCACGCAGCGTACTGGACAGCGCCCGCGAGGAAATTGCCACATTGCTGGGCTGCGACCCCATCGAAGTGATCTTCTGTGCCTCGGGAACCGAGGCTGACAATCTCGCATTGCAAGGTTTGTGGCGTCGCAGCGGCGGCACCATAGCCGCCAGCGGAATCGAACACCCCGCTGTGCTAGAAACCGTGCGTGGCCTCGAGCACCAAGGTGCTGCGGTTCGTTGGTTGCCCGTATCCTCTAAGGGCGAGGTGCACGAGTTTGAGTCCACCATCCAGGGTGTAGATCTCATCACCTGCATGTGGGCAAATAACGAAACCGGTGCTCTGCAGCCGGTACAGCAAATATGCGACGCTGCCGGTGATGCTCCAGTGCACGTGGACGCAGTGCAGGCAGTCGGCCACGTGCCAGTAGATTTTCACGCTCTCGGCGCCACCACCTTGGCGGCAAGTGCGCACAAGTTCGGAGGCCCACGAGGGCTCGGCATCTTGTTGGCGAAACGAAGTCCTGCACCATCGCCTGTGCTTTTCGGGGGCGGTCAAGAACGCGGCATCAGGCCGGGCACGAATGATGTTGCCGCAGCGGCAGCTACTGCGGCCGCACTCAAAGAAGCGGTGGCGGAAATGGAAGCAGAGTCTCAGCGTCTTCGCTCCCTACAAACCAGGCTGCTGGATGTCGTCGCGTCCATCGAGAACACCCAAATCCACACCCCAGATCACTGCCTCCCGGGGCATGTGCACGCGTCTTTCTTGGGTGCAGAAGCCGACAGCCTGATCATGCTGCTGGATAGCCAAGGCTTCGAAGCCTCCACAGGATCCGCTTGCTCCAACGGAGTGAATCGCGCCAGCGAGGTGCTGCTGAGTATGGGGGTGCCAGTTGCCAATGCGCGCAGCGCCATCCGATTCAGCCTGGGATACACCACAACCACTGCTGATGTTGAGGCCCTCATTCGCGCGCTTCCCGACGTCGTGGCGCGCGCCAGGCTTGCTGGAATGGCTTAGGTGGAAGGCGTGGCGTCGAAAAGCAAAGAACCTGCAGCGGCAAACTTTTCGGCCCAACGTTTATCTTTGAAATGCGCGGGCACGGCGCCACCCAGGAGCTCGCGGGCGATACGCTGCAAAGCTGGGCCTTCGGGAAGTGGGGAATCGGTGCCAATCAAGACAATATTGCCGTAGCGCCTCCCCTTGAGCATTGCAGGATCAGCAATACAAGCTGTATGCGCGAATACCTGCTGCATCGTGCGCAATTCACTCTTAGCCAATTGAAGATCGCGATGATCCCCGCAGTTAGCCATATAAAGACCACCGGGTGCGAGTGAGGAGGAAACGCGCCGGAAGAATTCGATGGTGCTGAGATTTTCCGGCGTGGTCGAACCGGCGAAAACATCGCGAATAATCACGTCGCGGGAGGCTTGGACGAAGCCATCAGTGGCCTGGCGTGCATCCTCAGCTCTGATTTTCAGTTGCGGGGCGCGGGGCAAATCGAACCACAGCCGCACCAACTGAGTCAGTTGGGCATCTAATTCCACCACCGTGTTGCGCGCTTTCGGCCAGCGCGCCACGCAATAGCGGGCAAAACTGCAAGCACCGCCGCCAAGATGCGTGATACGCAGTTGCTGCTGGTGCACGCGAGTTTGCTCAAACCACGCCAAGATGGAGGCCATCCAACGCATGTATTCGAATTCCAGCACCAGCGGATCCGGGTGGATGTGGCTGGAAGGAACCCCATTGACGAGCACCTCCCAGGCACCGGGCACAAAACTATCGGCGCGTAGTTCCACTTCGCCGGTGCTGGTGGGAAAGATCCCCGCGCTGATTGCTTCAGTGCCTTTGCGTTGTCTAGCCATAGTGAGGGTTACTGTAGCCTCTTTGGTGCGTCGAGGACTAAGCTGGCGTATTTCGTGCCCACCCCGAGATGAAGAGGTAGATGATTCATGCGAGTGCTTGCTGCCATGTCAGGAGGCGTTGATTCCGCCGTCGCCGCAGCCAGAGCAGTGCAGGCAGGCCACGAAGTAGTGGGAGTGCATCTGGCACTGTCCCGCGATCCGCAGTCGGTGCGCGAGTCCTCGCGGGGATGCTGCTCGCTGGAAGATTCCGCCGATGCACGACGCGTGTGCGACAAGCTCGGCATTCCTTTTTATGTGTGGGACTTTTCAGAGCGATTCCAAGAAGACGTTATCGATGATTTCATCGATTCCTACGCCGCCGGCGAAACGCCGAATCCCTGTCTCCGCTGCAACGAGAAGATTAAGTTCGCAGCCCTGCTCGAACGAGGGATTGCCTTGGGCTTCGACGCCGTTGTCACCGGGCATTACGCACGTCTCACCCAGCCAGCCGACGGTGGCGATGGCTACCTCCGAAGAGGCGTCGATCCCAACAAGGACCAAAGCTACGTGCTCGGAGTGCTTGGCGCGAAAGAAATTGCGCACTGCATGTTCCCAGTCGGGGATACCCATAAACCGCAGATCCGCGAAGAAGCGGCCTCGATGGGCTTCGCAGTGGCAAGCAAACCGGATTCTTACGATATTTGTTTCATCCCCGACGGCAACACTCAGGCGTTCCTTGGGAAGCATATCGGCGTGCGACCCGGCGCAATCCGCGATGTTGAAGGCAATACGCTCAAGGAACACGACGGCGCCTGGAATTTCACCATTGGACAGCGCAAAGGGCTCGACATTAAGCAGCCAGCCAAGGACGGCAAGCCCCGCTATGTCACCGACATTGACGCAGCAAGTGGTACCGTGACAGTCGGATCGCGCGAGGATCTCATTGTGGAGCGCATCGTGGCAGATAGGTTGAAGGTGCTTCACCCCGACATGCGGGGAACCATCGAAGCCCAGGTGCAAGTTCGAGCGCACGGGCAGGTGGTGGATTGCCTCGCCAATGTGGATCTTAAAAACGATCGCATGGAGTTGCAGTTGCACACGCCGCTGCAAGGCGTTGCTCGTGGTCAAGCAGCGGTGCTATATCTACCCGACGAAGACGGAGACATTGTATTGGGTTCTGGCACCATCGTGGGCACGAGCCGATGAGTGCTGCCGCCTTCGGATTGGTGCCCGGAACCAGTATGGAGGCTGCGGCTAACGTCATCGCGGGGGAGTCGGCCGGCATCCGCGCTGTTCCCGTTTTGCCACAGAGAGGCGTCACAGGAGACGTGGTGGCACACACACTGTCGTGGCTTCCCGATTTGCCAGTGGATATTGGTCCACGAGCCTGGCGCGTATGTGCACGGCCTCAAAACGCCACCCGTGCACTCTATGAACAGCGGGCGACCGACCTCGACGCACTCGAAGCAGCGTGGGGCAGCACGCCAGCATGCAAGATCCAGGTATGCGGCCCGTGGACCCTGGCAAGTGCAGTGGAACTGAGCAACGGACACCGAATTCTCAGCGATCCAGCGGCGACAGCAGACCTGTTTGCCATGTATGCGCAAGCGCTTGAGGAGTATTCAGCGGTGCTGACCCAACGTTTCGGAGTTCGAAAGCTTAAAGTGCACGTACTCGAGCCAGCGACACGGAGAATCGCAGAGGGCAGCATCCCCGGCACGAGCCAGTTGGATCCAATTGCCGCGCACAGCCCCAAGCACATGGGGGAGCGCCTGCATGAACTGTTCGAAGCATGGAATCGCGCGGGCATGGAGATGATGCTTGATCAAGGCTCACGGCCTCTGATCGAAGTGGTACAGGTTGCAGCACCCGCCACCCTCGTGCTGCACCAACGATCCATTGCAGGTTTCAGCCACGCTGAGCTGGATCGCGTGGGCACCTGGCTAGGAACAGGACACCTCGCACACGTGGGTGATGGCGACGAGCGTTCGCAGGCGAAGTCGGTGTCAGGGTTGATGCGTACGCTAGGATACTCGCCAGCGCAGGCTACCGAGGCACTCATGATGGATGATCCACAAGGCGCCAGCGGACTAAGCGCGGCAGCCCGACGGATCGCCGCAGCACGTGAAGCCGCACATATCCTCCACGAGACTGCCGGAGAATTTTAAGCCCGCGCGCTTTGCATGGGCCAGGAAGTGTTCACATTCGAGCTATCGCGCTGCTGCTTGTCTAGATATTCTTTGAAGCCTTGTTGCGCCTCAAAATACTTCACGGCCTGGAATTCCATGAGTTCTTCCAGACTCATGGCACCGATCTGATCCGCATAATTGTGCTTGGCCTGCTTCCATGCCACCCGCGCCGCCGCGAGGGCATCTGAGGTTGCCTCGTGGGCATTATCGATGCGTACCTGGTAGTGCTCGCACACATCACTCAGCGTCCGCTTGCCCTTGCGATAGGGATCCAAGACTTTGTCGATCACGAAGGGGTCAAACACAGGTCCTGTGACATAGAAAGACGGCTCCAACTGATTGAGCACCGTGAGGTCATAAGCGGCGTTATACACCACCAAGGTATAGCCTTCCTCCCATGCTCGCCGGATGGCATCGATGGTCGTGCGTAGCACCTCCTCGTGCGGCTTACCGTGTTCGCGGGCGTACTCGGTGCTAATGCCATGCACCTTGCTTGCAGCCTCGGGGATGGGGACGCCTGGGTTAGCAAGTAGCTCGGTGGGGTGTGCCCCTTGGGCATCAATTCGCACCAGGGCAGAGGTAACTATGCGCGCCTCAAATGGGTCAGCGGACGTAGTTTCCAAGTCGAAGGACAGCACTTTGGTGGGGTCAAAGGAGTTCATGAATCAAACCTTAGACAACTACCTCCGAGCCGGCGTGTTTTTGCTGCTCAACGCAGACATTAGGGGCAAATAGGAGGTGGTTTACTACACTCGCAGGCGTGACTGAGCCTAGCGATGCAGTATTCAAACAGTGGGAAGAACTAAGCGCCGATATTCGCCACCATCGGGAGCTTTACTATAACCAGTCCCCTCAGATCAGCGATGCAGATTTTGACGCGCTGTTTCGCAAGCTCCAAGAGCTCGAAGCAGAATATCCTAGCCTGCAAACGCCGGATAGTCCCACACTCGAGGTGGGCGCGCCGGTGGCGATGCAGTCGAGCTTCGCCAATGTCGAGCATCTCGAAAGAATGATGAGCCTGGACAATGTGTTCAGCGAGGATGAAATGCGCGACTGGCTGCAGCGTACTCCCGCGAAGGCGTATCTTTGCGAGCTCAAAATCGACGGGCTTTCGCTCGATTTGGTGTATCGCGATGGAACACTCGAGCGCGCGGCAACCCGAGGTGATGGGCGAGTAGGCGAAGACGTCACCGAAAATGCGAAGGTGATTGCAGATATTCCTCATACGCTCCAAGCAAGTGAGGAATATCCGATCCCGGCGCTGCTGGAAGTACGCGGGGAAGTGTTCATCGCCGTGGAAGATTTCGGGCTTGTTAATGAGCAACGACAACTCGAGGGCGGGAAGCCATTTGCGAACCCGCGTAATGCAGCAGCGGGCTCGCTTCGACAACACGATGTGGAATCAGTGAAGAAGCGTCGCCTCCGCATGATCTGCCACGGCATCGGCGCTCGTGAAGGCTTCGAGGCTGAGTCGCAGCACGATGCTTACGCGGCTATGGCGGCCTGGGGGTTGCCGGTGTCCGCCTATACCAAGCGGGTCACCAGCAGCGAAGCGGTGCTCGAGCAAGTGCGCTATTGGGCGCAACATCGCGGCGATGCGCTGCACGAGATGGACGGGCTGGTGGTGAAAGTCGATGATCTTGCCGCCCAACGTCAGCTAGGTGCCACCTCGCGGGCACCGCGGTGGGCAATTGCATATAAATATCCGCCCGAGGAGGCGGTCACGCGCCTCAATGACATTCAGTGCGGCGTCGGGCGCACGGGACGTGTCACGCCCTTCGCCATGTTGGAACCAGTCTTTGTTTCGGGATCAACTGTGTCGATGGCGACGCTGCATAATCAAACTGAGGTCAAACGCAAAGGTGTCTTGATCGGCGATCATGTGGTGGTTCGAAAAGCAGGCGAGATTATCCCCGAGATCCTCGGGCCTGTGGTGGAGAAGCGCGATGGGAGCGAGGAAGAATTCGTGTTCCCGGAGCACTGCCCGAGCTGCGGCACCACACTTGCGCCACAAAAGGAGGGCGATGCTGATTGGCGTTGCCCAAACCGGCGTTCATGTCCTGCGCAGCTCTCGGCTCGCCTCACCTACATCGCCAGCCGCGCTGTCTTTGATATCGAAGCGTTGGGTGAAAAAGCAGCGCAAGACCTCGTGCGCAGTGGAGTGCTCCTTGACGAAGCACGGCTCTTCTCCCTGACACGCGAAGATCTGGAACGAACCGATATTTATACCAAGAAAAATGGTGCGCTCAACGCAAGCGGCGAAAAGCTATTGGCCAATTTGGCCTCAGCGAAACAAGCCGATCTCTGGCGCGTGATCGTGGCGCTTTCGATTCGCCATGTTGGCCCTACGGCCGCACGAGCAATCGCAGGCAAGTACCGAAGCCTGCAGGCCGCGTGCGAAGCTAGCGTAGAGGAGCTGGCACAAGTGGAAGGCGTTGGGCACGTCATCGCCCAGAGTTTCCACGAGTGGTTTGCCGTTGATTGGCACCGAGCCATCGTCCAGCACTGGGCGCAAGATGGGGTGACCATGGAAGAATCCAGCGAGGATCTGCCGCCGCAGACCCTCGAAGGGCTCACCGTGGTGGTTACCGGCGGGCTCGAAGGCTTCACCCGTGATTCCGTGAAAGAGGCGATCCTCACCCGCGGCGGCAAGGCTTCGGGTTCGGTGTCCAAAAAGACCAACTTCGTGGTGGTGGGAGCCAACGCTGGTTCAAAAGAGCAAAAGGCACGGGATTTGGGCCTGAGAATCCTCAACGAGGAAGAATTTCTTGTTCTGCTTGAACACGGCCCCGATGCGTTGAGTTAGCTCAACACCGCGTCGAGGATTTCGCAGAGGTTGCCGATGTGGGCAACCTCGCTGGCAAGGAAGTCCGGACCGCCCGGACGACCCACTACCAGTACCAGGCCGTGGCGCTTGAGGGGCGCGGCGGCGAGGGAGGAATCCAACAGAGCCCACGCCTCCGGGATCCAGGATTCGCTTTCGGGATTCAGCACGCGCGCATGCTCGATCGACACGGAATCTGGCTGATGTCCGCTGTCTTCCGGCGCCGCAACGGAGGCGGTGACTCGCTGAAACTGCGGTTGGTTGCCATCCAGCAAAATCGCCCAGGCTGAAGTGAGCACTTGTGGGATGCGGTGGACGAGATGATCGAGCTCCCGAGAGCGGGTCGATTCGCCAGCCACTCGCGCCAGCATTTCGATTTGGCCACGGCGATCCACGCGCCCTGAGAAAGGACGGATGGAATCAACCTCCACACCTTCGAGTGCCTGAGCGGCGCTGATGAGAGAATCTGCCATGGTTCCTGCCGGCAAATCCACCACCATGTCGTCCATGACCGTGCCGTCCGGGAATGCCTCTACGACGTCCACCGACACGATGTTGGCGTCGACGGTGCCGATGGCGTCGGCAAGCCGACCTAAGCTGCCCGGGGTGTCGGGAATCAGCACACGAATCAAGTAGGACATTGAAAACTCCGAAAACATGGTGAAAAAGAATCCCCACCATCCTAGCCAACTTTGCGTGCAGTACTATAGAGGCATAACACTTGCCACCGCCCGAAGCGGTGGCATGAGCATTGAAAACGACCAAAAGGATCAACCTGTGCCTGAGATAACGCGCGATGAAGTCGCCCACCTGGCTAAGCTTGCCCGCTTGGCGCTCACTGACGAGGAGCTCGACCATTTTGCCGAGCAAATCGACGGCATCATTGGCAGCGTGAGCGACGTGCAAAAAGTTGCGGCCCAAGGTGTGGAGCCGATGAGCCACCCGCATGCCATTCACACAAGCATGCGCGCCGACGAAGTTGAGCAGCTTCTCACCCAGGAGCAAGCGCTCGACCAGGCGCCGAAGGTTGAGCAAGATCGTTTCGAAGTGCCACAGATTTTGGGGGAGCAGGACTAATGAATCAATACCTCGTGCCTGAAGAAGGCCTGACTTCGAAAAGCGCAGCGGAACTGGCCCAACTGATCCATTCCGGTGAAGTGAGCTCTCGGGACGTAACGCAAGCTCACCTCGATCGCATCGCCGAGATCGACGGCACACTTAACTCCTTCCTTCACGTGGGCGCCGATGAGGCTCTGGCGGCCGCTGATGCCGTTGATGCTTCCCTGAAGGCTGGTGATGCCCCCGCGTCAAATCTAGCGGGCGTACCGCTGGCGTTGAAGGACGTGTTCGTCACCACCGATGCGCCCACGACCTGCGCTTCGAAGATCCTCGAAGGATACATGGCGCCCTACGACGCCACCGTGACCAAGAAGATCCGCGAGGCGGGAATCCCGATCCTTGGTAAAACGAACATGGACGAATTTGCCATGGGCTCTTCCACGGAAAACTCCGCCTACGGCCCGACCCGCAACCCCTGGGATACCGAACGCACCCCGGGCGGTTCTGGCGGCGGCACCTCCGCTGCGTTGGCGGCTGGCCTTGCGCCGCTGGGCATTGGCACGGACACAGGCGGATCGATTCGTCAACCCGCCGCATTGACCAACACAGTAGGTGTGAAGCCTACTTACGGCACCGTGTCACGTTATGGTCTGGTGGCGTGTGCTTCTTCGCTGGATCAGGGTGGGCCAAGCGCTCGCACTGTGTTAGACACCGCGCTGCTCCACGAGGTCATCGCTGGCCACGACAAGTACGACGCCACCAGCGTCGACCGTGCCGTGCCTGACGTTGTTGCCGCCGCACGCGAAGGTGCAAAGGGTGATTTGCGCGGGCTGAAGGTTGGTGTGGTCAAGCAGTTTGACCGCGAAGGCTACCAGCCGGGCGTGCTGGAATCCTTCCACGCGGGCGTCGAAAAGCTGACTGAGCTCGGCGCTGAAATCGTTGAGGTGGACTGCCCGCACTTCGACGATGCTTTGGCCGCCTACTACTTGATTCTGCCCTGCGAGGTCTCCAGTAACCTGGCTCGTTTTGATGGCATGCGTTATGGATTGCGCGTGGGCGACGACGGAACCCATTCCGCCGAGCAAGTCATGGCGATGACCCGCGCAGCCGGCTTTGGGGCCGAGGTCAAGCGCCGCATCATCCTTGGTACCTATGCGCTCTCCGTGGGCTACTACGACGCCTACTACCTGCAGGCGCAGCGTGTGCGCACACTCATCGCCCAGGACTTCGCAAATGCCTATGAAAAGGTGGACGTCTTGGTATCTCCCACCACCCCTACCACGGCGTTTAAATTGGGAGAGAAGGCCGAAGATCCCCTGGCAATGTACAACTTCGACCTCTGCACCCTGCCGCTGAACCTTGCCGGCCTGTGCGGCATGAGTGTGCCCGCCGGCTTGGCATCCGATACCGGTTTGCCCGTTGGCATGCAGATCATGGCGCCGGCGTTCCAGGACGACCGCCTGTATAAGGTCGGTGCCGCCTTCGAGGCAGCGCGTTAAAGATCCCGACGCATGACGGCGTAGTCGACGTCGTTGCGCACGAGCTCGAAGCCCAGTTTTTCATACAGGCTTCGAGCTTTTGTATTTTCGTGGGAAACGCACAGGGACACCGCCTTGGTGCCGCGGGCCCGGAGCTGCTCGAAGCAGGCGGCGAAAAGCTGCTTTGCCACACCTTTGCCGCCAAAGCGCTGTTCAACGGCGAGCGCTAGTTCAGGGGTTTGCTTGTCGACGAATCCGCGTCCGTGATGCCCAGGCGTGCCCCAGCACCACCAAAGGCCACCAGCGGGGATCTGGTGGTGATCGAATGCGATGACCCCATCATTGGGATCCCAGCTATCGATGTAGAAGCGGGTGTCCTCGTCGAAGCCACTGCTGAGCTCACCGTGTTCATCGCCGTAGGTGTCAGTCAGAAAATTCAAACGGCCAAAATAGGTGAAATCTTCGCTGTTCGTGCTGCGCAAAAGAAAGGCTGTGCTCATGCTGTGTGAGTGTAGCGTGCTGGGGGAGTAAGGTGGCTTGAGTTTTTGATGCCGGGACGTTTTCTAGGAGAAGAGTGAGCCAGACATACCCGCAGATGCCACTGGAAGAACGCAAGGCCTGGCCTGCGCTTATTGCCCTGTGCATTGGTTTCTTCATGATTCTGCTGGATCAAACCATCGTGGCAGTCGCGACTCCGGTGCTGCAGAGTTCGCTGGGGGCCAGCTATAACGAAGTCATTTGGGTAACCTCTGCGTACCTGTTGACTTTCGCCGTGCCATTGTTGATTACCGGACGCTTGGGTGACAAGTTCGGGCCAAAGAACGTCTACATCCTGGGCATGGTCATTTTTACCGTGAGCTCACTTGCGTGTGGCTTTGCGCCAAACATGGCTATGTTGATTCTTGCTCGCGCTGTGCAGGGTTTCGGCGCCTCGCTGCTGACGCCACAAACCATGAGCGTGATTAATCGAATCTTTGCCAGGGAACGCCGCGGGGCCGCTTTGGGTGTGTGGGGAACAACAGCGGGTCTGGCCACGCTCGCGGGTCCGATGCTCGGCGGCATTATCACCACCACGGTCGGCTGGCAGTGGATCTTCTTCATCAATGTGCCCCTCGGTGTTATCTCCGTGATCGCCGTGGCGCGTTGGGTGCCGCGCTTCAAGCCGATTGAGCGCACCATCGACGGACTCTCCATGCTGCTTTCGGTGTTGGCGGTATCTTCGTTTATCTTCGCCCTTCAAGAGGGCGAACGGGCGCAGTGGCGCTGGTACATTTGGGCGCTCATGGTTGGCGGCGTGTTGATGGCCGTGCTGTTTGTGAAGCAGCAAGCGAGGGCGGAGCAGCGTGGAAAAGAGCCGTTGGCTCCACTTTCGCTTTTCGCCATCCGCAATTTTTCCTTGGGCAATATTGGCATTGCGGTCATGGGCTTTGCCGTTGCCGGCACCCCACTACCGGTGATGCTGTATTTGCAGCAAGTGCATGACTACAGCGCGTTGAAGGCCGGACTATTCATGGTGCCGCAGGCATTGATTTCCGCTGTACTTTCGCCCTTCGTTGGCAGGATGGCGGACAAGGTCTCGCCGGGCCGGTTGGCGGCACTCGGATTCTCGGTGCTTTCGATGTCCTTCTTCCTGCTAGGAGCCGCCATGATTGTGGGTCTGGCTGGAGGATGGTTCATCGCAATTATGGTGATTCAGGGTTTGGGAAATTCAGTGATCTGGGCGCCAAACTCAACCTCCACCATGCGTGATCTTCCGCTCCGTCTTATGGGCGCGGGCTCAGGGGTGTACAACACCACTCGCCAAGTGGGCTCGGTGGTTGGTTCAGCAGCCGTCGGCGCGGTGCTGCAGTGGCGGGTACAAAGCACGGGAATTGGCGCGGCCTATGGCCAGGCGATTCTGCTGGCCGCGGCCGTGCTGATTATCGGCGTGCTGAGCTCCCTGGCTGCCCGGGAGTCTCAGCGCGCGTAGTTAGCGAATGTCAGACAGAACGCACGCAGCGCCTGAGGCCACGGTGGTTACTGCGATTACAGACGGCCATGCTCCTATCTTCTTCGCCAGCGGGTGGCTGAGGCCGAAGGCGCCGAGGTAGGTGCCAACCAGTTCGGCGGTTGTGGGTGCGTTGGTCTTGGCTGCCCATGAACGAGCTGCGTAGACGCCAGCGAGGCCGAGCACTACGCCGCCGAGGGGGCGGATGCCAGTTTCCCGAGCGGTGAGCCAACCGCCGACGAGGCCGGTGATGACCACCGATGCGGTATTGACCTTTTTGGCGGGCTTGAGGGCGGTGTTGGATTTCTTGAACATGCTCATACCTTTGGAATTTACCCCTGTTCTCCTCCATTGTGTTCTAATTGGGTATCATTTCCTTTTCCAGGGTTATGTGGTGGCGGGAACTCCGGTGGAAATCCGGGACTGGCGCGCAACGGTGATAGTCCGATCACGCCCCCTGAACCAGACAACGCGCAGATCGCCTTTCGCGTACAAAGGAGCTGCCGGGAGAGTGCACGTCACGGAATTGAGGGCGCGTGGGGCAATTCACCCGCAACCGCCAGTTCAGCTCACGATGGGCTGTGCTGGTCTTATTGATAACGCTTGTAGGACTCCTGATTGCGAGTTTCCTCGCATCTCTTAGCTTCGGATCAGTTGATGTTAGCCGTGGCGCGGTGCTTGACGTTGTTCTTGCACGCTTGCGAAACGATGTAGTTGAAGACGCTGCGCTCGATACGGTGATCTGGCAGTTGAGAGCCCCCAGGGGATTGTTAGCGATGCTCGTCGGCGCCGGCCTCGCGCTCTCGGGCATTATCATGCAAACGCTGGTGCGAAACCCGCTTGCTGATCCCTATCTGCTCGGGGTTGCGTCTGGGGCGAGCGTTGGAGCAACTGCCGTGCTCACCTTTGGTCTCTTGGGCAGCTTTGGGGTGTACGCGCTCTCGGGAGGCGCATTTATTGGCGCGCTGATCGCGACAGCCTCGGTCTATCTGATCACGAATCTTCAGGGTGGATTCCATCCTCTTCGCCTCATTTTGACTGGAGTAGTGATGTCGAGCGCATTCTCGGCGCTCGCTAGTTTTCTGGTTTTCAAAGGGCCCGATCCCAGGGCGGCGCAATCGGTGATGTTCTGGCTTCTCGGTTCCGTCTCGGGAGCAACGTTTCCCAAGCTGCTGATTCCGCTCTGTGCGCTCCTCATCGCGTTTGCTTTCATGTTGGCACTGCACCGCTATTGCGACGCGATCATGGTTGGACCAGATATGGCTGCCACCGTGGGAGTGAATGTCGAGCTGCTGCGCCGAGCACTTTTCTTCTTCCAAGCGTTACTGGTTGGCACGATGGTAGCGGTAGCCGGTGGCATCGGATTCGTCGGGCTGGTGGTTCCCCACGTGGGGCGTCTGCTCGTTGGGTCACTACACCTGCGGCTCATGCCTGTGGCCATGTTGTGTGGTGCCCTGTTCCTGCTGTGGGTAGATGTGCTCGCGCGGATAGCCGCCGCGCCACAGGAAATACCGCTTGGAGTGGTGACCGGTGCTATCGGGGCGCCGCTGTTCCTTCTCTTGATGGGAAGGGGAGCACTCCGCTTTAGTGGAGGTCATCAATGACGGCGTATCAAGTTAGCGTTCAAGGCGTGGGTGTCGGATTTGGCCAGCGCATAGTTGTAAACGCGGTGGAATTTCAGTGCGAACCAGCAACAGTAACCGCCATCGTGGGCACCAATGGCGTAGGAAAGACCACGTTACTCAGAGGGCTCGCGGGAGTTCATCCTTTGGCAGCGGGCAAGGTTGAGTTGCGTGGGGGTGGTGGAGCGTGGGACGTCGAAAAGCTCAAAAGTCGCCAGAAGGCGACAATGCTGGCGATGGTGTCACAGGAAGAAGCTTTGCCCGAGGATCTCACGGTCAAAGAGCTTGTCACGCTAGGTCGTCTTCCCTATGCACGTGCGTGGGAGTTGTCGGCGAAGAAGCACGAATCAGTGATCGACGAAGCAATCGAGACCTGCGGTCTCACAACTCATGCGGACACGCCCTGCGGCATGCTCTCCGGCGGTTTGAGAAGGCGTGCGCTCATTGCTCGAGGCTTCGCCCAGGACACGCCGGTGCTGTTCCTGGATGAACCGACTAATCATCTTGATACCTTTCACCAACTGCGTCTGCTCGAGCTGCTGCGGGCTTCTTCCAAAACCGTCATTCTCACGCTGCATGACCTGGACCTTGCCATGGGATACGCCGATCAAGTGGTTGTGCTGGAACACGGTGAGCAAGGAGCCAAACAACTACTGTGCGCCGAGGCAACAGCAGCCTTTGATGATTCGATTCTCCAGAAAGTCTTCGGTGTCAGAGGGCTGCAGTTGGAGGCGAACAACGGACTGAATCGCGCACATTTACTCATCGAAAGTCTTAGAAAGGACACGATATGAAACTGATGAAACCCATCGCCGTGACTGGCGCTGTATTGCTATTGGCTGGATGTTCAGCCCAGGATGCTGCCAAGAATGCTCAAGAGCAAGTGCGGGTGGAAAATTGTGGCGAAGAAGTGCAATTTCCCAAAACCGGAAAGATGCTGGTCAACGATGGCAACTTGATCGCCAGTGCTCTCAGCGTTGGCGCAGAAGATCAGATCCAGGCGGTGAGTTCGCTCCAGCGCGATAGCGCCATCCTCTCAGCGAAGTATGGCGAAGATTCGATCGCCAATGTTGAAGAGATCGCCAAAGAATACCCATCTTTGGAGCAAATCATTGCGGAAGATCCGGATATTTACGTTGCTGGCTGGGGCTATGGGCTTGACGACGCCAAAGGGGTCACTCCCGAAGCTCTCGAAAAACACGGCATTAGCACTTATATTCTCAGCGAAGCATGTCGCCAGGGCGATTCCGCCGCCCGAGGCACCATGGATCCCTGGAAAGCAGTGGAGGCAGACCTCAAGAATCTCGGCGCGATTAGCGGGCATGAACAGCAAAGCCAGAGCGTTGTTGAGGATCAACAGCGACGCCTCAGTGCCCTTGACGAAGCGCCTAAGCCCAAGCAAACCCCCGTCGCATTCTTGTACGACTCTGGTAGCGACGCGGTCTTTACCTCAGGCAAGTTTGGTGCACCTCAAGCAATCCTCGAGGCCGCGGGCGCTAAGAATGCCACGGGAGACATCGAGGATACGTGGGTGAGCGTCGGCTGGGAACGATTGGCGCAAGCCGCACCGGATGTGTTCGTGTTTGTTGAATACCCAGGCCAGGAACTTGAGCAAAAGATCCAGCAGTTGCAAAACAACCCGGCTACAAGGGATCTGCCCGCGGTGAAAGAACGACGCTTCATCAACCTCCCGTACGCGATGTGGACCTCGGGGCCGCTCAACATTGATGCCGCAGAGCACGTGAGAAAGGGGCTTGAACACTTTGGGCTTGTTCCAGCCAGTGGCGTGCAGCCCGCGCTGACGTTGCCTGCTGATACCCCTGGTCTGGATTACTTCCAATAAGAGATGTGACGCGGGGCGTCGAAAAGCGATCGATCGCAGAAGTTATGAATTTCGCAACAAAACGGGCGTATTTTGCCCGTTGTCTCTTTTCCGGACGGGCACAAACACAGGTGAGGGTTTAGACTTGTCCCTATGCGAATTGCCACCCTGACTTCCGGCGGCGACTGCCCGGGCCTCAACGCAGTCATCCGCGGCATCGTCCGAACCTGCTCCGAATATGGCTCCACCGTGGTGGGCTATCAAGACGGCTGGGTCGGTCTTATGGACGACAAGCGCGTGCAGCTCTACGACGATGAAAACATCGATCGCATTCTGCTGCGCGGCGGCACCATCCTCGGCACCGGCCGCCTGCACCCGGATCGATTCAAAAATGGCCTCGATCAGATCAAAGCGAACCTCGAAGACGCCGGCATCGATGCGCTGATCCCCATTGGCGGCGAAGGCACGCTCAAAGGTGCCAAATGGCTCTCCGACAATGGCATTCCCGTTGTGGGCGTGCCGAAGACCATCGACAACGATGTGAATGGCACCGACTACACCTTCGGCTTCGACACCGCAGTGTCTGTTGCCACCGACGCCATCGACCGCCTGCACACCACCGCAGAGTCCCACAACCGTGTGATGATCGTGGAAGTGATGGGTCGCCATGTTGGTTGGATCGCGCTGCACGCCGGTATGGCCGGCGGTGCGCACTACACCGTGATTCCCGAGCAGCCATTCGACATTGCAGAAATTTGTAAGGCAATGGAGCGTCGATTCCAGATGGGCGAGAAGTACGGCATCATCGTGGTTGCCGAGGGTGCGCTTCCCAAGGAAGGCACGATGGACTTCGAGGCGGGCGGCGTAGACCAGTTCGGCCACCAGACCTTCAACGGCATCGGCCAGGTGATCGGCGACGAAATTAAGAAGCGTCTCGGCCACGATGTGCGTACCTCGGTACTCGGCCACATCCAACGCGGTGGCACGCCGACGTCCTATGACCGCGTGCTGGCCACTCGCTATGGCGTGCATGCTGCCCGCGCTTGCCACGATGGTGATTTTGGAAAGGTCGTGGCTCTGCACGGCGAGCATATCGATTTGATTCCACTGGAGGAGGCCGTGGGCACTCTCAAGACCGTGCCGGAAGGTCGATACCTCACCGCGAAGGCGCTGTTCGGTTAATCCTTACTTTCAAGCTCAAGCCACACTTCGGTGTGGCTTTTTGCATGCGATAGACTAGCCCGCATGACTGCTGCGATGTATGACCTCATGGATTTCGATGAGGTGCTGGAGAAGTTCGACCCGGTAATGGGCCTTGAAGTGCACGTGGAGCTCGCCACGGAAACCAAGATGTTCTCTGCGCCCTCTGCTCATTTCGGTGCTGCACCAAACAGCAATGTCGATCCCGTGTCACTGGGCTTGCCCGGAGCTTTGCCGGTGGTAAACGCCAAGGGAGTGGAATGGGCCATCAAGATCGGCTTGGCGCTGAACTGCCAGATTGCTGAGTCCTCACGTTTTGCCCGCAAGAATTACTTCTACCCTGATCAGCCTAAGAATTATCAGATTTCGCAGTACGACGAACCCATTGCCTATGACGGCTACTTGGACGTGGTCCTCGACGACGGCACCACATGGCGCGTGGAAATCGAGCGCGCGCACATGGAGGAAGACACGGGCAAGCTCACCCACATCGGCGGAGCAACTGGCCGTATTAGCGGTGCGACGAGTTCATTGGTGGACTGTAACCGCGCGGGTATTCCGCTCATCGAGATCGTGACCAAGCCCATTGAGGGCGCCGGTGAGCGCGCCCCCGAGGTCGCTCGTGCCTACGTTTCCGCATTACGCGATCTCGTGAAGGCCCTGGGTGTGTCCGATGCTCGCATGGATCAGGGGTCGATGCGCGTAGATTCCAACCTTTCACTCCGTCCCGTGGGCACGACAGAGTTCGGTACCCGCACCGAAACCAAGAACATCAACTCGCTGAAGTCCGTGGAACAAGCGGTGCGTTTTGAAATGCAGCGTCAGGCGCAAGTGCTTGTCGACGGCGGCGAGATCGTTCAAGAAACCCGCCACTATCAGGAGGCCGATGGTTCTACCTCGAAGGGTCGTCCGAAAGAGACAGCCGAGGACTATCGCTACTTCAACGATCCTGATCTGCCTCCGGTGATCGCTCCTCGCGAATGGGTGGAGGAAATTCGTGCAACCTTGCCTGAGTTGCCGTGGGTTCGACGCGCTCGTATCCAGGAAGAGTGGGGGTTGAAGGACAAGGAGATGCGTGACTTGGTCAACGCGGGCGCCTTGGAGCTCATCCTCGCCACTGTTGAGGCCGGTGCTACACCGTCCGAGGCTCGCTCCTGGTGGGTTTCCTACCTGGCGCAAAAGGCGAATGAGCAAGGCGTGGACCTAGAGGCGTTGCCAATCACCCCCGCGCACGTTGCACGAGTTTCTGAGCTGGTGAAGGAAGGCAAGCTTACCAATAAGCTTGCGCGCCAAGCCGTGGACGGTGTGCTCGCCGGTGAAGGCGACGTAGATGAAGTTGTGCAGGCGCGGGGCCTCGAGGTGGTTCGTGACGACGGAGCAATCGAAGCCGCAGTCGATGAGGCTTTGGCAGCTAACCCGGACATCGTGGAGAAATATAAAGCAGGCAACACCAAAGTCACTGGCGCCATCGTCGGCGCTGTGATGAAGGCGACCCGCGGCAAGGCAGACCCTGCCCAGGTGAATAAGCTGATTGCGCAGAAGTTGGCGTAAGACAGTGATCAAGGCCCGCAGCAGAAGCTACGGGTCTTTCTTGCTTTTTGGGGGTACACGGTGAACTGCGCGAAGCGAAATTCAGGGCTTGCAAGGGTTATGCTTTGTGTAAAGCTTGGTTGCCAAAAATGCGCTGTAGACGCAAGAGCCGTAGACGCAATAGATGCGGAAAAGAAAGAGTGAAAAGATATGCCATTCGATCTGCCCCGGGCATCGTCCGTGTTGCATTTTGATGCACCGAAGCGGAGAAATTCCAGCAACCGCGACGTTGATGCGCTCATCCTAGACGCTGGGCGCGAGGAATTCATTCGCAAGGGAATACGCGGAACGTCGATGTCTTCTGTTGCCCGGGCAGCGGGAGTGAGTCGACCGACGCTCTACAGCCGTTACAAGAATATTGATTTGCTCAGCGGTGACGTGCTTAGGAATGAATATGTGACGGTGCTCGAAGCCGCCTTTGAGCAGGTCGACAGCCCCGAGGCATTCATTGATCAGATCGTGCTGATCGCAGACAAACTGCGACAAAACCAGTTCATCAATTCAGTCGCGCAAAGTGACCCGGACGTCTTGCACCATTTTCTGTTCGAGCACCTTGTTGGCACTCAGCGTCGTCTGGTGGATTACCTCAAGCGATTGATCGTCGCTGTGCGAGATCAAGCCAATGTGGAGCGCACTGGGCGCAAGATCCGTGAGGGGGACCCGGAGGTGCTGGCTACTTTCGTGGTAGTGACGGTGCAGTCGGCGATTCTCTCCGCGCCGGCGGTGTCTTATATCGTGACCGGGGCCCAAGCCTGGCGCAATGAACTCCACCGCCTGGTGAGCGGGTATTTGCTTGAATGTGATGCGCCTTAGAGGTGCATGAGGAGCCTGAAAGCCAGGAACACCATAATTACACCCACCGCGATGTTGAGCCATCGCCATACGCGCGGCTTGGCCAGGGTCTTGGAGCACTTAACCGACGCCCATCCGATCGTGGGGAACCATATCGCGCTGGCGATGAGTGCTCCTGCGGTGAACAGCCAGCGGCCTTCTTCGCCGTACTGGTTTGCCATCCCGCCAAGCATGATCACGGTGTCGATGTAGGCGGTGGGGTTCAACCACGTCATGCCCAAGATGAGCAGGACGGGCTTGACCCAGGTGCGTTGCTCACATGCGACGGTTTGTGTGCGCGTCGCAACTGCGACTGAACCATGTAGCTCTGAGGTTCCTTGTGCGGGGGATTGTGGCACTTGATCTTCGATTACGGTGCTGCTGGTGCTGGTGTCCATACGGCGGGCATCTCTGAAGCAGGTAAAGGCGAACCACAGCAGATAGGCTGCGCCAGCGATGCTCAAGATAGTCAGAGCTGTAG
This sequence comes from Corynebacterium gerontici, assembly GCF_003813985.1. NCBI lineage: Bacteria > Bacillati > Actinomycetota > Actinomycetes > Mycobacteriales > Corynebacteriaceae > Corynebacterium > Corynebacterium gerontici. The sequence goes on from NZ_CP033897.1 coordinate 997,574, forward strand.
GCGCTTTATCAATGATGGCGCCAACGCCCATTGTCCCGCCAAGAATGAGGAAAATATCGCTGATCAGGCAGGTGAGTACCACCGGTACGATGGCCTGCTTTTTCATCCCGAGTTTAATGATGAGTGCGTTTTGCGGGCCGATGGCGACGATGAGCGATAGCCCCATCAGTAAGCCTGTGATCACGATTCCCATGGAGCTAGCATGACCCCGCAAGGATCTGAAGTAAAATGAAAGAATTTGAAGTTGGTGTAGCATAGCTTCATGAACCCCGCTCACCTGGATACATTGCTGGCAATTTTGGACGAAGGCAGCTTCGAAGGCGCCGCTTTTGCTCTCGGAATTTCGCCTTCGGCGGTGAGCCAAAGGATGAAGGCGTTGGAGCATGCTGCGGGCCGGGTGCTGATTCGGCGCGCGACGCCACCGGAACCAACAGAAGCCGGTGAGGTCATCGCACAGATGGCCAGAAAAATGGGGCTGTTGCGCACGGAGGTGGACGCCCAATTGAGTGGGCGTATGGGCGCATTGCCTTTGGCGGTGTCCGTCAACGCCGACTCGCTTTCGCTTTGGTTTCCTCAGGTGTTGAGTTCGGTGGCCAGTTGGCCTAACGCTACGTTGCACGTTCGGGTGGAGGACGAAACACATTCAAAGCACCTACTATCTCGTGGCGACGTGATGGGGGCGGTAACCACAGAAGCGCGCCCGGTGGCTGGATGTGAAGTTCGGGAACTTGGGGTCATGCGCTACGTGTCAGTAGCCAACCCGCGACTGCTTGATCGCTTTAGCCGAGATGGAGAAGTGGATTGGGAGGCCATGCCAGTACTGCGATTCGGCCCCCGAGACCGACTACAAGATCTGGATCTGGAACGCCGGATCGGTTACGTTCCACCCCGTCGCAATGTCTCAGAGATTCCATCAGTTGATGCATTCTTGGAGGCCACACGTCTTGGTCTGGGGTGGTCACTATTGCCGGAAGCTCAAGCGCAGCCTCTCTTGGCGAGGGGCGAATTGGTGTTGCTGGACGCCGCTCAGATCGAGGTCGCATTGTACTGGCAGTGCTGGCGTCTTGAATCATCCACGTTGCACCGCCTCAGCCGAGCGGTGCAAGAAGCGGCGAGTGTGCTGCCGCCGATCCGCTAGCGGCGATAAAGGTTTTCGAAGAAAGCCTTTTGTTCGGGGAGCAAGTTTTTCACTCGCTCCGCCTCGCGCACCGGTCCGGGAGCGGTGGCTCCCTCGGCGAAGGGTGCTCCTCCCAGAGCTTCCCGCCCGTGGGTGGTGAGCATGCCCGAGAGATCGGGGCCTTTGGGTACCACGCCGGTGGGATTTACGTCGGTATGTACTACGTAGTAGTGCTGTTTGATTTCAAGAAAGTCGGTGGTATCGCCGAAGCCGGGAGTCTGGAAGAGGTCGCGAAGATATGCCCACAGCACTGGCATCTCGCTCAGCTTGCTGCGATTGCATTTGAAGTGCCCGTGGTATACCGCGTCGAAACGCACGAGGGTGGGGAACAGGTAGACGTCGGCAAGCGTGATGTGATCACCCATGAGGTAACGCTGATCGCTGAGACGTTCCTCCAGCGTGTCGAGGGCATTCCACAGTCGATCATATGCAGCGTCGTAAGCCTCCTGTGTGGAGGCGAAGCCGCAGCGGTAGACGCCGTTGTTTACTTCGCTAAAAATATATTTTGTCAGCTTGTCGATGTCCTCCCGCATCGCCTCTGGATACAGGTCCGGGGCGCCGTCGCGCTCGGCATGCTTCCATTGATCATTGAGGTCAGGTACCAGGGTTGGGAAGTCGTTGCTGATTACGGCTTTCGTTTCGATGTCGACGATTGCGGGCACGGTGATGCCGCGAGGGTAATCAGAGAAGCGGTTGAAATAGGCGTCTTGGAGCCGGGGAATCTCGAGGACGGGATCAACACCGCCGGGGTCAAGGTCGAAGGTCCACGAGCGGCGATCGTGCGTCGGACCTGCTAACCCGAGCGAAATTACGTCTTCGAGGCCTTTGAGCCTGCGTGTAATCACGGCCCGATGTGCCCAAGGGCAAGCTCTGGCGGCGATGAGGCGATATTTTCCAGGTGTGGCCGGCCAAAGGGTCTGTCCGTTTTTCAATGTAGTTGGCGTTTCGACGTCCGAGGTGATGCGGTCATCGATGTAGCGGGTATCGCGGATAAATTCGCCAGTGGTTGATGCGTTTCGGGCGTCTCCCGCCCAATCCTTAGAAGTAGACATATCAACAAGATATGTCTTTCATGACGTTCGGGTCAAGGTATAGAACAAGTGTTTGTCTATCCTGGAGGGCATTTGTTAGCTTGAAAGCACCATGCGCACCTTAAACAAACTTTTCCGACTCCTCGGCGCTGTAGTTGTATTCGCGCTGCTCCTGATTGGTGCCAGCGGCTACCTGCACCAGCCACCGAGTGGTGTGCCCAACGCACCAGTGACAGATGGCCAACTGGCCGCACTGGAAGTGCGAGACGAGACTGTGGCTGTGCCTCCTTACGATCGCAGTGCTTTCGGTCAAGCTTGGAGCGACGATGTTGATGTTCCAGGCGGACACAATGGCTGCGATACGCGCAATGACATGTTGCAAAGAGACCTCACCGAAATCACTTTCAAGCCCCGAACGCGCCGGTGCGTGGTGGAAACCGGAGTACTGCGCGATCCTTATTCGGGCTTAATTCACAGGTTCCAAAAAGGAAACCAGACATCTTCACTGGTGCAGATTGACCACGTGGTGGCGCTGGCTGACGCATGGGAATCCGGGGCCTGGGCCTGGGACGAACGTGGCCGGAGAAACTTCGCTAACGATCCGGCAAACCTCCAGGCAACCTTGGGCAGTGAGAACCAAAACAAGAAAGCGAAGACCGCCGATGCATGGCTGCCATCGGATCCTGCCTACGCCTGTGAATATGTGCGGCGGCAAGTGGGGCTCAAGGTGAAGTACCACCTCACCGTGAGTCTGGCGGAACGCGACGCCATGGCACGTGTGCTGCAGCACTGCTAGAAAAAAATTCCGCGCATCTCAGGCGAGTTGAAACCGTGGATAGGAGAGCACTTCACCTACGCTAAACGCTATGAGCAACAAGACCCCCGATCGAGCAAGCGACTTTGATGACATCCCCACCTATGGCGATGATCAAAACACCACCATTTACCGACGTGCAGGACGAGTAGCGCCTCAAAACATTGAGCCGGAGCCAACCCAGGTTTTCGAGCGAGAGCCCGTAGACCGTAGTGCGCCCCTCGCGTCCGACGCGCCTGTCGAGCCTTACGCAGATCAAGACTATGCGCCCACCGGCGCCAATCCAGCAGTACCGGCTGCAGCTTCCACCACCTACCAGTCCGCGGAACACAGTGAGGTAGTAGCTACCGAAACTGAAGTTGAGCAGGCTGCCGCATTGGGCGCGTCCGAGGGAGCCAAGCGCGGGACCATCGATTTTGGCTTGCTTCTTCTCAGAGTCGTGCTCGCGGCATGGCTGCTGTTTGATTCCATCACCGTATTCTTTGGCATCGGCGGGCGCGGGCTGGGTTCGCTCGAAAACGATTTCGGCGCCTACGTGTACCCGAACTTACTGTCCATCGCGATTCCTACCGTCGAATTGGCAGCGGGGGTGTTCCTGCTCTTTGGTCTGCTTACCCCAATCGCGGCAGCTTTGGCGACGGTGGCGACCTCGTTTTTGTTCCTGCACCAGGTATTCCTGGCAAATGGTGAGGCCTTTGCCTCAGCAAAGGACACGCTGTTCTTCTACGCTCTGCTCGCGGCCATTTCCGTGGTGGTGCAATTCACGGGCCCCGGCATTATCTCGCTTGATACCAGCCGCTCCTGGGCACGTCGCCCGTTGGCAAGCTCCTGGTTCTTTGTGATCGCTGCAATAGCGGGAGCCATCGCACTGTGGTGGTTTGGTGCAGCGGTGAATCCAATCCAACAATAAAAAGAAGCGCCCCTCGGGGCGCTTCTTTTTGCTCTTAATCCACCTGGCGCACAGCACCTTTATCGGCAGACGTTGCCATCTTCGCGTAGGCGCGAAGCGCCTTGCTCACCTGTCGCTCACGGTTCGGGGTCCACGGCTTATCGCTGTTGTTCATGGCGTCGCGGCGCGCTGCAATGACTGAATCTTCGAGATCAAGCGATAGCACACGGTTGTGGATGTCGATGGTGATTGGGTCGCCATCCTGCACAAGTCCAATCAGGCCGCCATGAGCCGCTTCCGGCGACATATGGCCCACGGAAAGTCCCGAGGTGCCGCCCGAGAAACGCCCATCGGTGATGAGGGCACACGCTTTACCAAGCCCAGCGCCTTTCAAGAACGAGGTGGGGTGGAGCATCTCCTGCATGCCGGGGCCACCCGCAGGGCCTTCGTAGCGAATGACCACTACATCACCCGGCGACACTTCCTTGTTCAGGATCTTCGATACCGCTTCTTCTTGGCTTTCACACACCAAGGCGGGGCCCGTGAATTTCCAAAGCTCTTCTTCCACGCCGGCGGACTTGACCACAGCGCCGTCGGGGGCAAGGTTGCCGCGCAGGATCACCAGGCCGCCGTCTGCAGAAAAAGCGTGATCGACAGAGTGGATGCATCCATGTTCTTGGTCAGTATCCAGAGACTCCCATCGATTCGATTGCGAGAAAGCCTCGGTGGTGCGCACGCCCCCAGGAGCTGCGTGGAAGAGCTCGAGCGCTTCATCGCTCGCCTTTCCGCCGCGGATGTCCCATTCACCGAGCCATTCATCCACATTAGAGTGGGAGATGGTGTGGACGTTGGTCTCCAATAGGCCTTTACGGTGCAATTCGCCCAAGATGGCGGGGATGCCCCCGGCGCGGTGCACATCTTCGATGTGATAGCTTCCGTTCGGCGCGACTTTCGAGATGCAAGGAATGCGATAGGACAATTCGTCGATATCGCTGAGATCGAAATCTACTTCGCCTTCTTGCGCCGCGGCGAGCGTGTGCAGCACCGTATTGGTTGAGCCACCCATTGCCATGTCCAAAGCCATGGCATTGAGGAATGACTCCTTCGTGGCGACGCTTCGGGGCAGGACCGATGCGTCCTCTTCACCGTAGTAGCGTTCACACAACTTCACGATCATGCTGCCCGCTTGTTCAAACAACGCCTTGCGTGCGGTATGCGTTGCAAGAGTCGTGCCGTTTCCCGGCAATGAAAGACCCAGGGCTTCAGTCAGGCAGTTCATGGAGTTGGCCGTGAACATGCCCGAGCACGATCCGCAGGTGGGGCATGCGGATGCCTCAATGCTTTGGAGATCCGCGTCGCTGATCGCGTCATTCGCGGAGGCGGTAATTGCAGTGATGAGATCGGTGGGGGTGGACGCAACGCCGTCAACCACGACCGCCTTGCCCGCCTCCATTGGGCCACCGGAAACGAAAATTGAGGGGATGTTCAACCGCATGGCGGCGTTGAGCATGCCGGGTGTAATCTTGTCGCAGTTCGAGATGCACACCATCGCGTCGGCGGTATGCGCGTTCACCATGTACTCGACTGAGTCCGCAATGATCTCGCGCGAAGGAAGCGAGTAGAGCATGCCACCGTGCCCCATGGCAATGCCGTCATCGACAGCGATGGTGTTGAACTCTTTTGGCACACCGCCGGCTGCACGCACGGCGTTTGCCACGATGTCGCCCACATTTTTCAAATGTACGTGGCCGGGGACAAACTGGGTATAAGAATTAACGATTGCCACGATGGGCTTGCCAAATTCGTGTTCCTGCGTGCCTGTTGCCCGCCAGAGCGCTCGCGCGCCGGATGCATTCCGGCCTACGGTGGTGACTTTTGATCGGAGAGGAATCATGCTTCGTCCTTTGCTTCTCGACGTTGCCCTGCGGCCCCTTGCTTCGTGGCCTCGTAGTGTGCGTATTCTTCCTTGGTCATGAGTACCTGGCGGCCGTCCTTATGGACCACCGTGACCTTCTCGTCGGCTGCCTTTCGCCCGGCGCTCAGCACGTCGCTGATGCGTCCACGTGACGCCGCTTCGAGCTTAGGAAGGGAGGTGAAGGAAACCGCTGGCAAAACAAACGGATCTCCTTCATTGCGCTGGAGTACCGTCTTGGATCCCTGGAAACCGATACCTTGAATTTCCTCCCAGGTGGCAGACTGCTTGCCTTTGAAGAGGTAATGGGCGGTGATGCCTCGTTCCGACACCACAGTTTTTGCCTTGAACACCCAGATGATGAACAACACGGGAAAGATCATCACCCAGCCCAAAAGGAGCGGTTTGGCGCTAATGCCGATGAGCAGGATGCAGATCATGATGCCCGCTGCGAGCAGGTGTGTGCGATCCGGTTTAAATTCTTGAGTTGCTGGCTGTGCTTGCTCGCTCATAACCAAAGGATTCTAGCGCAGCACGTCCAAAGGACTTTCTTCCGTGCTTTCGGGGGTACTGGTGGTGGGTTCGGGGGAGTTACTTGGAACCTGGCTGCTCGGTACTGGGGTTTGTGTATTTTCAGGCACCGCCGTGGTGGTGTTTGGCACGGGGGTGGGAGTTTGAGGAGTACTGCGCGCGGGGCTCGGTGGCTCACTGGAACTTTGGAAGCGCTCTGGCGCCAATATCCCAACTGAACCGTCGTAGTTCTTATCGTCGGGGGACCAGGTCAGACCCTTGAAGATGAGGAGCACAACAAGTCCCCCGAGCAGCATGGCCGTAGAGAGTCGAGTTTTGCCGCCGCCGGTAATTACTCTGCGCCAGCCGGTGTACGGCTGGATTTCGTTGTAGCGCGTCAGTGAGACCGTGGCGTCATCTTCGTTCGCTGGGTCTTCGTGTCCCTCAACTCGTTCCAGAGAGTTCTGCACGCTTTGCTGTGGGTGGGAATCAGATGACTCACTTGGGGTTTGCGCGTTTTCAGCGGTTTGGAAGTCTTCAGCGAATGCGCCGCTAAGCGTCGGTGCGGATCCGTATTCGCGCCAGAATTCGTTGATGATCTCGGTGCGGATGGCACGTTCGACGAACCACTGGGTGCCGGGTTGAACTTGCACAACGAAGCGCATGTCCGCCGTCCACGGCATGCCAACGGTTGACGGCGGATTCACGGCAAGATTGGGGTGGACGTCCAACTCGCCCATTACCTTTTCGGCAACCTCTGGTTGCTTCAGTGCAATTTGTGCAGCTTGCCCGGCCCTGTCGATTGCCTCATAGATTGAGTGGGATCCGAGCAGTGGAACGGAGACTTTGCACACTGCCTTCGACCAATAATTCGAGCTATTGACGCAGACACCGGCCTTTGAATTGGGCACGATGACTGTTTCTTCCGCCAGTGTTCGGATTCGGGTGGCGCGCATGGTGATTTGGATGACGGTGCCTTCAACTGTGGCTGCTCCACCTTCGAAGCGGACCCAGTCCCCGACGCCGAATTGGCGCTCGCTGAGGATGAAAAATCCGGCGAGGAAGTCGGCGATGATGGATTGGGCACCTAAACCAATGGCTGCAGATGCCGCAGTAGCAGGAATTGCCGCGCCAGCGAGTGAAAAGCCGAGTTGCTGAAGGATGAACACAAACAGCACGAAATAGGCAACGAGTTGGGCGATGTAGACGGCAACACCGGCAAAAGCCAGGTGAGTCTTCGATTCTTTGTCGTTCTGATCGATTACCTTTCTTTCCACGATGCGCATGGCGAGGCGACCTGCTCGAGGCACGAGGAACAACAGGATGATCAGCATCCCGAGGTCGAATCCGGTATCGACCATCCAGATCCAGAATTTCTGTAGAAGATAAGTCAGCGGCATGAGCCCGACTATAACCCCGCTAAAGACGGCCCGGGGGTAGCCTGGATCACGTTTTGTCCACGTGGGACGCGGTCCAGGGGGTAGTCCTGGGGGAGGAATCTTGCACTGCGGTGCGGCTGTGTAAAATGACCTTCGTGAACATTCTTCGACTTGTAGTAATTACCGAACGGCGCCTGCCGTAGCGGCCTGCAAGTCGTAACGCCAGACGCCCTCGCCAGCACAAGCTGAAGCGGGGGTTTTGTCGTTTGATCAGGGTGCTCACCTACACCGAAATGTGAGAAGGAGCTTGAAGTCGTGGCAGCCCCAAACAAGCCCACAACACCGAGTCCGGCATTACTTGCCGCACGTCGGAAAGCACAGCAACCCCAAAAGATGACCGGCGCCGAGGCTGTGGTGCGTTCCCTGGAGGAACTGGGCACCGACATGGTCTTCGGTCTGCCAGGCGGCGCGGTGCTCCCGCTTTATGACGCCTTGTACGAGGCGGAGAATTTGCGCCACGTCCTTGTTCGTCACGAACAAGGGGCGGGCCATGCGGCAACGGGATATGCGCAGGTTACTGGCCGTGTCGGCGTATGTATCGCTACATCCGGGCCGGGCGCTACCAACTTGGTCACGCCCATTGCTGATGCCTACCTCGATTCGGTACCTCTGGTGGCGATTACTGGTCAGGTTGGGCGAAGCCTCCTCGGATCGGATGCGTTCCAGGAGGCGGATGTGCGTGGCATTACCATGCCGGTGACGAAGCACAATTTCATGATCACCTCCCCGGACGAGATTCCGCAGGCGATTGCCGAGGCTTTCCACTTGGCGAGCACCGGCAGGCCGGGCCCGGTGCTTGTAGATATCCCGAAAGATATCCAGGCCATGGAGATGGAGTTCCAGTGGCCCCCGACCATTGACTTGCCCGGCTACCGTCCCGTGCTCACTCCGCACAATCGCCCCATCGAGCAAGCTGCCCGCATGATCGCTGAATCTCAGCGACCGGTGCTCTATATCGGCGGCGGTGTGATTAAAGCGAATGCCTCGGAGGAGCTCAAGGAACTCGCTGAGCACATGGGGATTCCAGTGGTGACCACGCTCATGGCGTTAGGTGCCTTCCCGGATTCTCACGAGCTGCACATGGGCATGCCTGGTATGCACGGCTCGGTGCCCGCGGTGGGGGCGATGCAGCGTTCCGATCTGCTCATTACTATTGGCGCGCGTTTTGACGATCGCGTCACCGGTGCCGTCGATAGTTTCGCGCCGGATGCCAAGGTGATTCATGCAGATATTGATCCGGCAGAAATTGGCAAGATCCGCGTTGCCGATGTTCCGATCGTCGGTGACGCCGCCGAGGTCTTACGTGCACTACTCGAGACCTCGAAACAATTGGATCTGAAGCCGCCGAAGATTGATCGCTGGCGCAAGTACCTAGCCAATTTGAAAGAAAAGTTCCCCCGCGGGTGGGATGAGAGCGATGACGGGTTGTTGGAGCCCCAGGCAGTTATCCGCGCGATCGCGCAACATTCCGCCGAGGACGCGATTTATTGCGCCGGAGTTGGCCAGCACCAAATGTGGTGCGCGCAATTCCTCGACTTTGAGCAACCACGCAAGTGGCTCAACTCAGGTGGCCTTGGCACGATGGGCTACAGCGTTCCTGCGGCAATGGGGGCCAAGGCGGGTGCGCCGGATACCGAGGTGTGGGCCATTGATGGCGACGGCTGTTTCCAGATGACGAATCAGGAGCTCACCACCTGCACGGTTGAGGGATTCCCCATCAAGATTGCCGTGATTAACAATGGCAACTTGGGCATGGTTCGTCAGTGGCAGACGCTGTTCTACAACGGTCACTATTCCAACACGAAGTTGCGCGAGCAGGATCATTACATGCCGGACTTCGTAGGGCTAGCGGAGGCACAGGGTTGCGTTGCCATTCGTGTGACCAAGGAGGAAGAGATCGTTCCCGCGATTGAAAAGGCACGCTCGATCAACGATCGGCCTGTGTTGATCGACTTCATCGTCGGTCAGGACGCCCAGGTGTGGCCGATGGTGGCCGCAGGTAACTCCAACTCTGAGATTGAGTATGCGCGCGATTTGCGCCCGCTTTTCGACGACGAAGAGTCCGCAGCAGTAGAACTGTCCGAAATCGACGACGCCATCGAGCAAGCCTAGGAGGGCGGATCACATGACAAATCCAGAAGTTTCCAGGCATATTCTTTCGGTACTGGTGAAAGACTCCGATGGCATCATCTCTCGCGTGGCGGCCATGTTCTCGCGGCGTGGTTTTAGCCTGGTGTCCATCGTTTCGGGCATTACTGAACAGCCAGGGATCAATAGGCTTACTATCGTGGCGGATGCTGACGAAAACACTATCGAGCAGATTACGAAGCAGCTCAATAAGTTGGTACCTGTTTTGAAGGTGGTGCGCCTTGATCAGGACACGACGGTTGCACGCGGCCTCATGATGGTGAAAGTTTCCGCGGATGCCAACAATCGCCCGCAGGTCGTTGACGCAGCGAACATCTTCCGCGCGCGTGTGGTCGACGTAGCCCCGGAATCGGTGGTGATTGAAGCCACCGGAACGAAGGGGAAGCTCAGGGCACTCTTGGACGTATTGGAGCCCTTCGGTATTCGCGAACTGATATCTTCTGGCCAGATTGCGCTTTCCCGCGGTCCGAAGACAATGGCTCCGGGAAACCGGTAAGAATCCCATAAAATGGGACGAAAGTGCTTTCTTTGTCTCATAGATTGATATATGATGATCCGGAAAGCGAAAAAAGAAAGGTGATAGCTGTGGCTATTGAAATCTTGTACGACGCGGACGCTGATCTGTCTTTGATTCAGGGGCGTAAGGTTGCTGTGGTGGGTTACGGTTCCCAGGGGCACGCCCACGCCATGTGCCTGCGCGACTCCGGAGTTGAGGTCGTGATCGGTCTGCGTGAAGGCTCGAAATCTGCGGATAAGGCCCGCGAGGCTGGTTTTGAGGTCAAGTCCAATGCCGATGCCGCTGCTTGGGCAGACGTGGTGATGATCCTGGCGCCCGACACCTCAATTCCAAAGATTTACAACGAAGACATCGCCCCGAACCTGAGCGACGGAAACGCCATTCTCTTTGCGCACGGCTTGAACATTCACTTCGACCTAATCGAACCGGCCAACAACATCACCGTCGCCATGGTCGCTCCGAAGGGGCCCGGCCACTTGGTGCGGCGCCAGTTTGTCGACGGCAAGGGTGTGCCCTGCTTGATTGCGGTTGATCAGGACCCCAAGGGCGAGGGCAAAGAATTGGCACTGTCCTACGCAGCGGCTATCGGCGGTGCGCGTGCTGGCGTGATTCCCACTTCCTTCCGCGAGGAAACTGAGACAGACCTCTTTGGCGAGCAGGCAGTGTTGTGTGGTGGCCTGGAATACCTGATGATGGCCGGGTTCGAGGTCCTTACCGAGGCGGGCTACGCACCGGAGATGGCCTACTTTGAGGTGCTGCATGAGATGAAGCTCATCGTGGACCTGGTGTGGGAAGGTGGATTGTCCAACATGAACTACTCCATCTCTGAGACCGCGGAGCTTGGTGGGTATGTTGCTGGTCCTCGTATCATCGACGAAGGTGCGAAGCAGCGCATGAAGGAAGTGCTGGCCGACATTCAGTCGGGCAAATTCGTGCAGAACATGGTCAAGGATGTTGAGGATGGTCAGCCCGAGCTCAAGCGCATGCGTGAGGAAGTTGCATCGCACCCGATTGAGAAGACCGGCGCGAAATTGCGCGACCTCATGAGCTGGGTGAAGAACCCGATCACGGAGACTGCCTAAACCCGTATTTTCATTAAGGGTTCAATAAGTGTGTCATTGGCGCTACACTAGCGCTATGCATACCCACGAACACCACGGTGGCGCGAAATCCCTCAGCCTAGCGTTGGGGGTGACCGCCACCATTTTCTTTGTGGAACTTATCGGTGGCGCGCTCGCTGGTTCGCTCGCGCTGATGTCGGATGCTATGCATATGCTCTCGGACTCCACAGGTCTCGTGGTGGCTCTGGTTGCAACACTGATTGCTCGGCGAGCGGCGGATGCCAAATCGACCTACGGTTACAAAAGGCTAGAAGTATTCGCCGCCATGCTGAATGCGGCGACAGTGGTGGGAGTCTCCATTTGGATTGTCCTGGAAGCATTCCACCGACTGGGGGATGGGATCCAAGTAGACGCCGGCACCACCTTGATCATCGGCGTGATCGGATTAGTCGCCAATGTGCTCAGCGCCTCGGTATTGCACCGCGACAAAGACCAAAACTTGAACGTCGAGGGTGCGTACCTCCACGTGCTGGTCGACCTCTTCGGCTCGATTGCGGTGATCGTGTCCTCGGCATTGATGATGCTCGGATGGATGTGGGCAGATACTGTGGCCTCGCTCATGATTGCTGCGCTGATTTTTCCGCGAGCTGTGCAGTTGCTGATGAAGTCCATGAACGTGCTGATGGAGCGGGTGCCTTCTGATGTTGATCTGGCCAGCATCGAGCAGCGTATGCTGGAGATTCGGGGCGTGGAGGCGATCCACGATCTGCATGTATGGAGCCTCGATGGAAATGAGGCGTTGGCAACCTGCCACGTGGTCGTCGAAAAGCATATGGGCGATTGTGGGATATTAGACAGCGTACAAGCGGCGCTGAAAGAGCAGGGTGTGGGGCATTCCACCATACAAATTGAGCTTTCGCAGCATCGCTCGCACGAGGATGTGTGCCAACCCCGCTAAACTCGGTCGCATGGGTTTTAGTACGCCAAGTTACGACCTCATCGATATTTTCAACCGAATCGACCGAGGTGATCTGCAACTTCCAGACTTCCAGCGCGACTACCGTTGGGACGTCGACCGCATCAGGTCGCTGCTGGTGACGGTGCTTCGCGGGTATCCAATCGGGACTCTTATGGCTCTCGATACCCGTAACGCGCCGCTGCGATTCCGTCCACGGGCACTTCAGGGGGCGCCGGACACTGGTGTGGCTCCCGGCCTCTTGCTTCTCGACGGCCAACAGCGCATTACTTCGTTGTATCAGTGCCTTCGGGGTGACGGTTTAGTTCACTCGGTGGATCTGCGCAATAAGAAGGCAAAGCGTCGCTTCTACGTGGACATTCACCGGGCGGTGGAAGAAGAAGTCATGCCCGACGAAGCTGTCATTTCCGTCGACGAGAACGGCCGGGTGCGCTCCCACTTTGCGCAAGGTTTCCCCGAGGTGATCACACCCGAAAATGCCATCGATGCAGGATTGATTCCTGTGCACGCACTGCTTACAGACGAAGGCTCCGACATGCTCTTCGATCTTGCAGGGCGATCGGATGAGGCTCAGCGTGAGCGCACGAAGCGCTTCCACAACGCGGTGCTGCGCCCGCTAGTTCGCTACGCGGTGCCGATGACGCGCCTGGATCGTGAGACCGCGCAAGAAGGTATTGGCTCGATCTTCGCCCAGGCCAATGCTCACGGTTTGCAGATGGACGTGTTCGAGTTGCTGACCGCAGTGTTTGCAGCCGAGGATCCTCAGTTCAAATTGCAGGAGGATTGGGCAAAAACCGAATCAGTGCTGCGCCGCTATCCCGCTCTCGACGGTATATCAAAGACCGAGTTCCTGACCGCCGTGGCCCTCTACATCACCGCGCGCAAGGGACACTCCAGTGGGCAGCGCGAGGCCATCCTCTCGCTGACACTTTCCGAATACAAAGACGCGGCGGAAAAGATGCGCGCCGCGTTCCACGAAGCAGCCAATTACATGCGCCAGCGCTGTATTCTGACGACTTCGCAGGTGCCTTACACCCAGCAGCTCATTCCGTTGGCCGCCATCATCGCGGTGCTCGCGGAAGACGTGCACACGATGGCGGCGCAAGAGTCCTGGGACCGCCTCAATCGGTGGTTCTGGTGTGGGGTGTTCGGCGAGCTTTACGGATCTCCTGCTGTGACCATCCGCATGGGGCAAGACGTAGACGAATTGGCAGCGTGGATCCGCCACGAACGTGAAGAACTTCCCGCCTCCATCCGAGGCGCGCGCTTCGTGGAATCGCGATTGCTTTCTGCTGGGCCTGATTCAGGCCTTTATAAGGGTATCTATGCCCTGCTCGAGGGCAGGGGAGCGCGCGATTGGCGTACGGGCACCAAAATTGACCAACATACCGCTCCACAGTTGGGTGTCCATTTCCGGCCCATCTTCCCCCTGACGTGGTGTGAAGAAAATGGCATATCTCCGGTGCTTGCGCATTCGGTGCTGAACCGAACCCCGATGGGGCGCAGGACGTATGTGATGGTGGAAGAGAGCTCTCCGGCTCGCTACCTCTATCGTGTGCAGTCCAAATCCTTGATGGATGACGCCGAATTCGACGAAGTGCTGGCGAGCCACTACCTGGATCCACACCTACTCTTCAGTGCTAACGCTGAGGCATTCTTCAATGATCGCCGTCGCAAGCTATTGTGCATGATCGAAGAAGCCATGGGCACCGAGGCGCTGCACGACGTCAATGAGTCGGATCTGCACGGCGGAGAGGAAGGCCCTGGCGCGTTTGACGCCTAGACATCGGAAGGACTGGCCGCCCTTGAAAACGCTTCGCGCCCTTATTGCGAGCTTGCTACTGCTCAGCGCCTGTACCTTTGGGCCCGAAGCGCCGCAAAACTACGAGCAAGCTCTGGAGCAGGCGCGCGCGGAGAATCTGAACCACCACGCGTCTACTGATTTTGAACCGACGCCACAGGTGGTAGGCGATCCATACGGTGATGGGGTGGCAGCATCCCAGCGCTTCTTCGACGCCTCGGATACCCTGATTATCTCCGATGACGAGATTCACTCGCAGTTGCGCGCTGCATCTGTGGCGGTTGTGAGCCACTCACCGATGGTGACGATGCGCGATGGGAACCGCGCATCGGTTCTCAATGAGATTGACCGGCTCAAGGCTCGCTACGTGCTCTTGGTTGGGCAGGTCAATATCGCCACCACGAGTGGGGACACCACCGTTATCCAAGACCCAGGAACCAAGAAGTCGTTGGGCGACCTCACGGCGCTGCAATTCACTCCAACGCCCGTTTACGATCGAACAAGCGTGACCGAAGCCATTGCTCACCTCGAGGCGGATCGGGCAGAACTATTAGTGCCCGAATGGCCCGGAGTGGGGGAGGCACCCCAGGCGTCCAAAGCAAACACGCAAGTGAACCAGGGTTTTCCCGGGCAATCCAAGCGCGATGCGGAGCAAACTCCGCTGGTGATCGCCAGCCCCGAATCCTCCATCGCCGCAACGGCCACGGCGCGTGCTTATGGTGCTGGAGTGAAAGTGATGCCCTATCCGGATCCGCGCTTTGACGCCGATACCACTCTTGCTGTAGCGGGCTTGTCCGATGAGCCACTAATTGCCCTTGGCTCGCAGTTCGGCACCAAAGAACAGTTAAGCCAGCGCATCCTCATGGCAGAAAAAATCCGCCAGTGGCTGCCGAATGATCGTGGGATCGTGTTCAGTAGAGAACCGATCTACATCGAGGCTCCACAGTGGATCAAAGCCAGTACATTGATCGACGGTGAATCGTTCTTGGCTAACCGGGATCGGGCACTCGAGTGGGCAGAAACCTTGCACAAGCGCAAACAATTCGGTGTTTTGGTGTTTGAACCGGGCAAGGAGAACGTCGCCCAGCAGGTGTCGAAATTCGATGAGGTGCTGGCGCTGCCGAATATCGGCGTCGCCGTGGATACGTCGAAAAGCTTCCCGAAGGCCGAAGGTGATGGGTATGTAGAAAGCCAGGCAGTGAACGCTGTGGCAAAGGTGTTGGCTTCGGCGGTGGAGGAACACCAATTGGCGCAAAAGCCGCTGCTCATCATCGCCCAAGAGGCTGGGCAAATCCACCACACCGAAAGCCTCAATACCAACTTCCCGCAAGTGGCGCTGTCCTTAGCAGTTGACGTCCGTGGGGACGGGACCATCAGCGCGGTTAAAGAACACTTTGAGCGTGTGTACATGCGGAATCAAGGCTGGTCAGCGTCACTTTTCCGCGATGGCAGCTTCATTGATGGTGGTACTGATCGGCTTTTGGAATCGGAGGAGCTGCGCCCACAGCCGCTTTTTGCACTCATTGGCTACTAACAAAAGTACGTCGTTGCCCCCTCCAAAATCGGGTAGCCGCTAGTAGGTGTCGGGCTACACTACAAATGCTGCGCGCCGAGAAGCAGGCGCGGGCTCGTTGTGTGGGGCGCGGTCGTGCCAAACATGACGGACGATGCGAAAGCACTCCAGGAGAAAATCGTGAGCCTTGAAGGCCGCCCTGTCGTTCTAATTGCAGATAAGCTCTCTCAGTCCACCGTTGATGCGTTGGGGGATTCCGTCGAGGTTCGTTGGGTTGATGGACCAAACCGCGAGGCCCTGCTTGAAGCTGTGGTCGACGCTGACGCACTGCTCGTGCGTTCCGCCACCACTGTGGATAAAGAGGTATTGGAAGCAGCACCCAAGCTCAAGATTGTTGGTCGCGCTGGCGTTGGCTTAGACAATGTCGATATTGCCACCGCCACCGAACGGGGCGTGATGGTGGCAAATGCTCCCACCTCCAATATTCATTCGGCATGTGAGCACGCAATCTCGCTGCTGCTGTCAACTGCCCGCCAAATTCCCGCGGCTGATAAGACGCTGCGCGATGCGCAGTGGAAGCGCTCATCCTTCTCGGGCGTTGAGATTTTTGGCAAAACTGTGGGCATCGTGGGTTTCGGCCACATCGGTCAGCTCTTCGCGCAGCGCCTGGCGGCGTTCGACACCACGATCATCGCCTACGACCCATACGCAAATCCCGCCCGTGCAGCCCAACTCGGCGTCCAGTTGGTCTCGCTGCAGGAGCTCATGCAGCGCTCTGATTTCGTTACTATCCACCTGCCGAAGACTAAAGAAACTGCCGGCATGTTCAACGCCGAGCTGCTAGCGAAGGCGAAGCAGGGGCAAATCATCATCAACGCTGCGCGCGGTGGGCTTGTCGACGAGCAAGCGCTCGCTGATGCCATCACCTCGGGCCACATCCGGGGTGCAGGCTTCGATGTTTTTGCTTCGGAACCCTGCACCGATTCGCCATTGTTCGCGTTGGAACAGGTAGTGGTTACGCCCCATCTTGGTGCTTCCACCGTCGAGGCACAGGATCGCGCCGGCACCGACGTAGCCGCTTCGGTACTGAAGGCCCTTGCGGGAGAATTCGTGCCCGATGCTGTGAACGTGGCCGGCCAGGTAGGCGAAGAGGTTGCAATGTGGCTGGATCTTGCGCGCAAGCTCGGCCTCGTTGCGGGCAAGCTGCTCGACGAGGCTCCAGTGTCCATCGAGGTGGAGGCGCGCGGCGAGCTTTCTAGCGAAAACATCGACGTGCTTGGTCTGGCTGCACTGCGTGGTCTTTTCTCCGGCTTCTTGGAGGAGCAAGTGACCTTCGTGAATGCTCCGAGCATTGCCAAGGAGCGCGGTGTCGCCGTGGAGGTGTCCACTCATTCTGAGTCGAAGACGCACCGCTCCGTGCTTGAGGTGCGCGCGGTGGCAGCAGATGGAACTCATGCATCCGTGATCGGTGCGTTGACTGGCCTGAACGGCGTGGAGAAAATCGTCCGCATCAATGAGCGCGGTTTGGACCTCCGTGCGCGCGGCTACAACCTGTTCTTCCAGTACAGCGACGCGCCAGGAGCGCTTGGCAAGGTCGGTACCAGGTTGGGCGCCGAGGGCATTAACATCGATGCCGCTGCACTTTCGCAGGACGCTGAGGGGGATGGCGCCACGCTGATCCTGCGAGTGGATCGCGAAGTTCCAGAAAGCTTGCTCGCATCAATCGGTGAAGAAATTCAGGCGGAGTTCTTCGCCGTTGATTTCGAAGCCTAGAAGAGAACGCCGCTAACGCGGCGTTTCTTTTTACGTGAATAAAATAGACCGCTCAGTATGGTGTTGGCAGACTAAACGTGCTAGCTTGGGCGTACAAGTTACCGAGTTTGAAGGAGCATTGCATGTCTGATCTCACCCCGAATCACAATCCCGGCGAGGCTCTGGAGCCCATTGACGCAGAGCGTCTGGCAAGTCTTGCTCAAAAGAACCAGGAAAACCCCGCAGGCGGAAAGAAGCAGATTAAGACCCACACAGAGGCGGATGGGCAGTTCCGCAACTACACCCAGATCCGCGATTTGGAGCCGGTGCTCGTCGCCGAGCCTCCACAGTTGCTCGGAGATAACGCTGCAGGCAACCCCACCGAGGTGGCTCAGGCGGCATTGGCTTCGTGCATCTCCGTTGGCATCCAGGCCATTGCCACGCACCGTGGCGTGACGCTGACCAGGATCGCCATCGACATTGAATCCGACATTGATATTTCTGCTGTGTGGGGCGTTGGTGATCTGGACGAGGACAAGCGCACTGGCGTGTCCGACGTTCGCGTCAAGATCGAACTTGAGGGAGACGCTGACCGCGAGACGCTTGACAAGATCCAACGCGATGCAGTGAAGTGGTCGCCTGTGGTCAACACCTACACCCGCCCCGCTAATCTCACCTCCGAGCTGGTCTAATGGCGCTCCCAGTAGATCTTGCCCAGCTCGTTGCGCAGCGCGCGAAGGCTGTAGATAAAGGTGAGCTCAGTGCGAATTATTTGGTTCAGCACCTGGCGGAGCGAGAGCTATTGCAGGTGGTTAATAATCACCCGGACAAGCTCTTAACTCTGGTTCGTCTGATCCGCGACGTGGCCGAACTAGACCTTTCTGCAGCTTTTAGCCTGTGGGCTCAATCTATGGCTATTGAGTATCTTGCACAGGCCGACACGGACTACGCCCGCGAGGTGCTTCCGGTTCTCTTGCGCGGTGAGCGTCCCGGTGTAACGGGCATGGCCTCCGTGTTTAAGCAGGCGGCGGGTTGTGGCGATATTGAACTCCAGGCAACGCCTGTAAAAGGCGGTTATGAAGTCAGCGGCGTACTGCGCTGGGCTTCAAATCTGGTTGAGGATTCGCTGGTAGTGACCGGCGCGGTTGCCGACGGCCCCCTGGTCTTCGCCATCGACGCCAGCGCTCCCGGTGTGAGCCTTGGCAAGCCATTTGGTCTCCTCGGACTGAATGCTACGGCGTCAACTTCGCTGGAATTTGATCGCGCATTTGTTCCAGAGCGTCAGGTTCTCGCTACGGATCTGCAGGGCTTTGCGCGTTCAGTTCGTCCCACCTTTGTGTTGTTGCAAACGTCAGAGTGTTTGGGGCTGGCGCACACCGCCGCGCAAGAGGCTACGAAGCGGCTTGAGGGTGTTAATGGTGTTTTTGCGTCCGAGGTTCAGGCGATCAACGAGCACATTGCCTCCCTGGTGGAACATCAGGAGGAGCTGAGCCGGGGCGTCGAAAAGCAGGTGGATCCCGTGGCGTTGATTGAGTTGCGATTGGCGGCGGCGCAGGCTGCGGCTTCGGCAACTCAGTTGGAAGTGCGTGTTGCCGGTGGTGCTGGTTATGCTCAGCATTCGCCTGCGTCCAGGCGCTTCCGCGAGGCGGCATTTTTGCCCGTCCAGTCACCGAGCGAGGCTCAATTGCGCTGGGAGTTGGATCGCGCCCGCGAGGCAGCCTAGCTGTGATACACTGCCGCTAAGTTCACCTAGTGGGAATTGGAGTTCCATACAATGAAACTGGCAGTGATTGGCGGCGACGGTATCGGTCCGGAGGTTACGGCGGAGGCTCTCAAGGTGCTTCGAGCCGTTCGTGGTGACGTCGAGGTCACCGAATATGACCTCGGCGCACGGCGTTACCTGCGGAATGGGGAACTGCTCACGGAGGCGGATCTGGAATCGCTGCGCGAACACGACGCGATCCTTCTGGGGGCCATCGGCGCGCCCAAGGACGTGCCCCCGGGGGTTCTGGAGCGAGGTCTTTTACTGAAGATGCGCTTCGAGTTGGACCATCATGTGAACTTGAGGCCGTCCAAGTTGTACCCGAGCGCCGAATCTCCTCTGGCGAACCCGGGGGACATCGATTTCGTCGTGGTTCGAGAGGGGACCGAGGGTCTCTATTGCGGCAATGGGGGCACTCTTCGTGAAAATACCGAACACGAGGTAGCCTCTGAGGTTTCCCAAAACACCCGCTATGGGGTGGAAAGGGTAGTGCGCGACGCCTTCCAGCGGGCTCAATCACGCCGGAAGCATCTCACCCTCGTACACAAGACCAACGTATTGGTACACGCAGGGAGACTCTGGCAGCGCACGGTAGATGCGGTGGCGAAAGAATTTCCTGACGTGAGCGTTGAGTATCACCACATCGATGCAGCGACGATCTACATGGTCACGGACCCATCGCGCTATGACGTGATCGTTACGGATAATCTCTTTGGCGATATTCTCACGGACTTGGCAGGTGCTATCACCGGCGGGATTGGCCTTGCTGCTTCGGGAAATATTGACGCCACGGGAAAGAACCCCTCAATGTTCGAGCCCGTGCACGGCTCTGCCCCCGATATTGCAGGCAAGGGCATCGCAGACCCTGCAGCGGCTATTTTGAGCGTTGCATTAATGTTGCGACACCTCGGCGACGAAGACAATGCCGAAAAGATTGAGGCCGCAGTGGAGCATGAAGTGCGCAGCCGTGGCACAGTCCGAACAGAGGAAGTCGGCGACAGAATCGCTGCTTCCCTGCGCTAAAACCAAGACACGTGCGCGGGATCACCATTAAGCTGATCCCATGAACGTGGAATTAGTGGAAGTCCAGCATTTTCTTCAGGAGCACGCACCGTTTGCGCAGCTTGATCCGAAACTGCTGGCCAACCTGCCGCCAAACAGCACCATGCGCTATTTCCGGGCTGGTGAAACCATCCTCGACATTGGCGAGCCAAATGAGCATTGCTTTGTTATCCGTTCTGGTGCCGTCGACGTGCTCGATGAGCAAGGCGTGCTGCTTGATCGCCGAGACGCGGGACGGTGTTTTGGTTACTCCACAATTTTTGGCGAAAACTCCTGCCGCTACCAGATGATCAGCGTGGAGGACAGTCTCCTACTGCTTATTCCTCGCGAACCGTTCCTTGCAGTGTGTCGGGAAGATCCAGCTTTTGAGCGCTTCTTTTCCAGCCAGTCAAAACGCATGAGCGCGGCTGCTCAAAGTTTGCGCTCCGATTCCTCTTCGGAGCTGTTGCGCACGCCCCTTGAGCACTTCATGATCCGCGATGCAGCGACGGTGGGGGACGTGTCCATCCGCGAGGCTGCGCAAGTGATGAGCCAGCGCAACGTTTCCTCGCTGCTGATTCTTGAAGATCAACGAGTTGCGGGCATCATCACAGATCGGGACTTGCGAACGAAGGTGGTGGCGCAAGCGAAGGACGTGAACGCAAGCATCTTAGAGATCGCAACGGCCAACCCGGAGTGTGCACGGCCCGAAACAACGGCGCTTGAAGCGATGCTGAGCATGACGGAGCTGGGCATCCATCACCTGCCCGTAGTTGACGCCGAGCAGGGCCTAGTGGGCATCGTTTCTTCCGCCGATATCATGCGCTTGCTGCGTAATGACCCTATGTATATCACTGCAGATTTGGCCGCGCGATCCACCGATGCGGAGCTGAACGAGGCCTATTCCATGGCAAAGGATGTGGCGTTGCGCTTCATTGAGCGGGGCGCAGGCGCGGAGGCAGTGAGCGCGGTGATGACGCTCGCCGCTGACGGTTTGGCACGACGGCTGTGCCAGCTTGCAGAGGGGGAGCTTGGCCCCGCTCCGGTTGAGTACGCGTTCGTGGTGGCAGGCTCCCAGGCGCGAAAGGGAATGGGGCTTGCCTCTGATCAGGACAACTGTCTTGTGCTTTCCGACGCCTACCGCCCCGAACATGAGCCGTACTTCGAGGCACTCGCGCGCCGCGTATGCACCGGGCTGGATGCCGCCGGCCAAGTGTTGTGCCCGGGTGAGATGATGGCCATGAATCCTGAGTGGCGCATGACGCAGTCGGAGTGGATTGGCACGTTCCAGCAATGGATCACGGCACCGGAACCGGAGGCCTTGCTCCATGCTCAGACCTTCTTCGATTTTCGGGCGGTGCATGGCAGCCGGAGTCTCGCCACTGAGGTGCACGCGGCGGCTATTGACATGGCTCAACATTCCGGGCGCTTACACGCACACTTGGCCACATTGGCCGCCAGGCGCGAGCCGCCGCTTGGATTCTTCCGCGGCTTCGTAGTGGAGCGAAGCGGGGAGCATCATCATCAACTGGACCTGAAAAAGGGCGGCATTTATGCGGTGACGCAGCTTGCAAGGCTTTTCGCCATCGCAGGTGGGGTGAGTGAGATTGGAACCCGTCAACGCTTGCAACTGGCGGCACGGGCGGGCAGCGTTTCCGAGCGCGGTGCGCAGGATCTCACGGATGCGTTTGAATTTCTTTCAACCATCGCGTTGCGGCATCAGGCTGAGCAGCTTCGGATGGGGCGGCAGCCCGATTATCACGTCAATCCCAACGAATTGAAGAAGCTGGATCGAGAGCATCTGCGTGATGCCTTTCAGATCATCAAAAATATGCAAAGTGCGTTGAGCACCAAATACCCGGTTCGGAATATCTAAAATGTTTGGATTTTTCCGCGCGAAACCACAGCCCAGCGGCGAACTCGCGCGCCTGCTTGAGCAGCCGTGGCCGGGGTCGTCGACAAGCCTTGACGAGCTCAAATTGCTCGCCGTTGATATCGAGACCACGGGATTCGACGCATCCAAGGATCGCATTATCTCGATCGGTTGGGTGCCGATCGACGGCTTCGAGATCATCTTGGGCGGTGCCGGCTACCACGTGATCCACAGCAATCGATCGGTAGGGGAGTCTGCCACGGTGCATCAGCTTACCGACGCCATGCTGCGCGAAGGGGTGGCGCTGCCGGAGGCCCTGGAGGAGTTCTTTGATGCGCTGCGTGGCCGCGTGATGCTCGCACACTTCGCCAGCCTGGAATCATCTTTTTTGGATGTCGCGTGCCAACGCCATTTCGACGCGCCTCTGCGCGCGCCGGTGGTGGACACTTTCGCGCTTGAGCGGCGGCATATGGAGAGAATGGGTACGTATCCGAGGGGTGAAGATTTGCGCCTGGCCCGGGTGCGGGAGCGCTACGGGCTGCCCTGGTATGGCAACCACAACGCCCTAAGTGATGCTTTGGCCTGCGCAGAGCTGTATTTGGCCTTGTTGCAGAATACGAAGGCGACGAGCTTGAAAGCACTGCTAGGATAGCCTCCATGCGTTTTGGACGAATTGCAACCCCCGAAGGTATGACATTTTGCGTGGTGGAGGGCGATGGCGACGACGCCCTGTGCCGCCAGATCGAAGGCACTCCATTTACTGAACCGAAGTTCACGGGCAAAGAGTGGAAGCTTAGCGACGTTCGCCTGCTTGCACCGATGTTGCCTTCGAAAATCGTGGCGATTGGCCGAAATTATGCAGATCACGTTGCAGAAGTGTTCCAAAAAAGTGCGGAGCACCTGCCTCCAACGCTGTTCCTGAAGCCGCCGACAGCCGTCGTTGGCCCCGGTGCCGCTATCAAAATTCCGGAATTTGCCACCAAGGTTGAATTTGAGGGTGAGCTCGCGCTGGTGATCGGAAAGCCGTGCAAAAATGTCAAGGCTGAGGACTGGAAGCAGGTAGTCCGTGGCTTCACCATCATTAACGACGTGTCCTCCCGCGACCTGCAGTTTGCTGATGGTCAGTGGGCTCGCGCGAAAGGTATTGACACTTTCGCTCCGCTAGGTCCGTGGATTGAGACAGATCTGGATTCCATCGACACCAGCAACCTGCCCATCAAGGCTCACCTCACACACGATGGCGTGACGGAGACGAAGCAGGACTCAAACTCGAACCAGATGATCATGAACTTGGGCGAAATTATCGAGTTCATCACCGCCTCCATGACGCTGCTGCCAGGCGACATTATCTGCACTGGCTCACCGGCCGGTACTGCGGCGATGTTCCCCGGCGATTTCATCGAAATCGAGATCCCTGGCATTGGCAAACTGGGTAATCCGGTAGAGCGCGCCTAAGCGCTGAGGCCCCGCGGTTGGCGGGGCCGTTACTTTGGAGTGGAATTCGAACAACTGTGCTAATCATCGAACGGGTGATCGGGGGTGGGGGTTTAGTCTAGGGGCAGCAGTACGGGGAGCTGCCATATTGACGAACAGAAAGGAACACCATGCTCATTCGGCACCTCAGCGAATTCGATCCACAATGCCAAGCCCTACGAAACACTATCGCGGAGAGAAGAAAAGAAGCATTCCACTGGTGGGAGAGTCTGACCCCACCCCCGGATTCGCCGGGAATTGGATTCCAGGTCCAAAAATTGGCGATCGTCCTTGATCGATCGGTGAGCTATGTCCGGCGTCGGTTCCAAGCGGTCTGGATCCTTCAGCGCCTACCAAAGCTCCGTGAACAGTTCTTCGAACACTTCCACTTAGACATGGGCAGGCTTGCCACCATCGGAAGTATCCTGGCGGATATAGCATCCCTGGAGGCACTGGATGAAGCCTTGTCTAAATTCCTAACGCCCAGCCGTTTTCGCGCTATCCCCTCAGCTCGAATTATCGGAGGATTCTTGCGGCGCAAACTCGCACCTTTCCACTGGAATCCGCCTCCCAACGCCGTGCGGATACGCCAAGTAGATGAATTGACTTCGCAGCTCGTAGTCACCTCGACCCACGGTGGCACCCGGTTAATGAAAGATCGCCTCCGTGAACTAGCCCACGAGTGGCAGTGCAGTGAACATGACGCGCTCTGGCAGGCACTGCTAGGGAAGGATTCAAAAGCCGTAGTCAATGTCTATCAGCACAAGGGCAAGTTATCTCTGGTAGACGGCAGCGTGATTCCGCAGTCGATGACCACCTTGATTCATCAGCGCGCCCGGATTCGACAATTGGATATTGAACAGCAAGGCAAGGGCTATGCCTTTCCTGCGAAGTTGCGCCACATCATTACCATGCGGGACTTGCACTGCAGATTCCCCGGCTGTGAAGTGCCAGCGCACGCCTGCGACATCGACCACGTGCTTGAGTTCAACAGGGGAGGTCCGACCGAAGTGAGCAACGGACAATTGCTGTGCAGGCGTCACCACAACATGAAAACCGAGCGGCAGGTGAGCTGCAGTATGACGCCAGATGGCGTGGTGACCTGGGTAATTGACGGCATTCGGAGCGTCACGCTTCCGGAAGGTGAAATCCTGGCTTTAGCCCCAGTGCCTTCATGATGGTTCGTAGCTTGGCGCTAGTTTCCGCCACCTCTGCAGTGGCATTGGATTCTTCGACGATCCCGCCTCCAGCCCATGCACGCGCATGAGTGCCGTCGCCGGAAACTTCGGCGCAGCGGATGGCGACCATGAATTCTCCATCAATGCCCTCGGCCCAACCAACGGCCCCGGCGTAAAAGCGGCGATCAGCCTCGGCGAAGGAGATTAGTTCCTCGGCGGACTCGGTTGGGGTGCCGCAGATCGCAGGAGTGGGATGGACGATCTGGGCCAGTTCCAATGCGGTGAGATCGGACTGTTTCAGGGTGCCAAGAACCGGTGTGGCCAAGTGCCACATCTCGTTGGTACACGTGAGTTCGGGAGTTGTTGGGATGTCGAGTTGAGAGCACAGCGGGGCGAGCTTCCGGCGGAGATGCTCAACTACAAAGCTGTGTTCCCTGAGATCCTTGTTCGATGCGAGCAAACGCTCACCACGCTTCTTGTCCTCGATGGGATCGACAGCCCTGGGGGCGGATCCGGCGAGTGGGTAGGCGCTGATCGTGGAACCCTGCTTCTTGATGAGGACCTCGGGGGAGGAGCCAACCAGCATATTGCCGACGAAATCTTCACCGGCGGGCGTGAGATCGACGATGAAACCGTCACGGTTGAGGGAGAGATCAATGAGGCGCGCGGCAATGAGCCGAGGATCGACGGGAGGATCAAAACGCACATCTACCGCCCGGGCCAGCACCACCTTGTTGAGGATGGTTTGTTTCATGGTCTCGATTGCCGCTTCCACACGGCGCTCGTGCTCGGCCTCCTCCGGCACCAGCGCTGCCAGCTCAGCGTGCAGTACTGATCCAGGACCTTGACGATAGTAAGCGTGGGGTTCCAACGGCCCATCTTCGCGCACGATCTTCACGGGCACAGTGAATGCGCATGCGTGGTCACGTCGAAAAGCTAAAGCCCCAACCACCATCTCGCCACGGTGCAGCGCAGCAAGCGCATCCTCGACTCTGTTGAAGCGCTCCTTCGCACCCTGCGTGCGAACCGAACCATGCGCTCTCGATAAGAGGAAATCGGGCGCGGAAGCGGGACGGGGTGAGGCACACATGGCAGGACAGTCTAGTATAAAACCCATGTCTGAAGTACGCGTCCGATTCTGTCCTTCGCCCACCGGCACGCCCCACGTGGGCATGGTGCGCACCGCACTATTCAACTGGGCGTACGCCCGCCACCATGGCGGCAAGCTCATCTTCCGCATCGAAGACACTGATGCCCAGCGAGACTCCGAAGAGTCCTACCAGGCAATCATCGATTCACTGCAGTGGCTCGGCATGGATTGGGACGAAGGCGTGGTCAAGGGTGGGCCGCACGAGCCGTACCGCCAAAGCCAGCGCATGGACATCTACGCAGACGTCCTGGAAAAACTGAAAGCAGGCGGTTATATCTATCCCGCCTACTCCACGGCGGATGAGGTCAGGGAGCGGCACAAGGCGGCCGGACGCGATCCGCAGCTCGGTTACGACAACTTCGACCGCGACCTCAGCGATGAGCAGATCGCAGCATTCGAGGCTGAAGGCCGCAAGCCCGTGTGGCGCCTGCGAATGCCGGATCAGGATTGGAAGTGGTACGACCTTGTCCGTGGCGAAATCGAATTCAAATCCTCAACCCAGCCGGACTTCGTGGTGGCCCGTTCCAATGGCGCACCCCTCTATACCCTTGTGAACCCCGTCGACGATGCCCTCATGGGCGTCACGCATGTGCTGCGCGGTGAGGATCTGTTGCCTTCCACCCCACGCCAGCTTGCTCTCTATGAGGCGCTCAAGGCGATCGGTGTAGCCGAGCGCACCCCGGAATTTGGCCACCTTCCCTTTGTGATGGGCGAGGGCAATAAGAAGCTTTCGAAGCGCGATCCGCAGTCCAACCTGTTCAACCACCGCGACCACGGCATAATCCCCGAGGGCATGCTCAACTATCTCGCTCTGCTGGGATGGTCGCTCAGTCACGATCAAGATATCTTCTCTGTGGATGAACTTGTGGCCAACTTCGACGTGGCCGACGTGCTGCCCAATCCGGCGCGATTCGACCAGAAGAAACTCGAAGCCATCAACGCCGACCACATTCGACTCCTCGACCCGGCAGACTTCCGCGAGCGCCTGCGTGACTACCTGCGGGAGTACTTCGACTTTGAGTACCCGGATGAAAAGTTCGCCATCGCGGCCGATCTTGTGCAAACGCGCATCAAGACGCTCTCCGATGCCTACGGGTTGCTCAAGTTCTTAGTCACCGCGGACGAGGACCTGGAATTGGACGAAAAGTCCGCGAAGAAGAACTTGAAGGAAGCCGCCATTCAACCGCTGGACGAGGGTATCGCCGCCCTCGAAGCAGTGGAGGAGTGGAACACCGAGAACATTGAGCGAGCACTGCACGGCGCACTCATTGAGAAGCTAGAGCTCAAGCCCCGCGTGGCCTACGGAGCGCTTCGTGTCGGTATTTCCGGCGCTGCCGTCTCGCCGCCGCTGTTTGAATCCATGGAGCTGCTGGGTAAGGAATCCACGTTAAAGCGCTTGCGTGCAGCCCGCAGTCAAACCCCTTATCAGGTATCCTGACCTGCAAGTTTGTGTGGCTTTCAGGAATGTGGTTATATTAATCCTCGTTGCACAGCAGGGGGAAACCTCAGCCGCACAACATTGGCCTATGGTGTAATTGGCAACACTACGGTTTCTGGTACCGTCATTCTAGGTTCGAGTCCTGGTAGGCCAGCTGGCTTTAAGCCTAAGCCCCGTTCGTCTAGTGGCCTAGGACGCCGGCCTCTCACGCCGGTAACACGGGTTCGAATCCCGTACGGGGTACAAATGATCAGTCGATGAAAGTCGGCTGATTTTTTGCGTTGTGGGCCTTTTCTGGCGCTTCAGCTTTTCGACGAACCCTGACGCATACATAGCACCCCGTACCCGTTGAGCTGGCGATTTGTTGTGATGAACGGTAGGACTCTAATATTTTTTAAGTCGCTAGCCCCGTTCGTCTAGTGGCCTAGGACGCCGGCCTCTCACGCCGGTAACACGGGTTCGAATCCCGTACGGGGTACCATCAGGAGGCGTGAATCCACGCCTCCTTTTTGCTATCCAGCGCGCCTGTGAAATCCATGACGGGCAAATGCGCAAGGGCACCCTAACGCCCTACGTCTCCCACCTCTTTGCCGTGGCTACGCTGCTTGAAAACGAGCCGGAAAATACCAGGATTGCGGCTTTGTTGCACGACGCCATTGAGGATCGGGACGTGGCTCCAAGCGAGATCGAAAAGGAATTCGGCACCGAGGTCCGCGAACTGGTGCAGGCCGTGACCAAATCCAACCATCCCGATTGGTGGACACGCGCCGAGGACTACTTGGAGCGAATGGGCTCCGCGCCGCCCGAGGCGCTCAAGATCATCGCAGCGGACAAGGTGCACAATCTGTGGTGCACACTGCAAGAAGAAGACCCTTGGGAACGTTTTTCAACGGGTTACCAGGGGCAGTGTTGGTGGTATCAGGAAGTGCTCAAACGGCTGCGGATTGAGCATCCGCTCGTTGAGGAGCTATCACAGTTGGTTGCTGAGCTTTTGCGCCGCGGCCACTAGGTCATCTGCCCAACGCTCGCTACCGCGGAAGCGTTCTGCTGGGCCGGACATCGAGAGCACCGCAAGGAACGCGCCTTCGCTGTTAAAAATTGGTGCCGAAATACTCGCGAGCCCTACTTCTCTTTCGCTTATCGACGCAGCCCATCCCTGAGCATGGACTTGTTCAAGATCTGCCAGCGTAAATTTTGCCCCTTGCTCCAGGATCGCGTCTCGAAGATGCGGGTTGCTGAAAGCTAGGAACACGCGGGCTGCAGAACCGGCGGTCAGTGGTAGGCGGGTGCCCGCGGGCACGGTGTTTTGCAGACCCATCGCTGGTTCTTGGGCTGCTATACACACTCGCTCGGTGCCTGCGAGTTGATAGAGTTGCACCGATTCCTTTGTCGAGTTCATCAGCGTTGCCATGATGGGCGTGGCAACGTCGATAAGCTTTGTTTGGCGATTGCCCCCTAGGGAGCCCAGCACTTCTCCGATGGCCCACTTTCCTTCGGAGGTGCGGGTGAGAATGTGGTGGACTTCCAGTGCCGTGGCGAGGCGGTGCGTGGTGGCTCGGGGAAGCCCTGTGGATTCGCACAGTTCGCCCAGGCTCATTGGAGCCTCCGCGACGGTCAGCATGATGGCAACGGCGCGATCCAGGACTTTGATGCCGCTTTCTGTGCTAATCTTTCCCATGTAATGATATTAACATCCCATCAGGCGGGAATCTAGCTGGAAGGTGAAGCGAATGAAAGCACCGCTGACACTCGCAGAAAAAGTGTGGCGCGATCACGTCATCGTCGAAGGTAAAGGCGAAGATCCGGACCTCATCTATATCGACCTCCAGCTCCTTCACGAAGTAACCTCACCACAGGCTTTTGACGGACTGCGGCTCGCCGGAAGGAAGATGCGGCACCCGGAACTGCATCTGGCCACCGAGGATCACAACGTGCCGACCGAGGGAATCGTCAAGGGTTCGCTGCTCGAAATCCGCGACCAGATCTCACGCACCCAAGTGGAAACCTTGCGCAAGAACTGCGAAGAATTTGGCGTGAAGCTCTACCCGATGGGTAATCAGCGTCAAGGCATCGTGCACCAGGTCGGCCCGCAGCTCGGTGCCACACAACCCGGCATGACGATCGTCTGCGGCGATTCGCACACCTCCACCCACGGCGCTTTCGGTGCCATGGCATTCGGTATCGGTACCTCCGAAGTAGAGCACGTGATGGCCACGCAAACGCTCTCGCTCAAGCCCTTCAAGACCATGGCGATCAACGTGTCTGGGGAACTTCAGCCGGGCGTGAGCGCGAAGGATTTGATCCTGGCGATCATCGCGAAAATCGGTACCGGTGGTGGGCAAGGTCATGTGATCGAATATCGCGGTGAAGCGATTGAGAAGCTCTCTATGGAAGCCCGCATGACCATCTGCAACATGTCCATCGAAGCGGGAGCCCGAGCCGGCATGATCGCGCCGGACCAAACCACCTTCGATTACATCAAAGGCCGCGAAATGGCGCCCAAGGACTGGGACGCAGCAGTTTCCTACTGGAAGACCTTGCCCACCGATGAAGGCGCGGAGTTCGACACCGTTGTAGACATCGACGGATCAGCGATCACCCCCTTTGTCACCTGGGGCACCAACCCCGGCCAGGGGCTCCCACTAGGCGAATGTGTGCCGGATCCAGAACTCATCGCCGGCGACGCCGAACGCGCGGCCGCCGAAAAGGCGCTGAAGTACATGGGCTTGGAACCTGGAACCCCATTGCGCGATATCGCTATTGACACCGTGTTCCTCGGTTCCTGCACCAATGCCCGCATTGAAGATTTGCGTGCCGCGGCCGAAGTGATCCGTGGACGTCGGGTGGCCGAAGGCGTGCGCATGCTCGTGGTGCCAAGCTCCGCTATGGTCAAAGAACAAGCCGAAGCCGAAGGCCTGGACAAGGTTTTCGAAGCAGCCGGGGCACAGTGGCGCACCGCCGGATGCTCCATGTGCCTGGGGATGAACCCGGATCAACTCGCCCCGGGAGAGCGCAGCGCCTCGACCTCAAACCGCAACTTCGAGGGGCGCCAAGGTCCAGGGGGAAGAACACACCTGGTGTCACCCGAAGTTGCAGCCGCCACCGCCGTCGTCGGCCGCCTCGCAAGCCCCACAGATCTCTAGGAGCAATTCATCATGGAGAAATTTCAACAGCACACAGGAATTGGCGTCCCACTGACGCGCTCAAACGTCGATACCGATCAAATCATCCCAGCGGTCTACCTCAAGCGTGTCACGCGCACGGGGTTCGAGGATGGGCTGTTCCACAACTGGCGCCAGGACCCAGACTTCGTGTTAAATCGCCAGGAATTCGCGAAGGGGTCGGTGCTGGTGGCAGGCCCAGACTTCGGTACTGGTTCCTCGCGTGAGCACGCCGTGTGGGCACTCATGGACTATGGTTTCAAGGCGGTATTTTCGTCAAGATTCGCCGACATCTTCCGCGGTAATGCGGGCAAAGCCGGTCTGCTCGCAGCACAAATGGCACAAGAAGACATTGAGCTGCTGTGGAAGCAATTGGAGCAGCAGCCCGGTGCCACCGTTGCAGTGGATTTAGAGAAGAAAACGGCCACCTGCGAAGGCAATGTGTATTCCTTCGAGGTGGACGATTACACGCGCTGGCGGCTCATGGAAGGCCTCGACGATATTGGACTCACGCTGCGTCAAGAAGATGCCATTCGTAAGTACGAAGCTAAGCGTCCGAGCTTCAAGCCCGCTACTTCACCGGAAGCGGACTCTTAAGATAATCAGCGCCGCACAGCTCACCTTCGCGGAAGGATAGTACCCACACACTGGCCTTTTTCGCTTCGATGGAATCCAGTGGGAGGGTGCCTTCTGCTGAGAGCCACGCGATGACGTCGGGAATCACCAACCCCTGGGCTATCACCACAGAAGTTCCGCCACGAGCGATAATCTCGCGCATCGCAGCTTTTGAGGTATTCATGTTCTCAATCCAGCCTTGATCGCCCAGGCGTGGATCGACTTGGACGTCCATGCCCAGTTCTTCTGCCAATGGTGCGGCGGTGAGCTGGCATCGTTGCGGCAATGCCGAATAAATCGCATCCGGGCAGTAGGCGCTGAGCATCGGCACCAACATGTCCGCCTGACGCCGCCCCTTCTTATCCAGCGGGCGCACATCGTCATTGCCGGCCCAATTGTGACGCTGGAAAGCGCGTGCATGCCGCACATACAGGATCCGAGTATCAGCGGGTGCAGCGAGGCGCTTGGCGGCTTTGCTCAGCACTTGGCGATCAACCTCATAGCTCAGCAGCTGCAGGGCTTCGTCGATAGGCAACCAACGCAGCTCATCCACTTCCTTGTTGGGCTTGAAGGAGCCTCCGAGTACCTTGGCAATCCAGTAGTAGACCACCTTGGTGCGAGTTCCCACTGGGTACGTGACTTTGCCCAGGAGCTTGCCAAGGCGAACGTTGTAACCCGTCTCTTCAAGGATTTCCCGATGCGCCGTAGTCGGCAGCGATTCGCCGGGATCCACTTTGCCTTTCGGCAGTGACCAATCGTCGTAATGAGGGCGGTGGATCACCGCCACTTCACCTTCGCGCCACAGCACCGCACCCGCCGCCAAGGTGGAACGCTTGAATTCCTTCGCGGGTTGGCTCGGGATCTGCTGGAAACGACCCTGCATGTGATGTTCTTCTTGGTTTAAGGATTGATCAGCCACGCCTATTAGGGTATCGGGTTCACGCCGGGTTTGCTGAATGGGCGCTACACTCGACGCTGCCACACTTGAAGCACTGCATTAAAGGAGACGTGATGAAGCAGATCGGGGTCATGGGCGCAGGTTCGTGGGGAACCACGCTGGCGAAAGTCTTCGCCGACGCCGGCAATCACGTCACCTTGTGGGCGCGCCGCGCCGAGGTGGCTGATGAGATCAACCAGGAGCACAAAAATCATAAGTACCTCAGCGACGTTGTGCTTCCGAACAATCTTCGCGCGACTTCGGATCCTGCAGATGCGCTCCAGGCCGACATCCTGGTGCTTGCCGTGCCCAGCCAGACGTTGCGCAGCAATCTTGAGCAGTGGGCTCCGCATATCTCCCAAGACACGATCTTGCTGAGCCTTGCCAAGGGCGTGGAGGCGAAGACCTTCGAGCGGATGAGCCAAGTGATTGCAGAGGTCAGTGGGGTAGAGGAAAGCCGAATTGCCGTGCTCAGCGGCCCAAACCTCGCCCGCGAGATCGCGGAGGAACAACCAGCTGCCACGGTGATCGCCTGCACTGATCAAGACAACGCGGTTGCAGTGCAACAGGCCGTTGCTACAAACTATTTTCGCCCCTATACCAATACCGATGTAGTTGGCTGCGAAATCGGCGGCGCGTGCAAAAACGTGATCGCCCTCGCCTGCGGCATGGCAGCAGGTCAGGGGCTTGGAGAAAACACCCTAGCCACCGTCATTACGCGAGGTCTCGCCGAAATTTCTCGTCTGGGGGAAGCCCTTGGCGCCGATCCGCGCACCTTCTCGGGCCTCGCTGGGCTGGGAGATCTTGTTGCGACGTGTTCTTCACCTTTGTCGCGCAATCGTTCCTTCGGTGCTCGCCTGGGTGAGGGCCAGAGCCTCGAAGACGCCCGTGCGGCATCCAATGGGCAGGTTGCAGAGGGCGTCATTTCTTCTCAGTCGGTGTTTAGCTTGGCCACCTCCCTGGGAGTGGAAATGCCAATCACCCAAGCCGTGTACGGTGTGTGCCATTTGGGCTTGGACGTCGGCGATATGGTGCAGGCGTTGATGGGCAGGCAGAAGAAATCAGAGATCCCGAGCCAATAACTTGAGCCCCTAGCGGGTACACTTTGCAGCCGTGAATCAAGCTGCAAACAATCCCATACGCGTGGCCGTCATTTATGGTGGCCAAAGTTCCGAGCATTCTGTGTCTTGCGTATCCGCAGGCGCAGTGATGAGCCATCTGGAAGGCTTCGAGGTGGTCCCCATCGGCATTACGAAAACCGGCGCTTGGACGGTGGGCACTAGTGACGTCGAGGAACTCCAAACAAAAGATCGCGTCATGCCCGAGGTGCAGATGCGCGAAGCGGTGACTTTGGCGTTAGACCCAGCTCATCGCGGCGAATTCCGGCTTAGCGACGGCACCTTGCACGCAAAAGTCGATGTCATCTTCCCAGTACTACACGGCCCCTTCGGTGAAGACGGCACGATTCAAGGTCTGTTCGAACTCTCCGGTGTGCCCTATGTGGGCACGGGTGTGTTGAGCTCCGCCTGTGGCATGGATAAAGAATTCACGAAGAAGCTGCTAAAAGCGGAAGGCCTCCCCGTTGGTGAGGAAGTGGTGCTGCGTGAACATCGGACGCTTTCCGCCGAGGAACGCGACACACTGGGGCTCCCGGTGTTTGTCAAGCCTGCGCGCGGTGGCTCTTCAATCGGCATTTCTCGCGTCGAGCGTTGGGAAGACCTCGATGAGGCTCTTGCGCTTGCCCGTGAACACGACGCCAAGGTGATTGTTGAATCAGAGATTATCGGCGACGAGGTTGAATGTGGCGTCTTGGAATACGCCGACGGCACTCGCGTCGCCTCAGTCCCGGCAAAACTTCTGGACATTGATGACTCGGAAGAAGGCTTCTACGGCTTTGACACCAAATACTTAGACAACGTCGTTTCGGCAGAAATCCCCGCACAATTCGAGCAGGCAACCCTCGAACAACTCCGCGAGATTTCACTCAAGGCGTTTGATGCATTGAACTGCAGGGGCCTTGCGCGCGTGGACTTCTTCGTCACCGCGAACGGCCCGGTGCTCAACGAGATCAACACGATGCCGGGCTTCACGCCCATTTCGATGTACCCGAAGGTTTTTGAGGCCTCGGGCGTTGCCTATGCCCAATTGCTGCGCATGCTGATTGAGCAGGCCCTAAGCTGAGGCAGTGGATTCCCGGATCGTCTTGGTAAGCTGCACCAACACGGCGTTCCCCTCATTCGGGGCTGACACCGCAATCACTACATCGCGGCCCATCGGGTACCAGGTGGACGCTGTGGTGCCGTTGCCCAAGGTGGT
Organism: Corynebacterium gerontici; assembly: GCF_003813985.1. NCBI lineage: Bacteria > Bacillati > Actinomycetota > Actinomycetes > Mycobacteriales > Corynebacteriaceae > Corynebacterium > Corynebacterium gerontici. The sequence goes on from NZ_CP033897.1 coordinate 1,032,058, forward strand.
GTCTTCGAACCAGGGAACGCCATTGATCTGTTGAAGCTGCGCGCCAGCCTTATACGCCTTGGGAAACTCCACGCCGCACCGCAGCACTACGGGTTCTTTGCCAAAGCTCGTCCACGCCTTCGTCTGCGGCAGATCGGTGTTCGTGGCCGCGTAGTCGTCGTCAAGCTGCTCGGGTAGAGCTTCAAGCAGGTGCTTACAGCTTTTCGACGCCTCCGCGGCCTCCTGCGCTAGTGGAATCGGGAAGGGCTTGGCGTTGCGATTTTCTAAGCCATCGAGCGGCAAATCCTTCAGAGGCATCCCCTGGCCGTCGAGCGCTGGGTCATCGGCGGTGACGGCCACGAGCGGGAACTTGTTCACCGCGAACCAGGTACGAAGGGTCGAACCGGGGGTGGCATCGTCTACACGTATCCATTGCACACCGTCGATCTCCTCGGTGGGGGTGATCTTGGTGTATTGAAGCGGTACTGAGACGCCACAGCGCAAAGTGATGCGCTCGGTGCTGCTCGACGCCCACGCAGCGGCGCCGTTCGGGGCGGGTTCTGCAAGTTCGGCGCGCTTATGCCCCGCGAATGTGTCCGGTAGTGCGTCCACAAACTGCTGGCATTCCGCGGTATCCGCATCTGGGGAGTCGAGCGAGGCCATCGCTACTGGTTGCTGCGCCGCACGGTCATACACGATCTTCGCCCCGATAATCACCCCGAACACAAGCAGGATGGATAGCGCGAGAGCAATGAGAATTGGGGTCTTTCGATACGCGGTCTCAGGGCGGGTCATAGTGCAAAAGTGTAACCTGTACACCTATGAATACGCGCCAGCCACTGAACCCAACCCTGGCAGAAGTTGGTGAGCGAGAAGCCATCAACTTGATCGCGGCGCACGCACCAAGTCCGCGCAACGGCGACGACGCGGCCGTGCTTGAACATGATGCGCCTAACTCCCAAACGGTGGTGAGCACAGACATGCTGGTGCAGAATCGGCACTTTCGCCTGGACTGGTCCACGCCAGCAGAGATTGGCAAGAAGGCAATCACCCAAAATTTCGCAGACGTGGAGGCCATGGGGGCGCGACCGAAGGCAGCGCTGTTGGCGCTGTCCGTGCCGGCGCACACACGAGTGCAATTTGTTGCTGAACTTGCCCGAGGCATTGGCGAACGCGTTGTTGAATACGGCGCCGAACTCGTCGGTGGCGACATCACCGACGGCGACGCAGTGGTGATTTCAGTGACCGCCGTTGGTCAACTTGGCGGTTCGCTGCCAGAGCTATGCCTCGACCGTGCCCGCCCTGGCCAGCATGTGGTGGCGAGTGGAGAAATCGGCGCCTCAGCAGCAGGGCTTGCGTTGCTGCAACGATTTGGGCGCGACAATATCCCGGAGGAGTTCGCGCCCTTGGTGCAATCACATTGCGCGGCGAAGGTGCCGCCCGGACGAGGTTTTGTGGCGCGCTCTGCCGGTGTTTCCTCGATGACCGATAATTCCGATGGCCTCATCGTGGACACCCGCAACATCGCCCGGCGATCGAACGTGAGCATCAATCTATTCTCAGACGCCATTGCACCTTCGGAGTTGTTGTACGCAGCGGCGGAACTGCTGCAAGCAGATCCCTGGGAATGGGTGCTTCAGGGTGGGGAAGACCACACGCTCATAGGCACCACCACCAGCGCCGCCCCCACGGGATACCGCGTCATTGGCCGTGTTGATCACCGATCCGAGGGGGAAGTGCTCATCGACGGAAAAACCCCGCTATTCGACGGAGGGTGGAGCAGTTTTGCTACCAGTACATGATAGTTGGCAACAACCCCTTGGACCGGTTGAAGCCCAGATTCACGCGATGGGCGACTTCTTGCGCACAGAAGTTGCCGCAGGCCGGACTTATCTTCCCGCCGGAGATAACGTGCTGCGTGCCTTCCAGGATCCCTTTGATGCAGTCAAGGTGCTCATCATCGGCCAGGATCCGTATCCCACACCGGGACACCCGATGGGGCTGGCCTTCGGTACGCAGCCCGGAGTCCCGGCGCCCCGGAGCCTGCAAAACATTTACCGCGAACTCCGTGATGATCTCGGCATCACTACACCTGAAGATGGCGACCTTCGCCCGTGGACTGCACAGGGCGTCTTGTTGCTCAACCGCGTACTCACCGTGCAGCCGGGGAACGCGGGCTCACATCGGGGCAAGGGATGGGAAGCAGTGACCGAACAGGCCATTACTGCGCTGAGGCAGCGCGAGCAACCCCTGGTTGCGATCCTCTGGGGCCGGGACGCGCAGAAAGCTACGCCATTGCTCGACGGTGTGCCAATCATCGCTTCGGCCCACCCCTCGCCGCTGTCAGCTTCCCGTGGATTCTTTGGTTCCCGGCCCTTTAGTCGAGCGAATGAAGCACTAGAGCAGCAAGGTGCCGCACCGGTTCAGTGGCACTTGTAGCATGAGTGATTATGGCAACTGCTGACCGGATCGAAGCCGCCACGTTGTGGCGATGGGCGCAAAGTGCTGCCCAAGCCCTGCGTGATGCAGCGCCCAGGATAAATCAGCTCAACGTGTTCCCCGTTCCAGATTCCGACACGGGCTCAAACATGGCGCACACGATGAGCGCTGCCGTAAGCGCAGTTGAGGATCCAGACGATCTCGGTGCCATCAGCGCACAATTGGCTGCGGGGGCGGTCAGAGGGGCACGTGGCAACTCGGGAGTGGTACTTAGCCAGATACTCCGTGCCGTCGCTGAGGCAGCAGCCCAAGGCCCGCTTGATAGCCAGGCGCTGGTTGGTGCACTGAACAAAGCACAGCACTATGTGCGTGAAGCGTTGCATCGGCCAGTAGAAGGAACCATCATCTCCGTGCTCGCCGCGGTAGCAGATGTTCCAGCCGCGGACACCCTTGATGCGACGGTCGGGGCGATGGCAAAAGCTGCGCACACAGCAATGGAGCACACACCCGAGCAACTGGAAGATCTACACGGGGTGATCGACGCGGGAGCTGCGGGGCTCGTTGTGGTCCTTGGCGCGCTGCAGGAAGCGATGGGGCAGGTGACTGAGCCGGAGCTGCCTTCTGGTCAGGTTGAAGTGATGATGTATGCCACCAACGCCAACCTTTCCGGGTTGGAATCCGAGCTCGAGTCCCTCGGTGATTGTTTGGTTATTGGTCGCGCCGGTGATGATGAGGCGAATATCCACATTCACACCGTGCAACCGGAAGCAGTGCTCAAAGCTGCTCGTGCTTTCGGCACCATCAGTGATGTGCGCGTCGAGGCGTTGCCCGAAGCGCCCCGCGCCGGGCGCGTTCTCATTGTTATTGATCCTCCCGAGGGGGCCGTGCCGCTGCTTAACGATGCAGAGGTCAAGTGTTTCGCGGCGGATGATGAGCTGATTCCCGCATTGACCTCATTGAATGCCGCCGAAGTCCTAATATTTTCCAATTTGGATCTGCAAACCCTGCACGCGATTGATCGAGCACTGCAACGCGTTGGTATCCATACGGCATGGTTGCCAGGTGCTCACTTGCTGCGCATCCTCGCAGCAGTGACCGTGCACGATCCCAGCCAAAGCTTCGGCGTCGCCTTATTGCACATGCAAGAAGCGGCCCTGGGAATGCACATCGCCACAATCGCTGAGAACTACAGCGTCCACATCGGAGACTATGAGGTTGCTCGGTGTAACTCACTAGAGCAGGCAATTGAAACAGCAAGCTCCCTATTGCACTCGTGCGGCGGTGAGCAGCGCGCGATCGCTGTTCGTCCGGGCTCCGAGGTTGTCGACTCGGCGATGATGGAGATTGAGGGACTTGCCTGCCTCGCGGAAATCGGAGTGGAATAGTGCTCGGGTGGCAAGACACGCGGCCGCTGAGCCGCATCCTGGAAAAAGGCGAAGCTGGCTCGATCAAACGCGCTTTTGGCTACAGCAAAGCCTATGAATTGTTGGAGCATTTTCCCAGGGCATACGCTGCACGTGGATCGGGGCTTGCCGCCGAGACAGCGGATGAAGGCGAGATCGTCACCATCGTGGGCGAAGTCGTGCACACCACCACCCGAGAATCACCAAAAGCCGGGCGTATTTTCCAAGTGTCAATACATGATGGGGTAGGGGTTACCCAGGCGACGTTCTTTCGCGCCACCTGGCAAATGCGCCAACTATCAGTCGGTGTGCGGGCCATCTTCACCGGCAAACTGAAGTTCTTTCGAGGCCAGGCGCAGTTGCAGCATCCTCAGTATTTCCTGCTCGGGAACCTACGGTTGCTGAAAAAGGAGGAAAGCTACAAAGAGCGCGTGGCGCAGCTCATGCTCAACCTCCCGTTCATCCCCATCTACCCAGCAAAATCTTCCATGCCTTCCTGGCGCATCTTTGGCGCGATCCATGAAGTGCTGCGCACTATCCCAACAATTGAGGATCCCCTCCAGCAATTCGCGCCAAACGACCTGCCCAGCTTCGACGCCTCTGTGCGCGGCATTCATATGCCCGATGCTGGTGGGCACGAACCATATCGCCAACGCCTGCTCTACGACGAAGCCTTGAGTTTGGGCGTGGTCATGGCACTGCGCAAAGCCGATACACGAAAACGAGTAGCTCCCCTGCTCAGCGCCCCAGACCAACGCGGCGCGCAATTGCAAGCCTCATTGCCATTTGACCTCACTGAGGGCCAACGGAACGTTCTTGAGGACATCCGTCACGATCTGCGTTCCAAAGAGCCAATGCAGCGCCTCCTGCAAGGCGAGGTGGGTTCGGGCAAAACCGTGGTGGCGCTGCTCGCCATGCTCCAAGCCGTGGACGCAGGCGCCCAGTGTGCGCTGCTCGCCCCAACAGAAGTGCTTGCGACACAGCACGCGCAGAGCATTGCGGCCATGTTGAAAGGCATTGACGTCAAGATCACCTTGCTCAAAGGTTCTATGCCAACTTCCCAACGACAGCAAGCGCTGCTCGACATTGTCAGCGGAGAATCAAACATCATCATCGGCACGCATGCGCTTATTCAAGAATCAGTAGAGTTCTTCAACCTTGGTCTGTGCGTGGTAGATGAGCAGCACCGTTTCGGCGTCGAACAACGAGATACCCTCCGCGCGAAGGGCCCAGACGGTTTGACTCCACACCTCCTCGTGATGACGGCAACGCCCATTCCGCGAACCATCGCCATGACTACCTTTGGAGACCTAAGCGTGTCCACGCTCAGGGAACTGCCGGGAGGCCGCCAACCCATTGCCTCCTACGTGGTGCCCGCACAAAACTCTTTGTGGGTCGCCAGAATGTGGCAACGCTTGCGTGAAGAAATCCACCAGGGCAGACAGGTCTACATAGTGTGCCCGAAGATCGGTGGTGAAGACGGCGTCGAGGAAATGACCGAACACCTCAGCAACACCGAGTTCGAGGGCCGCCGAGTCATGGCACTGCATGGCCAGATGCCCAGCGAATCCAAAGCCACGGTTATGGAGGCGTTTGCAGCGGGACTTATCGACGTGCTCGTCGCCACCACCGTGATCGAGGTCGGCGTGGACGTGCCCAACGCCGCGGCCATGCTCATCTACGGCGCCGACGCCTTCGGCGTTTCCCAATTGCATCAACTCCGAGGCCGAGTGGGACGAGGCGCCAACAAATCCATCTGCTTCTTCTACACCAGCGCAGAACCCGGCACCCCCACCCTCGAGCGCATTGGAAAGGTAGCCGATACCCTCGACGGCTTCGAACTCGCCGAAATTGATCTGGAATATCGCCAAGAAGGCGACGTGCTCGGCACCGAACAATCCGGACATAATCGCCTGAAGTTCCTCAAATTGCACCGCGATGCCAGAGTGATCGCCCGCGCCAATGACGATGCCACGGCAATTGTGCACCAAGCCCCCTTGCTCGCCCGAACCCTCGTGCGAGACATCGACTACGATCGGCAGATCTTCATCGACAAAAGCTAAAATACCCCTCATGAAGATTCACGCCCCCTTCGCCGGGATCGTCCACTTCCTCGTCACCCCTGGCGAATCCGTCCGCACAGGCCAAGCGCTCGCCTCAGTTGAGGCAGTGAAACTAGAGGCGCCCGTGATCGCGCCGGGTCCTGGGGTGGTGGACGCGCTTTTGGTAGAGGATTTTCAAGACGTTGTTGGTGGCGAGGCTGTGATTGAGGTGAAAGAGGCTTAATGGGACAAACACGTATCATTTCCGGCGAGGCTCGTGGCAGGAAGATTAAGGTTCCCGAACACGGCACACGTCCAACCTCCGACCGCGCCCGTGAAGGACTCTTTTCCTCCCTTCAGGTTCGCTTCGGTTTTATCGATGCGGTGGTGCTCGATCTTTTCGCGGGTTCCGGCGCTCTTGGTCTTGAGGCCGCGAGCCGAGGTGCCGCTGAGGTGGTCTTGGTTGAATCGGCGCGATCCGCCGCTGAGATTATTCGCAGCAACGCCAAGGTAGTGGGGCATCCCAACGTACGTGTTGAGGAGATGAAGGCATCTACTTACCTGGCCACCGCGCCCGATCATTATTTCAGCATGGTTTTGGCCGATCCTCCCTATGAACTTGACGACGCAAGCGTGCAGGAAATGTTGGCGGCGTTGGCCCCAAAGCTTATCGACGGCGCTGTGGTCGTCATCGAGCGTCATCGCGACTCCGAGCAGACTGCATGGCCCGCGTGGTTCGTGCCCACGCCGCAGAAATTGAAGAAGCGTACTTTTGGCATTGCGCGGATGGACATGGCGGTGTTCCATGCCGATCGCTATGAGGAGGAATCATGAGCACGCATGCGGTGTGCCCAGGATCGTTTGATCCCGTGACGATGGGGCACGTCAATATCATTCAGCGCGCGGCTTCCCTGCATGATCGGGTGACGGTGTTGGTTACAGCGAACCCCAACAAGCCGAGCGGCCTGTTCACAGTTGAAGAACGCAAGGAACTGATCCGCAACGCCCTGCAGCATTTGCCAAATATTCACGTTGACCATTGGTCGGGACTTCTGGTGGAGTACACCACTACTCACGGGGTGGACACCCTGGTCAAGGGGCTGCGTTCTTCCTTGGATTACGACTATGAGCTGCCGATGGCGCAGATGAATCGAAAGCTCGCAGGAATCGATACCTGCTTTCTCATGACCGACCCTAAATACGGGTACATCTCCTCCACACTGTGCAAGGAAGTAACCAAGTATGGGGGAGACGTATCGGATATGTTGCCTGAAGGGGTGGCGGACGCTATCCGCCGAAAATTCTCAGAGCAGGCTTGAGAGGAATTCCCGGGTGCGGGCGTGCTGGGGGTTGTCGATGACCTGCTTGGGATCGCCGGCCTCGACGACCACGCCGCCGTCCATGAACACCACAGTGTCCGCCACTTCGCGGGCAAAGCCAATCTCGTGTGTGACCACGAGCATGGTCATGCCATCGGCGGCCAGTTCGCGCATGACGCGCAGGACCTCTCCCACGAGTTCGGGGTCCAGTGCGGACGTGGGTTCGTCGAAAAGCATGAGTTTGGGCTCCATCGCAACCGCACGAGCAATGGCTACGCGCTGCTGCTGACCACCGGAAAGCTGCGCTGGATAGGCGTCTGCCTTATGGCCTAACCCGACCTTCTTTAACAGCTCCATCGCCTGCTCGCGGGCGTCTTTTTCTGCGACGCCCTTGACGTGAATAGGAGCCTCAATGACGTTTTCGAGCGCCGTGCGGTGGGGGAAGAGGTTGAAGTTCTGGAACACCATGCCGATGCCTGAGCGCTGGCGAGCGGCTTCTCGTTCAGAAATTTCATAGAGCACCCCATCGCGTTCCTTGTATCCGATGAGTTCACCGTCGACGTAGAGACGCCCAGCGGTGATCTTTTCCAAGTGGTTCACGCAACGTAGCAGGGTAGATTTGCCGGATCCCGAAGGGCCGATCAAACACGTGACGCTGCCTTTGGAAATCTGCAGGTCGATGCCCCTGAGCACTTCAAGACTTCCGAAGCTCTTGCACAACTGTTGTGCGTCAATCATGAGGGTTTCCATGCCTATTTGCCTTTCTGGATCACGTTGACGTTCTTGGGCAGGGTGCCCTCTGCATCAGCAAGAGCGGCGAGCTGGGCTGGGGTGAGATCGCGTGAAACGCCGCGGTCATAGTATTTTTCCAGGAAATGCTGGCCGACCATGAGCAGTGAGGTGATTGCCAAGTACCAGGTGGCCGCCACCAGCAGGAGCGGTACGGGATCGAAAAGTGCGGCTGCAATATCCGTCGCGCGGCCATAAAGCTCGGCGGTGTAGGGGATCGCTACCACCAGGGATGTGGTTTTGAGCAAAGAAATGAACTCATTACCGGTGGGCGGAACGATGATGCGCATCGCCTGCGGCAACACGGTGCGGCGCATGGTCATCCACCAACTCATGCCCAAGGCCTTGGAAGCCTCTGTCTGACCCTCGGGAACCGCCTGAATACCGGAGCGAACAATCTCAGCCATATAGGCGGCCTCGTTCAGGCCGAGGCCGATCACGGCGAGTAAGAACATGTTCTTCAGCGCGTTTTCTAGGGAAATCTCCGTGAAGCCCAGGTTGATGCTTTGGTAGATCGACCCCAGCAGTCCCCAGAACACTAACTGCACGTACACCGGGGTGCCACGGAAAATCCACAGGTAAAACCAGGAGACTGCGGACAATACAGGGTTGGGAGACATGCGCATCACTGCAACAGCACAGCCGAGCACCACACCCAAGAGCATGGACAAGACTGTGATGGCAAGAGTGTGAGCTGCGGCGGTGGCAATGCGGGTATCAAAGAGATACGCGCGGTAGGTATCCCAGCCGTAGGCCTCATTGGTTGCTGCGGAGATGAGGAACCACAGGAACAAGGCCAAGATGATAGCGGCTGCGACCCAACGGCCGGGATGGCGAAGTGGCTTCGCCTGAATTGGTTTTGGATTCGTCATGATGTGGTCCTACTTCTTGATTGGCACTTCGTTTATCAGGGCTGAATCAACGAGCCCATCGTGGATTCCCCACTGCGAGAGAATGCGTTGATATTCGCCCGTTTCAATCAGGTGCTGCAATGCAGCGGCGACTGCTGGCCCGAGAGGTGAACCTTTGGGAACTGCGAAACCATAGGGGGCTGCGTCAAAAATTTCGCCGGTTGCTTCGATCTTTCCCTCGGCGCGGGTGACTGCCCAAGCAAGTACAGGGGAGTCTGCGCTGAAGGCATCTGCGCGGCCCAGGACGAGGGCCGTGGCCGCGGCATCAGAAGTGTCGTATGAGAGCACTTCAATGGGTTCTTTGCCTTCGGATACGCATTTATCGGAAAGCGGGCGCACGTCATCGGTTTCTGACACGGTGGTGCGTTGCACCGCGATGGACAGGCCACATGGGTTTTCGCGAGAGATGTTGTCGCCTGCTTGTTGCCCCCACTGCACGCCTGCGTAAAGGAAGTCTACGAAGTCATAATTTTGACGTCGCTCCTCAGTATCGGTAAATCCGGAGGCCCCTACATCAACAGATCCGGAGGAAATGGAGGGCAAGATGAGCGAGAAGTCTTGTTCCTTCGGTTGAAACTTCAAACCCATGGTGGAGGCGATTGCCTCCATGAGATCCATTTCTACGCCGATGATGGTGTGGGAGGAATCCCGGAATTCGAATGGGGCAAACGGTGGGTTGGTGCCGGCACTCAGCACACCACGTTCTTTGATGTCTTTGGGCACCATCGCCTCGATTTCCGCGACCGGCGCGGGCTGGACTTTCTCCCAGCCCTCTGGATGCCCTTGCTCCTCATTGGTGACGCACGCGCTCAACGCGCCGAGGCTGAGCGCTGCAGAAAGCGCGCAAACGGCGCGGCGAATCCGCCGATTGGAAAACTTCATGGCAGATAGCATACCGCCAAGAGCATAATATGTGAATTTAGTGTTTGGTGGTGAATTTCTCTGCCCACATGATCGCCGCGACGATGGCGCCGCCCAAGAGAATCCACAACACCGTGCCCAACACGTTGCCCGAAGGTGCAAGCAATTCCGCCTGCTCGGTTTGCCATGGCCAGAGCGCACGAAGCGAGCCCAGCATTAGACCTGCCATCGTGGCGAGCGTCAAAGTGCGGTGCCGAGTAATTAGGTAATCCAGCAGCTTGATAAACAGGGTGATGCCAGTCAGGGCACCAAGAGCGAACACCGCCATCACGGTGAGATCACGCTCCGCTACTGCACCGATGACGGGGCCGTATAGACCGAGCGACAACAAGATGAATGAACCTGAAACACCGGGAAGCACCAGGGCGCATACGGCAATCATGGCTGCGAAGAACACGACGATGAGGGAGGGGTTCGTTTTCTCGGCAGAGGTTACCCCGGTGAGGAAAAACGTAGCGATCGCCGCGATTGCAAACATCGCGTACGCCGGCACCCGCTTCGCCTCAAGCTCTTTGCCGCTGATCATTTGCAGCGGCACCAGAATCGAAACCGCCACCATGCCCATAAAAAGCGCCTTGGAGGTTTGGGGAGAATTCTCCACGAAAGCATGCATCACCGAGGATAGTGAAAGCACCGTCAGTACCATGCCGACACCCACCGCTATGAGGAACGCCCACTCCACCTGCGATGCTGCATCCTTGAGGCGCCTACGATCAGTCACCGCCGCGCGAAGAGTGTGGAGCAGCAGATCGCCATTGCGAATTGCGCGCTCGTAAATACCGACGACCAGCGCCACAGTTCCGCCGGAGACGCCCGGCACCATCTCTGCCAAGCCGATCAAGCCGCCGAAAATGACGTACAAAATATGTTTTAGCGGGGATTCTTTGGTGGGTGTTTGACTCATGTGGTTCCTCGTTCGACGTTATAGAGACGCAATGAGTGTAGCCCGGGCAAAGAAAAACGGCGCTTTGCAGCGCCGGTAGTGGTGCCCCAGGTGAGACTCGAACTCACACTGGACGGGTTTTGAATCCGTTGCCTCTGCCAATTGGGCTACTGGGGCGTCGGATGAAAATCTTACAACACAAAAGGCACGGAATGAAAAAGGCAAGGCAGAACGCGAGATTCCGGGTGTGTGTTTAGACTAGGGCGCGTGACTGAATCTCGACGTTTGATGCTTATCGACGGCCACTCGATGGCGTTTCGTGCCTTTTTCGCCATTCCCTCGGAGAATTTCTCAACCTCCGGCGGCCAGACAACCAATGCCGTGTACGGCTTTTTGGGCATGCTGTCTTCCCTGGTGGCCGAGCAGCAACCTACCCACTTGGCGGTGGCGTTCGACGTTGGGCGAAAGACGTTTCGCTCGGAGAAGTTCCCGGCGTATAAAGCGCAGCGTGATGCGACGCCGCCAGAGTTCAAGGGTCAAATTTCGCTCATCAAGGAGGTTCTTGACGCTCTCGGAGTGACCCATTTGGAAAAAGAGAAATTCGAGGCCGATGACATCATCGCCACCTTGTCCACCGCGGCCACAGGGCAAGGTTTTCGTACTCAGATTGTGACTGGCGATCGCGATTCCTTCCAATTAGTCAATGACCATGTGACGGTGCTGTATCCAAAGCGCGGCGTATCGGATCTGATTCATTACACTCCTGAGGCGATTGAAGAAAAGTATGGGCTCACACCTGCGCAGTACCCAGAGTTTGCCGCATTGCGCGGGGATCCATCAGACAATCTGCCGAGCATTCCGCGAGTTGGAGAAAAGACGGCCACCAAGTGGATTCAGCAGTACGGGGATCTGGAAAGCTTGCTCACTCACGCCTACGAGATCAAAGGCATGGCGGGCGAGAATCTACGCGCGGCCATCGATCAAGTTCGCACCAATTTTGAACTGACGCAGATGGTTCGCGACCTGGAACTTCCGTTGGGTCCCGAGCAACTGCAACGCAAGGACATCGATGTCAATGCGGTGGCCCGGAGCTTTGATTCGCTGGAGTTTGGAGTGAATCTTCGCGAAAGGGTGTTCAACTCCTTCGGCGTCGACGGTAGTGCGGTAGATGCGGACAAGGCTCCTGATCTTCAACTCGAACATGACGCTGTGGACACTTGGCTAGCGGCCCATGCAGAACAAGCATTGGCGCTCGTGGTTGAGGGGCAGGCAGTACCGGGTGCTGGCGATGCCTCGGCGTTCGCCCTTTGCGATGAGTCTTATCGAGGCATCGTCGCATCCTTTGAAAACCTCAACCCCTCTGAAGAGCAGGCTCTTGGCGATTGGCTCGCCAGCGACGCCCCGAAATTTGTTCACGGAGCCAAGGCTCATTTCCATATGCTGCAGGCGCGTGGATTTGACCTTGATGGGGTGGAGCACGACACCGAGATCGCTGCCTATCTCCTGCGCCCAGGGCAGCGTACATATGAGCTCAAAGACGTATTCCAGCGCCACCTGCAGCGGCAATTAGCCAGCGAAGCGTCAAGTGGTCAACTCTCCCTGCTTGACGTTGCCGATAATCAGGAACTGCTCGCGCACGCGGCTGCCGTGATGGAATTGGCGCAGACGCTGGCAGAACAGCTCGTCGCAATCGACGCCTACGAGCTCTACCGTGATTTGGAGATTCCACTCGCGGGGATCCTGGGAGGCATGGAGGCGATCGGGATTGCCGTCGATGTGGAGACGCTCCAGGAGCAGCTCGAAGACTTCAAGGCCATGGTCGCCGAAGAAGAGGAGCAAGCCCGCAAACTTGTCGATGAACCCACGTTGAACCTTTCCAGCCCGAAGCAACTGCAATCCGTGCTCTTTGACACGCTGGGTCTGCCGAAAACGAAAAAGACCAAAACCGGCTATTCAACGGCGGCGAAAGAAATTGATGCGCTTGCCGCCAAGAATCCGCATCCATTCCTGGACCACCTGCTAGCGCATCGCGAATACACCAAGATGAAGTCCACGATTGAGGGGCTCATTCGTGCCGTCGGGGAAGATGGGCGGATTCACACAACCTTCCACCAAACGAAGGCCTCCACTGGCCGCCTGAGTTCCACCGATCCGAACCTGCAAAATATTCCGGTGCGCACCGAGGCCGGTAGAAAGATTCGCTCGGCGTTCACCGTAGGTGAGGGGTACGAGTGCTTGCTCACTGCTGACTACTCGCAAATTGAGATGCGCGTGATGGCGCATCTTTCTGAAGACGCAGGATTGATTGAGGCGTACCAAAATGGCGAGGACTTGCACAATTACGTGGGCTCGCGCGTCTTTGATGTCCCGGTTGGTGAAGTGACTCCAGAACTGCGGCGTCGGGTTAAAGCAATGAGCTACGGACTGGTCTATGGTCTGTCTGCATTCGGTCTTTCTCAACAGCTCGGCATCGCTGCCGGGGAAGCAAAGGCCATTATGGAAAGCTACTTCCAGCGTTTCGGCGGCGTAAAGCGTTACCTGGATGAAGTGGTGGAGCAGGCGCGACACGATGGTTACACTGCGACGCTGTTTGGGCGCCGTCGATACCTTCCCGAGCTCACCTCCGAGAACCGCGTGGCGCGAGAAACTGCAGAGCGCGCTGCCCTGAACGCCCCTATCCAGGGAACTGCCGCCGACATTATTAAGGTGGCGATGATCCGCGTCGATCGGGAACTGAGGGAGGCTAACGTGCGCTCGCGTGTGCTCCTCCAAGTCCATGACGAATTGGTGGTGGAAGTTGCCCCCGGTGAGCGAGAGTTGGTGCAGAGCATCGTTGAGCGCGAAATGGACGCGGCAGTAGAACTTACTGTGCCCCTGGAGGTTGCAAGCGGTGTTGGTGAGGACTGGGAGGAAGCTGCTCACTAAGTCGAGCTTGAAAGATCACAGTGCCGGGGAAAATCTTTCCCCGCAGCGGTGACCACTGACCCCAGGTGGTCGTTAAATCCTCGGGCCAAGTGGGTTCGGTCATGCCCTCGATTGAGAAGCCTGCAGCATGGAAAGCGTTGATCCAATCGGCCATAGTGTGCTGAAACTCGGCATATTGCAGCTCGCCGTGCTCGTCGCTTTCTACATAGTGCTGTTCAAAATAACTGTTTGTGGCAATCAGGCCTCGCTCGTCTGGAAAATCCTCGAAAATCCAGCGCATAGGATGATTCGCAGCAATGACCAGTGTGCCGCCGGAGCGTAGTACTCGGGCGACTTCGCGCAGTGCCACGGTGAGATCGGGAATGAACGGGAACGCCCCGAAGGCGGAAAACGCTACGTCCATGCTGTTGGCTGCAAGTGGGATACGGTGGACGTCGGCAAGCAAGGCAGGAAAAGTTCCGGAAGAACGGCGCACCATGTCCGCGGAGATGTCGAAGCCGATCACGGTCGCGGAGGGAAAAGTTTCAGCTATCCAGGATGAGCAGGGTCCGGAGCCACAGCCAATTTCGAGGACGCGTTTGTCCTTCAAGTCTCCCAGAAGGTGTGCCTCGGCCTCGGCCAACATTTCAGGGCACCAGAAGAAACTTTGCAGGTATTCGGGATGCGCCTCGTGGTAGGCATCTGCGTCGCTGTTCCACCATCGCCGGTTCGCTTGGCTGGCATCGTCTGCTGAAATGTTGTGCATGTGGCTATTGTGACACTAGCCGAGCGGAGGCTTGGAACGCTTGCTCTAGCTGCGAAAATAGACTATTGTTGATCGAGCGTGTCTGTGCTTAAGGTGCGAGATTGCTGATGTAGGACGGCAATGATCCATCTCTAGTGAGATCAAAACGCCAGTACAACTGGGGTGGAGAGAGACGCGTTCCTGTCCAATCACGATTCCTACTTACTTTTCGGAGCACTTACTTTATGCCCACCAATAACGTCCCTCAGGTAGCCATCAATGACATTGGCTCCGCTGAGGATTTCCTCGCAGCCGTTGACGCCACCATCAAGTACTTCAATGATGGTGACATCGTCGAAGGCACAGTGGTCAAGGTTGATCACGACGAGGTTCTGCTCGACATCGGATACAAGACCGAAGGTGTTATCCCCACCCGCGAGCTTTCCATCAAGCACGACGTAGACCCCGACGAAGTTGTCGAGGTTGGCGATCAGATCGACGCACTCGTGCTGACCAAGGAAGACAAAGAAGGTCGCCTGATTCTGTCCAAGAAGCGCGCTCAGTACGAGCGTGCCTGGGGCACCATCGAGGACCTCAAGGCCAAGGACGAGCCGGTTATCGGCACCGTCATCGAGGTTGTCAAGGGTGGCCTCATCCTCGACATCGGACTGCGTGGCTTCCTGCCTGCATCCCTCGTTGAAATGCGCCGCGTTCGTGACCTGGATCCCTACATCGGCCAGGAAATCGAAGCCAAGATCATCGAGCTGGACAAGCAGCGCAACAACGTGGTGCTTTCCCGCCGTGCATGGCTCGAGCAGACCCAGTCCGAGGTTCGCTCCGAGTTCCTTCACCAGCTCCAAAAGGGCCAGGTGCGCAAGGGTGTCGTTTCCTCCATCGTCAATTTCGGCGCATTCGTCGATCTCGGCGGTGTGGACGGCCTCGTGCACGTCTCCGAGCTCTCCTGGAAGCACATCGATCACCCCTCTGAGGTTGTCACCGTTGGCGACGAAGTCACCGTTGAGGTGCTCGACGTTGATCTCGACCGCGAGCGCGTATCGCTCTCGCTGAAGGCAACCCAGGAAGATCCTTGGCGCGTATTCGCACGCACCCACGCCGTTGGCCAGATTGTGCCCGGCAAGGTTACGAAGCTCGTTCCCTTCGGCGCCTTCGTTCGCGTTGAAGAAGGCATCGAGGGCCTCGTTCACATCTCCGAGCTGGCTCAGCGCCACGTTGAGGTGCCGGACCAGGTTGTCAATGTCGGTGACGAGGCAATGGTCAAGGTCATCGACATCGACCTTGAGCGTCGTCGCATCTCCCTGTCGCTGAAGCAGGCCGACGAGGACTACACCGAAGAGTTCGATCCTTCCAAGTACGGTATGGCCGACTCCTACGACGAGCAGGGCAACTACATCTTCCCCGAGGGCTTCGACCCGGAGACCAACGAGTGGCTCGAGGGCTTCGACGAGCAGCGCCAGGAGTGGGAGGCTCGCTACGCAGAGTCCGAGCGTCGCTTCCAGCTCCACACCGCTCAGATCGAGCGCTCCCGTGCAGCCGCAGCCGAGGCAGCAGCTTCCGGCGAGGCAGCGAACTACTCTTCCGCTTCCGAGGAAGCAGCACCCGCTGCTTCCAACGAAACTGAGGGTGGCTCCTTGGCTTCCGACGAGCAGCTCGCTGCTCTGCGCGAGAAGCTCGCTGGCAACTAAGTTGTAGCGAAAGGAAACCGGCACCGATTGGTGCCGGTTTTTTCATGCCCTAAACAACTCCGGCGAATGTGGGAAATTTCTCCTTTTCAAGCCAGCAATTTCCGGATCGTTGCAAAATGTTGCGATCATTTGGGAAGTGCTTTGGCTAAGTGTTGTATTTCTGCCCGTTGGGGCATTATGATGTGATTGTTTTCCGGTTTCCGTTCCGATTGTGATTGCTTTAACACGCGGGGCGGGGACTATCCATCCTCACTTGAAAGGTGACTCATGGCGTCTTCTGTGAAGCAGACTTCAGAGTTCATCCTGGATAAGGTCGGTGGCGCTGATAACATCGTGTCGCTCACTCACTGTGCGACTCGCTTGCGTTTCCAGCTCGCTGACCAGTCCAAGGCTGATCAAACCGCCCTCGATAACAACCCATCCGTCCTTGGTGTCGTACCCCAAGGTTCCACCGGCCTCCAGGTGGTCATGGGTGGATCAGTGGCAAATTACTACCAGGAGCTTCAGAAGCTCACCGGTGGCGAAACAGCCAAGTCTTCGGGCAAGAAGGAATACGGCGGGGCACGCGGTAAGTACTCCTGGCTCGATTATGGCTTCGAAGTGCTATCTGATACTTTCCGCCCGATCCTCTGGGCCCTGCTCGGTGCATCGCTGATTATCACCATGCTGGTGCTGGCTGACACTTTCGGTTGGCAAGATTTCCGCGCAGAACAGCAGCCACCGACGTACCAGTTCATGCACGCCATGTGGCGTTCCGTGTTTTACTTCCTGCCCATCATGGTTGGCGCAACCGCTGCTCGTAAGCTCGGCGCTAACGAGTGGGTTGGGGCAGCGATTCCTGCAGCACTTCTGACCCCGGAGTTCCTGGCTATGAAGGAGCTTCCAGAGACCATCGTTACGCAGTCCGCTGCCGGTACTGATGTGTACAAGGTGCCGGTATTCGGTATCACCATGGTGCTCAATGATTACGGCGGACAGGTATTCCCGCCGCTGTTGGCAGCTATCGGTCTGTTCTGGGTTGAGAAGTTGTTTAAGAAGATCATCCCTGAAGCGGTGCACATGGTGTTCGTGCCATTCTTCTCGCTGCTCATCATGATCCCGCTGACCGCATTCCTGCTTGGCCCCATCGGTATCTATGCAGGCGTCGGAATCTCCAATTTCCTCTCTGCGGTTAATAACTTCAGCCCGTTGCTCTTGGCAATTGTGGTGCCATTGCTGTATCCATTCCTCGTGCCGCTTGGTCTGCACTGGCCGTTGAACGTCATCATGATTCAGAACATCGCAACCTTGGGTTACGACTTCATTCAGGGCCCGATGGGTGCATGGAACTTCGCCTGCTTCGGCGTTGTGACTGGTGTGTTGGTGCTCTCCATCAAGGAACGCAACTCCACCATGCGCCAGGTTTCCATGGGTGGCATGATGGCGGGTCTGCTCGGCGGTATTTCTGAGCCTTCCCTCTACGGTGTGCTGTTGCGCTTCCGTCGCTCCTACATGGCGCTGCTGCCAGGCTGTGCCATCGGTGGCTTGATCATGGGTCTGTTCGATGTGAAGGCAAAGGCCTTCGTGTTCACCTCGCTGCTGACCATCCCCGCTATGGAGCCAATGGGCGGTTACGCCATCGGGCTGGCGGTCGCGTTCGCTACTTCTTTGGTGCTGGTTATCGTCATGGATTACCGCACCAAAGAGGAAAAGGCTGAAATCCTTGAGCGTCTCGCCGCAGAGCGTGCTGACACAGAGGCTGAGGCAATCGCTTCTGAGGCTCCCGCCGCTGCTGCACCAGTAGCCGGTGCTGCCGCTGGTGGCGTAGCCACCGCAACCAAGCCAGTGAAGACTGCTCTCGAACCCGGTGCACTCACTCAGATCACCGCTCCGCTGCAGGGTAAGGCCGTCGCTCTTTCTGAGGTACCGGACCCAATTTTTGCAGCCGGCAAGCTTGGCCAGGGTGTGGCAATTCAGCCCACCGGCAGCGAGGTCGTCGCACCTGCCGACGCCACCGTGCTGACGGTACAGAAGTCCGGTCACGCTGTTGGTCTGCGACTGGATTCCGGTGTGGATCTCCTGGTTCACGTCGGCATCGACACCGTGCAGCTCAACGGTGAAGGCTTCACCGTCCACGTGGAAAAGAAGCAACACGTCAAGGCTGGTGAAAAGCTCATCAGCTTCGATCCCTCCTTCATCGAATCCAAGGGTTATAACACCATCACGCCTGTGCTGGTGACCAACACCCCGAAGTTTGAGGCGGTTCAAGGTGCTACCGCTGACAATGCCGACGCCAATACCGTGGTGATCACCACGAAGGCGAAGGAAGCATAAAGATTCTTCAACCAAATTGAGCCGCTCCGTTTTCGGAGCGGCTCAATTGCTATGTGCAGCAGAGGTAAATGTTTTCGATCATTCCTAATCGCTCTTGCAGCGTGGCATGTTGAGGAACACAACACTTTGCGCCGAGGTACGCCACTTCACCAGCCAGCTCGCTGGCCTTCGCTACTTGTTCCGGTGTCATCAATGATGCCGGTTCATCGCTACTCAGTGGCAGGTGTCCATCAATCCATGCCGGACCGTACTCGGTGGCTAGAGGGGAAGCCCCGGAGAAAATGACCCCGGCCAGCAGTCCACTTTCCGCGGCCTCGGCGACGTGTTCGTTCGGGCGCTGATCGCCACGTGACCCCACAGCGGAGCGTCCCCAGTTCAGTGAACAGTGCACGCCCGCGGCATGTGCTACTGCGAGTTCTTCTTCGAGCAACAAGAATCCCTTTTCTGCCTGATGTTCTTCGGATTGCTCATCGCAGTGTTCAATCACGATACGGGCACCGCACCAGTCCCATTCCAAAAGGGTTTCAAGCGATTCCTGAAACGCCTCTGGAGTGGCACGATTCGTGGGGGCGGAATGTAACGCCACCCAATCAACGATGTGTCCATGATCCTGGTGCAGCGCCTCCAGTGCGTCACGTAACTGTGAGGTGAACTCTAGCGCTTTGGCTCTGCCGGAGACCTCGGGAGAAGCGAGGCCGAAGTTTGGGTCATCCCACACATTCACCATGGTGCCCGGAATTGCTGTCAGCACACTGTGCGTGAAACGGCCTTCCAACATTTCGCCGAGCACGCCTTGGTGAAGTTGGCCGGGATACGGGATTTCTAAACCATCAACCCAACCGGTTTGAGCGAGCAGGTCGTAGTATTCCCGCTGACTTTCAAGATCGCTTGGCTGTGAGGCATAAGCGCCAACGACAAAGTGTTTCATGGTTATGCCCTCGCGATGATTTCATCGTTGCCGTCCTCGGGGCGAACCGCGGAGACGTCGACAAGCTTTTGTAACGCGCGGGGAAGATTTAGGCCGATTGACAAGACCACTAATCCCGCAAATCCGACAGAGAGAACCGCCAACGCTCCACCAAAGCCCAAGGAGCCACCGGCAAGAGCAGCGCCAAGCACGGGGCCGACAGCACCGCCGAGCGCACCGACGTTGTAGCAGAACCCCAGCCCAGCGGCGCGTCGCTCGATGGGGAAGTAGGATGCCACCCACTTCGGCAGCAGTCCAGAGATGCCTTGACCGAACATCTGGTTCACAAAGAGCAACACCGCCACCAGCGCAACGAGCTCGCCATTTTGCATGAACAGGGGGAACACGATGGTTTGGGAGATGATGATGGAGATGGCATACCAACGACGCATACCGAAGCGATCGCCCGCGAAACCGGCGAGGATATAGCCAGCCGCATTGCCGAAACCTGCGAAAGTGATCACGTTCGCAACCGTGTCCGGATCCATGCCTACGTCTTTGAGATAGGTAGGCAGCAGACCCTGGATGGGCCAGGTGTACATGAAGGAGGCAAAGATCGTTACCATTATGGCCACGCCAATGACCCAGCGCTTCGGATCAAACTGATACACGAAGAAGATGAAGATGCCGGCGCAGAGCACGCTCAGCGGCACAATGACTGCGGCGCCCACTAGGCGGGAGAAAATGAGCAGCAGGAACAACGCGGCCAGCACCACCAACACGACGTTCAAGGCGCGACGCGAACCGCCGAAAAGAACGGCGAGCATATCGTGCTGTGCTTCTTTGCTCTGCTGTCGCTCTTCCCAATCGTCGGCCTCCGGCAGGGAGCGTCGCATGTAAATGGCCACCACGATGGGCACGATGCCCGTGAGGAACAATGCGCGCCAGCCCCAACCGGGGTGCCAGCTTTCTACCCACGACACCAAGTACTTGTCCACCTGGGCAGCCAGAATCACACCGAAGGCGAAACCGGAGAGTAGAAAGCCGGAGGCCTTATTGCGCATGTGCCTCGGCCAAGATTCGATGATGTAGGTCGCCGAGGAAGAATACTCGCCTGCCATGGCAAAGCCGATCACCAGGCGGCAAATGAAGAGCAACCAAAATCCCGGAGAAAACGCCATGAGGATTGAGCCGGCCGCGAACAGAACGATCGAGGCGACCATCGCAGGTTTGCGTCCCAACTTGTCGGCCATAGCACCGAGCACCAATCCGCCGAGCCAACGAGAAATGAAAGCGGCGGAAACCAGCGCGGCTGACTGCACCAGGCTCAATCCGAAGGCGTCTCGGATGGCTGGCAGTGCAAAGGAGATGAGCACGAAATCGTAGCCGTCGAGCAACACACCGAGCCAGGCTGCAAAGAAGGCCTTCCACTTTTCTTTGCTCAGTTGCTTATACCAGGGTTGGTTGGCGGCATCCGCTGCCGTGCGAGCGTTCATGGCTAAGAGGTCCTTTCCGAACGTTTGAGGGTGCTAAGCGAGGGTCTGGCGCGAACCTTGCAGCCACGCCAGGGGGATGCGGCTGAAATACAGCCCTTGTGTTTCGCGTTCCCACAGCAAACCGATGTCACCATCCGCAAGCTGAGTCATGCATTGATAGACGTAGTGGCGAGGTTGGAATACCCGATTGTGCGGCCAGGTCTGCCCTTCATCGAAGCTGAGTCGGAGCACGCCGCATCCGCGGAAGGGCAGCATCTGCGAGGCATTCGCGAACACCAGGGCCTTATTACCTTCCGCATCGATGGAAATGGCGTTGGGCTGGGAGAAAATCTCCGTGAGCTGTTCTGCATAGTCCACTTCACCCCAGGTCTCACCGCCGTCCTCGGACACAGCATGTCCAACCCTGCCGGAGGGGTGCTGGTTGCGCATGTAGACGTGCACGCGGCCTTCGCCGTCCTCAACGAGCACCGATTCATGCAGTGAACCGCGATCATCGCTGAGGTTGCGCGAGTGGATTTGCTTGCCGAACAAGTCGCGATTGTCATTTGGGGAGGCACCACGCCGCCAGGTTTGCCCCGCATCGTCGGTGAAAATGGCGCAGCAGGAGAAGGTTTTGCCCTCTTCGTGATTGAAATACGCCGGTACCAGGATGCGCCCTGCGTGCTTGCCGTGACGCAATTGGATGCCATTGCCCGGTGAGGTCCCGATGAAGCGCATCCACGGTTCCTTAATTTGTGCGGTGATATCCACGGGAGCTGACCAACTTGCTCCTTCGTCGTCGCTGGTGATCACCTGCACATACGCGCTTCGGTGGCTGAATAGACTTTCTGCGGAGTCCGCACCATAGGCGAGATAAATATTGCCGGCAGGTGATCCCCCAGCATCGACGTTGCCTTGGGCATCGACACGAAAATTGGTGGGTGTGCCGTCAAGCTTTTCGACGCCCCCTTCGCCCTTCAACACATACTGTTCTCCTTGGCGATCATGCAGCAGCATTTCCCCGGACTCGTTGAAGCCGGTGCCAACTTCGCAGTTTGGCTGGCCGATTCCGCCGGGGAAGTGGTCGATCACCACCAGCACCTTTCCGCTGTCTCGGTCTTGAACCAGGACGGAATCGATCACACTGGCCCCGAGGCGGCCTTCGCCGGGGTATTCGATCAGTGTCTGCATCGCTTCCCATGTGCGTCCGTCGTCCAGGCTGCGGCGCATGACGAAGTCAATGTCATTTGGGCTGTCATTGGCGATGCTTACTCGTCGGTCAGCGCCAGCGAGGATCACTCCGGAATCGAGCTTGAGCAGCGAGGGGATTCTGTAACTTTTGGAACCGTGAAAGCCGGTATCGAACAGCGCCCTCGTTTCGATTGGGCTCACGCCTGCGAGACGCTTGACTTGAGCATCGCTAAGAACTGAGTCAAAGATCGCGGCAGTTTGCGCCTCACCAAATAGCCGTGACTGTTCAAGATTCATACCAACGGTAACCGCAGTGATTGGGGCGACGTCACCGAAGAAGCAGGCACCGGGTTCAAGTGCTACTTGATAGCCGTCCACGTAGAGCACGAGTGCTCCGCGTCCGGACACAAGGACAACGTCGTGCCATTCACCGTCGTCCCATTGCCCGGGCGCATGTACGCTCGCCAGCGTACTGGTGTGATCACGGGCGATGTAGCGCAGGCCTCCGTCGAGAAGCTCAAGGGTGAGAGTGCCTTGCTCGCCGCGTGCCTCAATGATGGTGCCGCCCTGGCCGAGCCCGCGGGAGCGGAAGCGTGCCCGCCAGGCTCCGGATTGCAGTTCGCCACAGCGGCGAGCGTCTCTCGGGGAAAGGTGTGATGCAGCGAATTCAACGAACGGGACTGCAGCGGATGCCTTTGCCACCATTTGGGCGGTGCGGAGTGCTTCGCTGTGCAACTCGAGCGATTGAACTTCCATGATCTCTGCGGGATCAATGCGGATCTCGGAGACCTGTAGTTCCTTGAACCAGCCGATTGGGGTGGTGTGAAACGCCGCATATCCGTCGATGTACAGGGCGAGCCCCTGCTGGTCGGCAACGAGGCCGAGGGTGTGGAGCTTTGAGTCGTCAAGCCCGAGTGTGTCTTCAGCATCCAGATGTCTGTGGACGTGACCAATACGCAAATGACCGTCAATTCGGCCGCCCGTGATGTTCAAGCTGAGGTGCCCGGCGTCGCCGTGAATGCTGAGCAATGCTCCGTCGATGCTGGATCGGAACTGGAGGGTCAATGTGCCCTCGAGGCAATCGCGCAGTGATCCGAGAGCGTTTGCTGGGATGGTGTGCGGCACTGGGCTGCTGAAGTGCAGCATTGATGAATGTGTACTCACTGTTTTCCTTTGTGGTCTCGCGGAAAGCGATGTAAGACGTCTGACAAGTTCGTTTATACATCAATGTGTTTTGGGTTAGGGCCAAAGATAACTGTGGTAGATGTCACTTCCTAGAAGGTTTGTACTGAAGCACTACAGTAAGAAGGCATGAAGATTGGTTTGACTGGAGGGATCGGCAGCGGAAAGAGCACCGTCGCACGGTTGATGGCTGCGCGAGGGGCACGGATTGTTGATGCGGATCACATTGCCCGTGACATTGTTAAACCCGGCAGCGCGGTTCTGCGGCAGCTAGCAACAACCTTTGGCGAGGACATCATCAATGATGACGGCAGTTTGAAGCGCCAAGAACTGGCAAGACGAGCCTTTGTGAGTGAAGAGAGCACACAACGGCTCAACGCAATCACGCACCCTGCTATAGCGAATGAAATCCGCCGGGCCTTGCAGCAAGATGGTACCGTGGTGCTTGACCATCCGCTCTTGCTTGAAACTGCTTCAGATGCGTTGGTGGACTACGTCGTGGTGGTAGATGTACCGGCAGGTCAGCGAGTGCGCCGGTTGGTGGACCAGCGGGGATTGGACGCCGAAGATGCCAAAGCTCGGATCGCCCGACAGATGGGGGACGAGGAACGCCGACAAAGAGCGGATTACCTCATTGACAATTCGGGTGACCTGCCCGCGTTGGAGCGTCAAGTGGAGCAGGTCTGGGAGGAGCTACACGCGCTACAGTAGAGCGCATGGCTTTTGCTTCTGAGCACCCCGAAAAAATCAACGCTGACCTCTCCGACTTTCGCCCTGTAGAAGAGGTAGAGCGCAGCGATGGCCAATTCGAGGTCGTGTCCGAATACCAGCCCGCCGGTGACCAGCCCACCGCGATCGCGGAGCTGGATGAGCGCCTGAACAGGGGCGAGCGCGACGTGGTTCTGCTGGGTGCCACCGGTACCGGTAAGTCCGCCACTGCCGCCTGGCTGATTGAAAAGCAACAGCGACCAACCTTGGTGATGGCGCCCAACAAGACGCTGGCTGCGCAGCTTGCCAACGAACTACGCCAACTGTTGCCCAACAATGCGGTGGAGTACTTCGTCAGTTACTACGACTACTACCAGCCCGAGGCTTATATCGCGCAGACGGACACCTACATTGAGAAGGACTCCTCAATCAACGACGATGTCGAGCGCCTTCGCCACCGCGCCACCAGTTCGCTGCTATCCCGCCGCGATGTGGTGGTGGTGAGTTCGGTCTCCTGCATTTATGGCCTGGGCACCCCGCAGAGTTATCTGGACCGATCCGTGATGCTGCGAGTGGGGGAGGAAGTGGAGCGTGATCGCTTCTTGCGCCTCCTCGTCGATATTCAATACGCGCGCAATGACGTGGGCTTTACTCGCGGTGCCTTCCGCGTCAAGGGTGACGTGGTGGACATCATCCCCGCCTACGAGGAGCTGGCGGTGCGCGTGGAATTCTTCGGCGATGAGGTGGACGCGCTCTACTACATCCACCCGCTCACCGGCGACGTCGTGCGGCAGGTGGAAGAGGTTCGCATCTTTCCCGCAACCCACTACGTGGCAGGCCCCGAGCGCATGGAAAAGGCCGTTGCCGATATCAAGGAAGAATTAGCTGAGCGCCTGGAAGATCTGGAAAACCGCGGCAAGTTGCTCGAAGCGCAGCGCCTGCGCATGCGCACCGAATATGATCTCGAGATGATCGAGCAAGTGGGCTTTTGTTCCGGTATCGAGAACTACTCACGCCACCTGGATGGCCGCGCCGCGGGTACCGCTCCGGCCACGCTCCTGGACTATTTTCCGGAAGATTTCCTCACCATTATCGACGAATCGCACGTCACCGTCCCGCAAATTGGCGGCATGTTTGAGGGCGATATGTCGCGCAAGCGCAACCTGGTGGAATTCGGTTTCCGCCTACCCTCGGCCTTGGACAACCGGCCGTTGACTTGGGAAGAATTTGAGGCGCGGGTTGGGCAGACCGTCTACCTCTCCGCCACCCCAGGTGATTATGAAATGGCCGCGGCCGGGGGCGAATTCGTCGAGCAGGTTATTCGCCCCACCGGGCTTCTTGATCCCAAAGTCGATGTTCGCCCAACCAAGGGACAGATCGACGATCTCATCTACGAGATTAGAGAACGCACCGCAAAGCAGGAGCGCATCTTGGTCACCACCTTGACCAAAAAAATGGCTGAAGATCTCACCGATTATCTCTTGGAAAACGACATCAAGGTGCGCTACCTCCACTCCGATATTGACACGCTCCAGCGAGTGGAATTGCTGCGCCAATTGCGCCTGGGCGAGTACGACGTATTGGTGGGTATTAACCTCTTGCGCGAGGGTTTGGATTTGCCCGAGGTCTCGCTGGTGGCCATCCTCGACGCAGACAAAGAGGGCTTCCTCCGGTCTACCCGCTCTCTCGTGCAGACAATTGGCCGTGCTGCACGTAACGTCTCTGGCGAGGTGATCATGTACGCCGACAAGATCACCGAATCCATGCAGTACGCGATCGACGAAACCGAGCGGCGCCGCGAGAAGCAAATCGCCTACAACAAAGAGCACGGCATCGATCCGCAGCCGCTGCGCAAGAAGATCGCCGACATCCTCGACCAAGTGGCCGAATCCAAAGGTGAGGAGGCTCCCAGCGCAACGAGCGACGCACTGGTTGCCGAACAACGCGACATCTCCAATATGCCTACGGAGCAGGTTTCCAAGCTTATCGACGAGCTCACGGCCGAAATGGGTGCCGCAGCTAGGGAGTTGAAGTTTGAGCTTGCCGGTCGCCTGCGAGATGAGATCGCCGAACTGAAAAAGGAACTTCGCGGCCTCCAGGATGCCGGTATGTAGTTGCTAGTTGGGGGAGTGTGTGCCTCGATGCGCCAGGTCTTGAGGAAGTTGTTACACTTGTTGGCATTGTGAGCGCATGAAGCTCACCAGCCCTAATCATGTTCGAGAAAGGTTCCCATGAGCGATTATTCCACCATCGTAGTTGGCACTGACGGCTCCAAATCTTCCATGCTTGCCGTGGAGCGCGCCGCCAAAATTGCCGCGGCTTTCGACGCAAAGCTGATCGTTGGTTGCGCCTACTACGAAACCAAGGAAGACGCCTCCAAGACCCTGCGCCAAGATTCCGTGACGGTACTTGGTAATGATCCGGCACAGCAGAATCTGGACAAAGCTGCAGCGCATGCCAGCGAAGCCGGAGCTCAGAACATTGAGACCGCCATCCGCCCCGGCACTCCCGTGGAAGCATTGATGGCAATCGTCAACGAAAACGACGCCGACCTGCTGGTAGTGGGCAACCGCGGCATTAACTCGCTCACCGGTCGCCTGCTTGGTTCGGTTCCAGCCGATGTTGCACGTCAGTCCGATTGCGACGTCATGATTGTTCACACCGTGAGCTAGAAACGCAAAAAGAAAAGCGCGTGCCAGGCACGCGCTTTTTTCATGGCATTAGGCCAATCACATGCAAGCTCTGAGTCGCCCGGGTACAGGCGACATAGAGATCCTGGTAGCCCTGGGGAGAGGCTTCAACGATGCTGCGGGGGTGAAGCAACACCACATGGTCGAATTCGAGACCCTTAATCTCACTCACTCCCATTATGCCGCTGCCCGCAGCATCATCGCTGGTGATCACCGCGGTGAGCCTATCGGGGTCGCGTTCACGCAGCTGCGCGGCAACATCCAAGGCGTCAGCATCGGCGGGGTGGTGGTGAATGGGTTCGTTGGATCGTCGCAAAGCAATAGCGCGAGGTGCATGGGGTGCAAAGTGATCCAGGATCTCGTTGGCAACCTCCATGATCTCGGCCGGGGTGCGGTAGTTCACGCTTAACTGATGAGTACGAAAACGCTGATCCACAAATGGCGAGAGGGTTTCCTGCCAATCATCGACACCCGCCGGGTTCCCCGTCTGAGAAGTATCTCCAACGATCGTCATCCAACGCGAAGGGCTGCGGCGGAAGACCATGCGCCATTCCATCGGGCTCAGCTCTTGCGCCTCGTCGATGATCACATGACCAAAGGCCCATTGGTGATCCTGCGCAGCTCGCTCGGCGGTACTTCGTTGATCCCGCACCTGTTGCCTCTCTGCGAGCGTTTCGGCGTCCACAACGTCATGCGCTGAGAGAATCTCGGCATCACTTTCGTCATCCAGGTCGGTGTTCTGGGATCCGATGAGCACGTCGAGCGCCTCCGAAGCCTCAGCCACCTGTTCTCGCCAGCGCTGTTGCTGCTCTTGTTGCTGTTGCTCGGGGTCTTGTACTCCGATGCGCACCGCAAGTTCGTCGAGCAGCGCAGCATCCGAGGCTGCCCAGGCAGATCCCGGCGCCCGAAGCAAGGCCGCATGAGTGTCCTCGTCATAATCGAACGCCACGCGCTCAATCATGGAGGCGTCCTCGAGAAGTGAGCGAAGAAGCTGCGTTGGTTCGAGTTTCGGCCAGAACTCGTCTACGAGTTGCGCAAAAATGGCCGACGCGCGCACATCGTCGTGCAATTGTGCAAGATCGCCAGCACCCAGCAGATTCCCACCACCCAAGGGATCTGCACCAATGCGGTCTCTCATGGCATGGGCGAGCTGGTCGGCGAGGGCCTCGGCGAACATGCTCCGCGCTTGATTGTGCGGTTTGCGGCTACGACGAGCCCTCGTACGGGCGGCCTTGATCATGGATACGGTCAACGTGAGCTCAAGCCCATCGATGCTGACGTTTCGATCGGACTCAGGCAACATCTGGTACTCCTTGACCAAACGATCAAGCAGCACCACCATTTCCTCACTGCCTTTGACCTCTCTGCTCAAGACACTTTCTGAAGCGGTGGCATGCACGCCAGGGTAGAGGTCGCCCACAGTGGAAAGCACCACGCCTGTTTCGCCGAGCTCCGGCAGGACTCTCGAGATGTACTCCAGGAAGGTGGTGTTTGGGCCCAAGATGAGTACGCCGGTTTTCGCTAGCTGTTCGCGCCAGGTGTACAGCAGGTACGCCACGCGGTGCAGCGCTACGGCAGTTTTTCCGGTGCCCGGCCCGCCTTCAACAACCAGAACCCCGCGGTGCTCGTCGCGGATGATTTGATCTTGTTCGCGCTGAATCGTTTCCACGATGGAGTTCATGTGTCCTGTGCGTGCAGCCTCAAGCGCTTCATGCAGCGCGGTTTCACTGCCAACACCAGCTCGGTGATCAGCCGCGATATCGCCCGAAAGCACCTCCTCGTGCACACCTGTGACTTTTGTTCCCTTGGTGCGAACGTGCCTCCGCAGCTCCACATTTTCCGGTTGAGCGGTGGTGGCCAAGTAGAAAGGCCTGGCCATGGGGGCGCGCCAATCCAAAAGAAGCGTGCGGTAATCGTCTTCGCGGTCCATCAACCCCATGCGGCCGATATATCGGCGATCAACGCCGGGCCGCCCTTCAACCGGGTTGTCAATCAATTCCTCGGGCACGTCCGCGACATCGATGCGGCCGAACACCAATCCAATCTGCGCCAGGTTGAGCCTGTCGATCTTCTCATTCAGCGCGTGGTATTCCGTCTCGCGGCGAAGAAGCGCCTCAGCATCGGGGTTGTTCGGATCCACCCCGAGCATGACCGCCTTTAGGCGCGCCTGAGCAAGCGACACTTCCTCATCGAGTGTGGCAAGCAGCTTGTCGACGTTCCCCTGCTCCTCATCGATGGCGTGACGTTCATCGAAGTTCTGCCGATTCAGTGAACAATCCTTTCAACGAATGCAAAAGCCCCATCATAAACGATGGGGCGATGCTGGCAAGTGCGGATTTGAACTTAGATGTTCTTCACTCGCTTTTGTGCCTTCTTCAGCGCCTTCTCGGCGTCCTTCTGCAGTTTGCCATAGCGCTTATCGGCCTTCTTCGCAGCGCGGCCCGATGCCTTTTCAGCCTCGGCGAGGGCATCCTGAGCGCGATCCTGGGCGCGGGCTGCTGCCTTCACGACCTTCTTCTTAGCGGCCTTGGTGTTCTTTTGGGCAGCTTTGAGCCAGTCGTCCTTGTTGTCGTCAACATAGTCTTTGGCGTTACCAGCGGCGTCTGCAACCTTCTCAGAAGCATCGCCGATCCAATCCTTGGCGGAGGAAGCGAACGCGGAAGCCTGCTCCTGAGCGTTCTCGGTGAACTTCTCGGTTTCAGACTTGGTGGGCAGTGCCTTCTGCACCTTCTTGTTCGCAACCTTTGCCGCGTGGCCTGCGCGCCACTTCAAACCGGGCTTGCCTTCGGTGTCCAGGCTGGTAATGGCCAAACCACCGATGAGTGCAAGGTTCGTCAGGAACCCCTGGCGACGCTGCACCTTCTCCTCGCGGGAATCGGCAGCCCAGAACGCGTTGCGAGTAATCAGGGTGGGCAGTGCCAGCAGTGCCAGCACTGCTGCAGAAAGGCGAGGAGCCTTGCCGAGAGCCAACAAGGAACCCGCGCCGATCTTGGTGCCACCAACAGCCTTGGCCACGGTCTCGGGATCCTTCGGGATGAAGGAAGCGTACTGGCGCGGCAGCAGAGAACGAAGGTTGCTGGTGACGGCCTCAGTTGCCTCAACATGAGCCTGGGTGTTCATTACGGTGTCTGCACCATCCGCAATGTACACGGAAGCAATCATTGGACGAGCAAGTTTACGGATCATGTATAGAATCTCCTTGACAGTTAGAAAAGCTATTTGAAAGGGGAGTATAGCGGGCTGATGGCTAAGCTGACGTATTCCTCCTTGCAAAAACGCTTATGAGTTTAGTCGGATTACCAGCCTCGTGTGCGCCACTCATCCAAATGAGGACGCTCCTTGCCAAGCGTAGTGGGCTTTCCGTGGCCGGGATGCACGATTGCGTCGTCTGGATAACGCTCGAAAATCCTCGAGGTGACATCATCCATCAGTTGCTCAAAGTCATCGCTCGATTCAGTTTTGCCAACCCCGCCGGGAAATAGGCTATCGCCAACGAAAATGTGCCAGGTTCCGTCAATCTGGCAAGCTAATGCGAGCCCGCCGATGGTGTGTCCTCGCAGAATGTGCGCATGAAGTTCCAGGCCCTCGAAATGCAGCACATCGCCTTCCTCTAACTCGCGATCTGCAGGGCAGGGAAGTGCCGCAGCGTCTGGGGCGGGTGCAACGTGGGTGGCGCCAGTGGTTTCAAGCACTTCCTCCAGAGCACGGACGTGATCCCAATGTTGATGCGTGGTCACGACGGTGGTGATTGTTGCGTTGTTTCGCTGAGCGAGCGCGAGGAGGTCCTCGGCGGCGTCGGCTGCGTCGATCAGCAAAGCCCGCTCGCCCCTCACGAGGAGGTAGCAGTTGTTGTCCATCGTTGATACAGCGATCTGATCCAGTGTTGTGCGCATGTCAATGTAGTGTACGAGGAATGCGTCAGAGATGTTCGGACACATGTTCGTAATCCTGCTAGGCTAGTGATGGAATTTCTGCCCGACGCTGCGCGCTGCAATAGTGAAAGGCATCTTTGGGGGGACACCGATTGAATGAGGTAAGGAAAACGTGGCTGATCGTTTAGTGGTTCGAGGTGCCCGGGAGCACAATCTCAAAGGCGTAGATATTGATTTGCCGAGGGACTCGCTCGTGGTATTCACGGGACTTTCAGGCTCAGGCAAGTCCTCGCTCGCATTCGACACAATCTTCGCCGAAGGGCAGCGGCGCTACGTGGAATCACTCTCCAGCTACGCCCGTCAGTTCCTCGGTCAGATGGACAAGCCGGATGTCGATTTTATCGAGGGGCTGTCACCAGCCGTCTCAATTGATCAAAAGTCCACCAACCGAAACCCCCGTTCAACGGTTGGCACCATTACTGAGGTGTACGACTACCTCCGTCTGCTTTATTCGCGCGCAGGTACCGCACACTGCCCGAAGTGCGATGCGGTTATTCAAAGGCAAACGCCGCAGCAAATCGTGGACCAGGTGCTCGAACTTGATGAAGGCACCAAGTTTCAAGTGCTCGCTCCAGTGGTGCGTACCCGAAAAGGCGAGTTTGTGGACCTCTTTGCCGAGCTGGCTGCCGAGGGATATGCGCGTGTGCGAGTGGACGGTGAAGTGCACCAGCTCAGCAGTCCGCCGGAGCTAAAAAAGCAGGTCAAACACGATATCGATGTGGTGGTTGACCGACTCCAAGTCAAGAGCTCACAAAAGCAGCGTTTGACCGATTCGATTGAAACCGCGCTAAAACTCGCCGATGGCGTTGTGGTGCTTGAATTTGTGAGCCTTGACAAAGATGATCCGAACCGCATTCGCCGTTTCTCCGAAAAAATGGCCTGTCCTAACGGGCATGCGTTGGCCATCGATGAGCTGGAGCCGCGAGCATTTTCATTCAACTCGCCGTATGGAGCTTGCCCTGCCTGCGATGGTTTAGGTACTCGCACAGAAGTGGACGTGGATCTGATCATCCCCGATGAAGATGCCCCCGCACTCAAAGCGGTGCAACCATGGAACGCAAGTCCCAACTCAAAATATTTTGAGAAGCTGATCGAGGCGCTGGCGAAGGCCATGGGGTTTGACCCGAAAACGCCCTATTCTGAGCTCACCCGCGAACAACAACATGCCATCGTGCACGGTAGTGATCAGGAAGTGGCGGTCCGGTACAAAAACCGATACGGTCGCATTCGCAGTTGGACAGCGCCATTCGAGGGAGTGCTCGGTTACATACAGCGCAAACTAGATCAAACCGATAGTGAATCGCAGAAAGAACGTCTGCTCGCCTATACCCGCGAGGTTGCCTGCCCTACCTGCAAAGGGGCACGACTTCGTCCGGAAGTTCTCTCGGTGCGCTTGGCGTCAACAACGCACGGCGAGCAATCCATTGCCGGCCTTAGTTCGCTTTCGGTTGCTGATGCTGCAGAATTTCTTAATACGCTGAGCCTCGGAGAACGCGAAGCGATGATCGCTGGCGCCGTGCTCAAGGAAATCCAGGCGCGCCTGAAATTCCTGTTGGATGTTGGCTTGAACTACCTCACCCTGAACCGTGCTGCGGGAACACTCTCTGGTGGTGAGGCCCAGCGCATCCGCTTGGCTACCCAGATCGGATCTGGTTTAGCCGGTGTGCTGTATGTCCTGGATGAACCCTCCATCGGATTACACCAGCGGGACAATCAGCGCTTGATCTCAACCCTGGAGCACCTTCGAGATATTGGCAACACTCTCATCGTGGTGGAACACGACGAAGACACCATCCGAACAGCGGACTGGCTCGTGGACATTGGCCCGAAGGCTGGCGAATATGGTGGCGAAGTGGTCTACCAAGGCAAACCGGAGGGGATCGTCGAATGTGCCGATTCAATTACCGGAGCGTATCTGGGTGGAAAAAAGGTTCTTGGAGTTCCTGAGCAACGTCGCGACATTGACCCCGAGCGCATGCTGAAAATCGTCGGAGCCAAGGAGAACAACCTTCGTGGCATCGATGTGTCCATCCCCTTGGGGGTGCTCGCATGCATCACTGGCGTTTCGGGCTCCGGAAAATCCACGTTGATCAACCAGATCTTGTCCAAAGTGCTGGCTAATGAACTGAACCGCTCGCGCCAAGTTCCCGGCCGAGTCAAGCGCGTTGAGGGTATCGAGCACCTGGATAAACTCGTGCAGGTTGATCAATCGCCGATTGGACGAACACCGCGTTCGAATCCAGCGACTTATACCGGCGTTTTTGACAAGATCCGTAATCTCTTCGCGGAAACCACCGAGGCAAAAGTACGCGGATATAAGCCGGGCCGATTCTCTTTCAATGTCAAGGGAGGAAGGTGCGAGTCCTGTCAAGGTGACGGCACGTTGAAGATCGAAATGAACTTCCTTCCAGATGTGTACGTTCCATGCGAGGTGTGCCACGGGGCTCGGTATAACCGGGAAACGCTCGAGGTGAAGTACAAGGGAAAGAACATCGCCGAGGTGCTGGATATGCCCATCAGTGAGGCTGCGGAGTTCTTCGAGCCGATCACTTCGATCCACCGTTACCTCGCCACCCTGACCAAGGTTGGTCTGGGATATGTACGCCTTGGGCAGTCGGCCACCACGCTTTCTGGTGGTGAGGCGCAGCGCGTCAAATTGGCTTCAGAGCTGCAAAAGCGTTCCAATGGCCGCACCATCTACATTTTGGATGAGCCCACCACCGGCTTGCACTTCGAGGACATTCGCAAGCTCATGCTCGTGATCCAGGGCTTAGTGGACAAAGGTAATTCCGTGATCGTGATCGAGCACAATCTCGATGTAATCAAGGCTGCTGACTGGATCGTGGACATGGGGCCGGAGGGCGGCTCCGGCGGTGGTCGCGTGGTGGCACAGGGTACCCCGGAAGACGTAGCGAAGGTAAAGGGTTCCTACACAGGCCAGTTCCTCGCTGAGCTTTTGTGATCTCCGCGCGTCGAGTTGGTACTTTGAGCTCCAAGCTGTTAGGGTTGCCCGTACTACCGCCTACAAAGCTTGTTGCAGCGTAGGTCGCAAGTGGAGATCATCCCACCCGAAGCCGCTTTAAGCTGGACCAGGGTACAAGGTAAATAACTCACACAAGTGGGTTCTGATCTCCCGTTCACCTGCAAGGGTGAACGGGTTTTTCGCATGTGTGGCACGGCCACCAAGTGAAAACCCGGCGATTGGCGCGGTACGTCAAAAGTTCAATTTGCTACTTGAGGAGTCCCCATCAGCGCTGAAGCTCGCATTAATGAGCGTATCCGTGTCCCTGAGATCCGTTTGGTCGGTCCAAATGGTGAGCAGGTAGGCATCGTCCGCATCGAGGATGCCCGGAAGCTCGCTTATGACGCAGATCTCGACCTGGTTGAGGTTGCGCCTAACGCGAAGCCCCCGGTGTGCAAGATCATGGACTATGGCAAGTTCAAGTATGAGCAGGCACAGAAAGCTCGCGAATCCCGCAAGAACCAGCAGCAGACTGTGGTGAAGGAACAGAAGTTCCGCCCGAAGATCGACGATCACGACTACGAAACGAAGAAGAACAACGTCATTCGTTTCCTTGAGAAGGGATCGAAGGTCAAGGTCACCATCATGTTCCGCGGCCGCGAACAGTCCCGCCCCG
The DNA here is from genome assembly GCF_003813985.1 of Corynebacterium gerontici. Taxonomy (NCBI): domain Bacteria; kingdom Bacillati; phylum Actinomycetota; class Actinomycetes; order Mycobacteriales; family Corynebacteriaceae; genus Corynebacterium; species Corynebacterium gerontici. Next base: position 1,066,132 of record NZ_CP033897.1, read on the forward strand.
AACTTGGCTTCCGCTTGTTAGAGCGTCTGGCTGATGACGTTGCTGATTTTGGTGTGGTTGAAACCAAGCCAAAGCAGGACGGTCGCAACATGACCATGGTCTTTGGTCCGTTGCGCAAGGGCAAGAAGTAAAAACGTAGAGATTCGAAAAAGGACGTTAATTCCATGAAGCAGAAGACCCACAAGGGCACCGCTAAGCGCGTCAAGATCACCGGTTCCGGCAAGCTCCGTCGCGAGCAGGCTAACCGCCGTCACCTGCTCGAGGGCAAGCCCTCGACTCGTACCCGCCGCCTGAAGGGCACCGAAGACGTCTCCAAGGCAGACACCAAGCGTGTGAAGCGCCTGCTGGGTCGCGGCTAATCCGCACCCAAACCCATTCTTCAGTTCCCAATAAAACCAAGATAGATTAAGGAAGTTTTCAAGTGGCACGTGTCAAGCGCTCCCTGAACGCCAAGAAGAAGCGTCGCGAAATCCTCAAGTCCGCCAAGGGTTACCGCGGCCAGCGCTCCCGCCTGTACCGTAAGGCTAAGGAGCAGTGGCTCCACTCCATGACCTACGCTTACCGCGATCGTCGCGCGCGTAAGTCCGAGTTCCGCAAGCTGTGGATCACCCGCATCAACGCTGCAGCTCGCATGAACGACATCACCTACAACCGTCTCATCCAGGGCCTGCGCCTTGCTGAGATCGAAGTTGACCGCAAGGTGCTCGCCGATCTCGCCGTGAACGACTTCGCTGCATTCTCCGCAATCTGCGAGGCTGCCAAGGCTGCTCTGCCTGAGGACGTCAACGCCCCCAAGGCTGCCTAAGCATCAGCTTCTTAGCCCGAGTTCCTCTGGAGCTCGGGTTTTTGCTTTTCGACGTCCCCGCGTGGCTCAAACCGGCCGCTGCGTAATATGAGGACACAGGTTGTTTGCAGCAGAGAGGTCATCATGACGAATCCGTATCAGCGTCCCACCCAGGCACAGAATCCCTATGGCACCACGCCCTACGGGTCAAACTCCTTTAACCTTCCCCAGCACCAAGGTCCATATTTGCCCTTGAATCAAAAGAATCGCGTGATAGCGGCCGTACTGGCCTTCTTCCTTGGAAGCTTCGGCGTTCATAACTTCTACTTGGGTTACAACACAAAGGGCTTGATCCAGGCAGGTTTGGGCATATTTGGCTGGTTAACCGCAATCTTCCTCATCGGTTTCCTCGTACTTGCAGGCGTTAGCTTATGGGCGCTGGCCGAACTCATCCTGATCATCGCTAACGTAGGCCCCTACCAAACTGATGCCAGGGGAGTTCCCTTGGACTAGGGGCACAACAGCGTGCACTTGGAGGCCAGTTGCTACATTTGCCACATGGCCTCCATTGATTTTTCAGATCCATTTACTGAGCGCACCCCGCGTGTGGTGCAAGCAGCGAAGCTGCACCGAAGCGCCGCCAGGAAAAAGGCGCAAAAGTTCATCGTCGAAGGCGAAAACTCAGTAGAAGCAGCACTAGCCACTGGGTCTGCAACGGATCTGTTCATCTCGGAGCAAGCCGCCGGGCGCTTTTCGCACATCCTCACGCTTGCCCGAAACATGGGCGTTTACGTGCACCCCATCAGCGAACGCGCCGCAGTGCACATGGCCGATACCAAGAGCACCACCGGGCTTTTCGCCATCTGCAGCCCCGTCTTGTGGCCGCTCAAGCAGGCGCTGCGAGGAAACCCGCAACTGCTGAGCATCCCAGTGGAAACGAATGAGCCCGGAAACGCAGGCACGCTGATTCGAGTAGCTGATGCTATGGGAGCCGATGCAGTGGTGTTTGCGGGTGAGACCGTAGACCCTCAATCTTCCAAATGCGTGCGTGCATCTGCGGGGTCCCTTTTCCACTTGCCTGTCGCCCGTGAGCCCAACATTGAGGCGGTATTGCAAAGCGTTCGTGCGCGCGGCCTCCAAGTGCTCGCCACCAGTGCCGATGGTGAAGTGAACCTCGATGATGCCGATGAGCTGCTAGCGAAGCGTACCGCGTGGCTCTTCGGCAATGAGGCACACGGCCTTGGCGAGGAGCTGCTCGCCAAGGCTGACCACCGTGTGCGAATTCCGATTAGGGGTCGTGCGGAATCGCTCAATCTAGCAACGGCCGCGTCGATTTGCCTCTACGCGTCCTCGAAAATGCAGCACGCGGGTTCGTCGAAAAGCTAAGAAGAGCTGCAAGGTATGATGGCGGGGTTGATTGCCTCGAAACACCAACGTGAAGGGTCCATTAAAGGGTGTCTGAAATCCAATTGAACGAAGAATTCCTCAATAAAGCAGCCGAAGCAGCCGTTTCGGCATTCGCTGGTGCTGAGTCGCTGGAGGAATTGGCTGAGCTTCGCCGCGCGCATTTGAGCGATGAGGCGCCGATTCCCCAAGCGCGCCGCCAACTCGGCAGCATTCCCAAGGAGGAGCGCAAAGAGGCCGGGCGTCTAGTAAATATGGCGCGGGGGCGGGTGGAAAAGAGTTTCGCTGAGGCGAAAACTCGCCTGGAAGAAAAGCGCAATGCTGAGGTTCTCCGCGCTGAACGCGTCGATGTGACCGAACCAACCACGCGCACCCAGACCGGTGCCCTGCACCCGATCACCACCCTGAGTGAAAACATCGCTGACATCTTCATCGGCATGGGCTACGAGGTAGCAGACGGCCCCGAGGTTGAGGCGGAATACTTCAATTTCGATTCGCTCAACTTCATCCCGGATCACCCGGCACGCACGCTCCAAGATACTTTCCACGTCAGCGTGGAGGGATCAAAGCAGGTGCTGCGTACGCACACTTCCCCGGTGCAAATGCGCACCATGCTTTCGCGCCACGTACCAATTTACGTGGTCTGCCCTGGTCGCGTGTTCCGCACCGACGAGCTGGACGCCACCCACACACCGGTATTCCACCAAGTTGAAGGCCTTGCAGTGGACAAAGGTCTGACCATGGCTCACCTTCGCGGCACCCTTGACCACTTGGCCAAGACGCTCTTCGGACCCGATACGCACACTCGTATGCGCACCAACTACTTCCCCTTCACCGAGCCCTCCGCCGAGGTGGACGTGTGGTTCCCCAACAAGAAGGGCGGCGCCGGCTGGATCGAGTGGGGTGGTTGCGGCATGGTCAACCCGAATGTGCTGCGCGCAGCCGGGATCGACCCCGAAGTCTATTCCGGTTTTGCTTTCGGCATGGGACTTGAGCGCACCCTGCAGTTCCGCAATGGTCTCAGCGACATGCGAGACATGGTGGAGGGCGATCTGCGCTTCACACTTCCCTTCGGTATCCAGGCATAACCTCCAGCAACTTCACCACCAGTGCTTTTAGACGCAGTGGATTCGATCTGAATTTTAAGGAACAACTTTCATGCTGATTTCTCAACAGTGGGTAAGCAAGCTGCTGGGCTATTCCAATCCTGGCTGGAACGTGAGCGCCGAGGAGCTCGACGCCGGTTACGTCCGCGTTGGTTTCGAGACCGAGGGCTATGAGCCGATCCCCAAGACCACCGGCCCCTTGGTCATTGGGCGCGTAGAAACGATTGAAGAGCTCACGGGATTTAAAAAACCCATTCGTCATTGCCACGTGAATGTTGGCAAGGCCAACGGCAGCGGTGAGCTGCAGTCGATCGTGTGCGGTGCCCGCAATTTCCGAGAGGGCGACACCGTCGTGGTGGCGTTGCCTGGCGCAGTGCTCCCCGGCAACTTCGCAATTTCGGCGCGCGAGACATACGGGAAGATGTCGGCTGGCATGATCTGTTCGGCTGCCGAACTCGGCCTGGCGGATAAGCAGAACTCCGGCATCATCGTCCTTGACGGCGGCGAACCAGGTACTGACGCGCGTGAAGCCCTCGGCCTCGATGACACCGTCTTCGACGTCAATATCACCCCGGACCGTGGTTATGCACTCTCCGCGCGTGGCTTGTGCCGCGAGCTCGCCTCGGCGTTCGACCTCACCTTTGCGGATCCTGCGGAGAATATCGAGGTTGCCAATATCGACGTATCCGCGGTCCCAACCCCGAGCGAGGAGCTCATTGGTGTCGAGCTTCGCGAGGAAACCCAGGCGCGCCGCTTTGGTCTGCGAAAAGTCACCGGCATTGACCCGAAGGCGGAGTCTCCCTTCTGGTTGCAGCGCGAGCTGATGTTGTGCGGACAACGCCCGGTGAACGCGGCAACGGACGTAACCAACTACGTCATGTTTCTGCTCGGGCAACCGATGCACGCATTTGACGCGAACTTGGTGCACGGCAACTTGGTGGTGCGGAACGCGCAAGAAGGCGAAGTGCTCGAGACGCTCGATCATGTGAAGCGTGAACTTCACCCAGAAGACGTGGTGATCGCCGATGACCAGGGGATCCAGTCACTTGCTGGTGTGATGGGTGGTAACTCCTCCGAAATTCAGGACGACACCACTGACGTCTACTTTGAAGCCGCCAATTGGCACCCCATCCGCACCGCTCGCACCTCGCGCCGCCACAAGCTCAGTTCGGAAGCTTCTCGACGCTTCGAGCGCGGGGTTGATCCCGAGATCATTGAAGTGGCGCTCGACGCCGCCTGCGCGCTGCTGGTGGCAATTGCTGGTGGCAAGGTCAGCTCCCAGCGAACCCTCGTGGGGGAGCTGGAGGCACCCGAGGCGATTTCCATGAAGGTGCGTCGCCCGAGCGATGTTGCCGGCGTGGACTACTCCGATGAGACGGTGATCGCCCGCCTTGAAGAAGTCGGCTGCGTTGTTGAGCGCGAAGGTGAGTTGCTCAAGGTCACTCCGCCGTCGTGGCGCCCGGATCTGGGCGAACAGTCCGACCTCGTTGAAGAGGTGCTGCGACTAGAGGGCCTCGAAAGCGTCCCCTCGATCGTTCCACCGGCATCCATTGGCCGTGGTCTTTCACCTCAGCAGCGTCGACGCCGTGCAGTAGGCCACGCGCTGGCCTATTCGGGATATGCGGAGATCCTTCCAACGCCGTTTATTCGCAACGATGTGTTCGATGTTTGGGGTCTGGACGCCGAAGATCCCCGCCGGGCAACGGTGAAGGTGCAGAATCCGCTCGATGCCGATTACGCAGTGCTCGCCACCACGTTGCTGCCTTCCATGTTGGAGGCTCTTGGACGCAATGTGGCTCGTGGCCAACAGCATGTAGCGCTCTTCGGTTTGCAGCAGGTGAGCTTTCAGCGCGGCAATGGAACATCGCCCATGCTGGATGTCCGTCAACGGCCCAGCGAGAAGGAGGTCCAAGATCTGCTTGCCTCACTGCCAGATCAGCCGCTGCATGTAGCCACTGTCGCCACTGGTGAACATCTGCATTCAGGCCCATGGGGTAAGGGGCGCGCTTATTCTTACGCGGATGCCATCGAATCTGCTCGGGTCGTTGCCCGCGCGGCTGGTGTTGATCTAGAGCTGCGCAATGCTGAGCAATTGCCGTGGCACCCGGGCCGTTGCGCTGAGCTGCTCGTTGATGGTGAAAGTGTTGGTTTTGCCGGTGAGCTGCATCCGCAGGTTCTTGAACGCCTCGGCCTGCCTTCACGCACCTGTGCCATGGAGCTCTCGGTGACGGCCTTGCCGCTGCGCGATCGCATGCCTGCGCCGGTGTTGTCTAGCTTCCCGGCGCTGCATCAGGACCTTGCGCTCGTGGTTGACGAGGCCACCCCGGCGGAGTCTGTGCGCCGTGCGATTCAGGACGGCGCGGGAGAGTTGCTGGAGCAGGTAGAGCTTTTCGACGTCTACCGTTCCGAATCCCTCGGTGACTCCAAGAAGTCGCTGGCGTTCTCCCTGGTATTCAGGGCGAACGACCGCACGCTGACTGACGAGGAAGCGAATGAGGCTCGTTTGGCCGCAGCGGCGAAGGCTAAGGCGGACACCGGCGCTCAGATGCGCGCATAAGTTTTTGCGCCCTGGGGGGCGGCACCCGCCGCCCTCTTCTCATACCCTGATAAATAAATTGCCTTTAGATGCATAAAGTGTATAGTTCTAGGCATGGTTCAAGTTTCCGCAGATTCACAGACTTCAACCCGCATCGCGGTGGTGGGCGCCACGGGCTACGCGGGCGGTGAGATCCTCCGCCTGTTGCTTGATCACCCAGGTGTGAAAAGTGGTGAACTCAGTATTGGGTCGCTGATGGCGGGCAGTTCGGCGGGAACACCAGTCAGCGATGCAATGCCGCACCTCATCGCGCTAGCGGACCGCACGATCGAGGCCTTGGATCTGGAAAAGCTCGCTGAACATGACGTCGTCTTTCTCGGCCTTCCACATGGACATTCGGCAGAAATCGCCAAGCAGTTGCCGGAGGGGATGGTGATCATCGATTGTGCCGCTGATTTCCGCCTGCGCCAGCAAAGCGATTGGGACACGTTCTACGGCGGCGATTATGCAGGCGCGTGGCCCTACGGAATTCCCGAGATGCCGGGTCATCGCGAACAAATCGCACAATCAGCACGGGTGGCGGTCCCCGGCTGTTTTCCCACCGGTGCCACGCTTGCACTGTGGCCGGCAGTGCAAGCAGGGTTGATCGAGCCGAAGGTCTCGGTCGTGTCTATTACCGGCGTTTCAGGCGGCGGGAAGAAGGCCTCGGTGGGGCTGCTTGGCGCCGAAACCATGGGGTCGCTGAAGGCCTACAACACTGCTGGCAAGCATCGCCACAATCCTGAGATCGTCCAGAACCTCACCGAGGTCGGAGGCGAGGGAGTGCAGTTAAGCTTCACGCCCGTCCTTGCACCATTGCCGAGGGGTATTTTGACCACCGCCACGGCGCCCCTGGCTGCCGGGGTAGACGAGGCCACGTTGCGTGCAGCCTACGAGCAGGCGTACGCCGACGAAGCTTTTGTGCATCTATTGGCGCCCGGGGTGCAACCGCAAACTCAAGCGGTGCTTGGATCGAACGCCTGCCACGTGCAGGTAGAGGTGGATCAGCGTGCTGGCACTGTGTTGCTCACGTCAGCCATCGACAATTTATGCAAAGGCACCGCTGGCGCCGCAGTGCAGTGCATGAATTTATGCTTGGGAATAGAAGAAACTGCCGGTCTGAGCATCGCTGGCGTAGCGCCATAAAGAGGAGAGGTACATGAATCAGATCACGGGCGTGACCGCCCCCAAAGGTTTTCTTAGCACTGGGCTTGCTGCAGGCATCAAACCTTCCGGCAAGTCGGACGTCGCCCTCGTGCTCAACAGCGGGCCTGAGTTCAGTGCCGCGGGCGTGTTTACCCGCAACCGTGTTGTTGCCTCTCCCGTCAAGCTGAGCCGAGAAGCTGTCGGCGACGGCACGTTGCAGGCTGTGCTCTTCAACGCCGGCAACGCGAACGCTTGCAACGGCGCACAAGGCGACAGGGATGCTCGAGCTTCAGTGGCTCACCTTTCGAAGCTTATCGACGTCCCCGTGGACAACATCGCGGTGTGTTCCACAGGGTTGATCGGCGAGTTGCTTCCGATGGACAAGCTTCTCAGCGGCATCGAGCAAGTGGCGCAATCGCTTGGCGATAGCCCCGAACATGGTGAAAAAGCAGCGGACGCAATCCTCACCACGGATACGGTGCGCAAGCAAACGGTGGTGCAGGCGGATGGCTGGACGCTTGGCGGTATGGGCAAGGGCGTAGGCATGATGGCTCCTTCTTTGGCAACCATGTTGGTGTGCCTCACCACTGACGCCAAAGTGAGCGCAGATCAAGCCCAACGAGCGTTGGAGCGTGCCGTGGCTGTCACTTTCAACACCTTAGACGTGGACGGTTCAACGTCTACCAACGACACAGTATTGCTCCTGGCCAACGGTGCTTCTGGCGTGGAACCCGACGCGGAAGCGTTCGAACAAGCAGTACTTGATGCCTGCGCCGATCTTGCCAATCAGCTCCAAGCCGATGCTGAGGGCGTGACCAAGCGCGTGCGCATCACCGTGTGCGGAACTGAGGACGATGAGCAGGCATTGAACGCCGCGCGAACCATCGGCCGCGATAACTTATTCAAGTGCGCCATGTTCGGCTCCGACCCCAACTGGGGTCGAGTCCTGGCCGCCGTTGGTATGGCCGATGCGGCGATGAATCCAGACAAGATCTCCGTGTGGTTTAACGATCAACCAGTGTGCCTCAACAGCACCGGCGCACCCGGCGCCCGCGACGTGGATCTCAGCGGAGCAGATATTGACGTCCGTGTGGATCTCGGCACGGGTGGATCAGGAGAGGCCTTCGTTCGAACCACCGATCTCAGCCACGCGTATGTCGAAATCAACTCGGCCTATTCTTCCTAGTTGTGAAATAGAGGATCCAAGGCAATGGAACAATCTAAGCTCACCCCACAATTGCGCGCCAACGTGCTGGCTGAGGCGCTTCCCTGGTTGCAGCATTTCCGCGACAAGATCGTGGTGGTTAAGTACGGCGGCAACGCGATGGTGGATGAAGAGCTCAAAGCTGCCTTCGCCGCAGACATGGTGTTTTTGCGCACCGTCGGCGCAAAGCCCGTGGTGGTTCATGGCGGCGGACCGCAGATCTCCGCGATGCTGAAGAAACTCGGCATGGAAGGAGAATTCAAAGGTGGGTTCCGCGTCACCACCCCTGAGGTGATGGACGTGGTGCGCATGGTGCTCTTCGGTCAGGTGGGACGCGACCTCGTGGGGCTGATCAACTCGCATGGTCCTTATGCTGTTGGCATGTCCGGTGAAGACGCCGGACTGTTCCGGGCGGAGAAGCGCTACATTGATCTCGAAGGCGAGATGACCGACATCGGTCAGGTAGGCAACATCACGCACGTCGATGCCTCAGTGCTGCTGGACATCATTGAAGCGGGTCGAATTCCCGTGATCTCAACCATCGCCCCCGGCGAAGACGGGGAAGTATTCAACATCAATGCAGACACCGCCGCCGGTGCGCTAGCCGCCGCCTTGCAGGCGGAGCGCCTCATGATTCTCACCAACGTTGAAGGTCTCTACACCGACTGGCCGGATCGCAGCTCACTCGCATCGATGATCCGCACCGGCGACCTCCGCGAAATTCTTCCGAAGCTCGATTCGGGCATGATCCCGAAGATGGAAAGCTGTCTCCACGCCGTGGACGCTGGTGTAGACGCAGCCCACGTGATCGATGGTCGCGTTGCTCACTCCGTGCTGCTCGAGCTTTTGACCTCCGGTGGCATCGGGACGATGGTGATTGATGACTCGGATGGGAACGTCGAAAAGCTTCCACAAACTCTCTATCGAGGTCAAGAATGAACAACCTACAACAGCGCTGGTCAGATGCGCTCATGAACACCTACGGCACGCCCGCTGTGGCCCTGGTGGAGGGTGAGGGCGCCATCGTAAAGGATGGGCAAGGGCGCGAATATATCGACATGCTCGCAGGCATCGCCGTGAATTCCCTTGGTCACGGGCATCCCGAGGTCGTTGCAGCGGTGTCTGAGCAAGTAGCAGCGTTCGCACACGTCTCGAACCTCTTCGTCTCTCAGCCCGTGATCGATGTGGCCGAAGCATTGGCGCAGCGATTCGCGCCCGGAGACCCTTCGGTGAAGGCGTTTTTCTGCAACTCCGGTACAGAGGCCAACGAAGCGGCACTCAAATTGGCCAAGCTCACCGGCAAACGTCGGGTACTTGCTGCACAACACGGCTTCCATGGCCGAACCCTGGGGGCGCTCTCGATTACCGGGCAGCCCAGCAAGCAGCAACCGTTCCGCCCATTGCTACCCGACGTAGAATTTTATCCCTATGGGGATATCACCGTCCTGCGTGCGATGGTCGAAACAGATCCGGGCAGCGTCAGCGCGATCTTCCTCGAACCAATCCAGGGCGAAACTGGGGTTGTTCCAGCACCAGAGGGATTCCTCCGTGCCGTGCGTGCGCTTTGCGACGAACACGGCATCCTCATGATCCTCGACGAAGTACAAACCGGCGTGGGCCGAACCGGTGATTTCTTCGCGTTCCAACACGAGGACGTGCAGCCCGATGTTGTCACCATGGCGAAGGGCTTGGGAGCGGGGCTGCCCATCGGAGCGGTGCTTGCTCGCGGTGACGCCGCAGCGCTCATGCAGCCCGGCTCGCACGGCACCACGTTCGGCGGCAACCCTGTGGCGTGCGCAGCGGCAAAAGCTGTGCTCAGCGTGATCGACGATGCCTTCGTGGCCGAGGTAAAGCGCAAAGGAGCGTTGCTGGCAGAGACAGTAGCGACGATCCCAGGGGTGAATCACGTGCGTGGCCGCGGGCTCATGTTAGGCGTTGTACTTGATCAACCAGTGGCGCAGGAGGTCGTACGTAAGGGGCTGGACCACGGACTCATCCTCAACAACCCCGCCAAAGAGGTCGTGAGGCTCACGCCACCATTGGTGATTTCTGAAGAAGATGTGCGACGTGGCGTCGAAAAGCTAGCTGCGGCAATCGGTGAAGCGATCGAAGGGAAGAATCAATAATGCAAATCACTCAAGTGCGTCACTTTTTGGCGGATGACGATCTCGACCACCAGGAACTCCTCGAAGTGTTGCGGCTGGCGATGGAGCTCAAACAGGATCGATATTCCCGAGAAACGTTCGCAGGGCCGCAGTCGGTAGCGGTGTTGTTTGACAAAACCTCCACTCGCACCCGTTTTTCATTTAGTGCCGGAATCGCTGAACTTGGAGGACACCCCATCGTCACAGAGACCGGAAAGTCGCAGATGGGGAAGGGGGAGACGTTCCAAGATACCGGCGCTGTGCTCTCGCGATTTGTATCGGCCATCGTGTGGCGCACCTTCGCGCAAGCCAACCTGGAGGCAATGGCAGAAACTGCCACCGTGCCAATAGTGAACGCACTGAGCGATGATTTCCACCCCTGCCAAATCCTCGCCGACCTACAAACGATCGTGGAACACTGCACGCCGGACTCTCGTCCTGAACAGCTCTGCGGACTCAAAGCTGTGTATCTCGGCGATGGCGATAACAACATGGCAAACTCCTACATGCTTGGATTCGCCAATGCGGGGGTGGACATCACTATTATCGCCCCGGAGAAATTCCAGCCGAAGCAGCAATTCGTGGATCGTGCCCGAGTCGTTGCGGAGCAGACAGGGGCCACCGTCGCGGTGAGCGCGGACGTTGCAGACGTTGAGGGCGCCGACGTGGTGATCACTGATACGTGGGTATCGATGGGCATGGAAAACGACGGAGTTGACAGGCGAACCCCGTTCTTGCCCTACCAGGTCAATGCTGCGGTGATGGCGAAGGCGAAACCCGAGGCGATTTTTTTGCACTGCTTACCTGCATACCGCGGCAGCGAAGTATCGGCAGACGTAATTGATGGGCCACGATCACGAGTCTTCGATGAGGCAGAAAACCGTCTGCATGCCCAGAAGGCGTTGTTGGTTTGGTTGATGGAGCACCAGCCTGCGGAGGAGAAATAACCACGTTGTGCTTTTGCTTACAACTAGAATAAAATAGAAAAAATTGAAATATTCTCGCGCATCCTCGTAGGACTGACGCGTGGATTATTCAAGACGTAGTGGAGCACCTTTGACCGCTGAAAGTGAAGGATCGATGCCTCGAAGCAACATCACGCGCACGGTTCGGCAAACCATGATTGTGGATATTCTGCAAAAGCATAAAGTTCACAGCCAGATGCAATTGTCCGAGCTTTTGGAAGCAGAGGGTGTATCGATCACTCAGGGCACGTTGTCAAGAGACCTCGATGAGCTCGGCGCGAAGAAATACCGCCCCGAATTTGGGCGCGGGTATTACGTCATTGGCAACGACGAAGTGTCCCTGGCAAAAACCTCGGGTGCTCGCGAGAAGCTGCGGAAGATGCTCGATGAACTGCTGGTTTCCATCGATCACTCGGGCAACATCGCAGTGCTTCGCACCCCGCCAGGTGCCGCCGCCTTCCTCGCATCCTTCATCGACAGGGTTGGTATGCAGGAAGTGGTTGGTACGATCGCCGGTGACGACACCGTGTTTGTTGTTTCCAGGGACTCAATCACAGGCCAAGAGCTCATTGCCTTAATGACGCACCGTGACTATGACCAGCTCACGAGCGAGCTTCAGTTTAAGGAATAAGGCGATTCATCGTGCCTACAGCGGTTTTGTTGGGTAAAAACCTTCACAGTTCGTTCGAGGGTCACGCTGCGGGCATGACTTGTAGGCGTTCAAAGCAGAGTGTCTGCGTTTTTCAGAGTATTCAGTAATTCCATTCAATTTTCTAAGGAGATTTTCACATGGGTAATCGCGTAGTTCTTGCATATTCTGGCGGTCTGGACACCTCGGTAGCCATTCCTTACTTGGCCAAGATGACCGGCGGAGAAGTAGTTGCGGTGTCATTGGACCTCGGTCAAGGCGGCGAAGATATGGAGTCGGTGCGCCAGCGCGCTCTCGACTGCGGTGCAGTTGAGTCCATTGTGATCGACGCCAAGGATGAGTTCGCCGAGGAATACTGCCTGCCCACAATCAAGGCCAACGGCATGTACATGAAGCAGTACCCACTGGTATCCGCTATTTCTCGTCCCTTGATTGTCAAGCACCTTGTGCAGGCGGCTCAGGAGCACGGTGGCACGCATATTTCCCACGGCTGCACGGGCAAGGGAAATGACCAAGTTCGCTTCGAGGTTGGTTTCCGTAACCTTGATCCCGATCTGGAAATTATTGCTCCCGCCCGTGACTACGCATGGACTCGCGACAAAGCGATCGCCTTCGCCGAGGAAATCAACCTGCCGATTGAACAGTCGAAGAAGTCACCTTTCTCCATCGACCAAAATGTGTGGGGCCGCGCCGTTGAAACGGGCTTCCTTGAGGACCTGTGGAACCCGCCCACGAAGGATCTCTACGCCTACACCGAGGATCCAGCACTCGGCAATGCTCCAGATGAACTCACTATTACCTTCAAATCGGGCGTGCCGGTGGCCATCGATGGACGCAGCGTCAGTGTGCTCGAGGCCATTGAAGAGCTCAATCGTCGCGCAGGTGCCCAGGGCGTAGGCCGACTCGACATGGTTGAGGATCGCCTGGTGGGCATCAAGTCCCGCGAAGTGTACGAGGCCCCTGGCGCTGTGACCCTAATTGCTGCACACGAGGCCCTGGAAGACGTCACCGTTGAACGCGAATTGGCTCGCTACAAGCGCCTAGTGGATGCCCGCTGGTCCGAGGAAGTTTACGACGGCCTCTGGTATGCACCGCTGAAGCGCTCCCTCGATGCATTCATCGAATCCACCCAAGAGCATGTCTCGGGTGATATCCGCATGGTGCTGCACGCAGGCAAGATCACCGTGAATGGCCGCAAGTCCGATTCCTCACTCTACGACTTCAACCTCGCCACATACGACACCGGCGATACCTTTGACCAGACGCTAGCGAAGGGCTTTGTTGAGTTGCACGGCCTTTCTTCCAAGATCGCTAACAAGCGCGACCGCGAGGCGAAGTAAATGGCTCACGGCACAAATGAAGGCGCGTTGTGGGGAGGGCGCTTTAGCGGTGGCCCCAGTGAAGCGATGTTTGCACTGAGCGTTTCAACCCACTTTGACTGGGTACTCGCCCCTTACGACGTGTTGGCGTCGAAGGCCCACGCGAAAGTCTTACACAAGGCGGGCTTGCTTTCCGACGAAGACCTCCGCACCATGCTCGATGGCCTGGAGCAACTGGGTAAAGATGTGGCCGAGGGCAGCTTCGGCCCGTTGCCCAGCGACGAAGACGTACACGGCGCCATGGAACGAGGCCTCATCGACCGTGTTGGGGCAGAGGTAGGCGGACGCTTGCGCGCCGGACGTTCCCGCAACGATCAAGTGGCAACCCTGTTTCGTATGTGGTTACGAGACGCCGTCCGTGATGTCGCTCTGGACACCTTAGATCTGGTTGACGCCATCATCGACCAAGCCGCGGCACATCCAGACGCAATCATGCCGGGCAAGACGCACTCGCAGGCGGCGCAGCCAGTCCTGTTGGCGCATCAACTGCTCGCGCACGCTCAACCTTTGTTGCGCGACGTCGATAGGCTTCAAGATCTGGACAAGCGCCTGGCTGTATCACCCTATGGATCAGGAGCATTGGCTGGTTCTTCGCTGAAGCTGGATCCTGAGGCGATCGCCGAGGAACTGGGCTTTGATGAGGCTGCAGATAATTCCATTGACGCCACGAGTTCTCGTGACTTCGCCTCTGAAGCTGCGTTTGTGTTTGCGCAGATCGCCGTCGATATGTCGCGCCTGGCCGAGGAAATCGTGTACTGGTGCACGCCCGAATTTGGTTATGTCACCCTGGACGATGCATGGTCGACGGGCAGCTCGATCATGCCCCAGAAGAAGAATCCGGATGTAGCGGAGCTAACTCGCGGCAAGACTGGACGCCTGATCGGCAATCTGGCTGGACTCATGGCAACGCTCAAAGCCCAACCGCTGGCCTACAACCGCGACTTGCAGGAGGATAAGGAGCCGATCGTAGATTCGGTTGCTCAGCTTCGACTGCTGCAGCCCGCGATGACCGGCTTGGTGTCCACGTTGACCTTCAATGAAGCGCGTATGGCGGAGCTTGCTCCAGCCGGATTTACGCTGGCTACTGATCTTGCAGAGTGGCTGGTACGCGAAGGCGTGCCATTCCGAGTGGCACACGAAGCCTCGGGAGCGTGTGTCCAGCTTGCAGAATCTCAAGGCAAGGGGCTTGACCAACTCACGGACGAAGAGCTCAGCTCAGTCCACCCTGCATTGAAGCCCGGGGTGCGCGACGTATTGACGGTTTCTGGAGCAGTAGCCTCTCGAGCCACCCGTGGTGGAACCGCCGGCGTTCGTGTGAGCGAACAGCGCGGGCGTGCCCAAGCCAAGAGTAAAGAACAACGTGCATGGGCCGAACGTGGCTTCTTGCCACGATCATGACGCTGGAACGTGCTGATCCCACCGCCGGCACGTTCCCAAACACCCCTACGAACACTATGCGAAAGCTAGGCTAGAAGCATGAGTATTGACCCCGAGTTGTTAGCCATCCTTGTTTGCCCCCAAGACCATGGCTCACTGGAGTATATCGAGCGCGAACAAGTGTTGGTGAATCCGCGCATGAACATCGCGTATCGAATCCAAGATGGCATTCCGGTCATGCTTGCCGACGAAGCCATAGCTTGGCCTGAAGAACGAGCACTGTAGGACCATCGAAACTAACAGCAAGGGATTGGAAACAACTGGCATGAACATCATCGAAGAGCTGCAGTGGCGTGGCCTTATCAACAACTCCACTGATGTTGAGGCGCTGCGTGAGCACACGCAAAACCCCATCTCCTTGTACTGCGGGTTTGACCCCACTGGTTCCTCTCTGCACGCAGGACACCTGGTTCCTCTAATCATGCTGAAGCGCTTCCAGCTTGCAGGCCACACGCCAATTGCTTTGGCCGGCGGCGCAACTGGCATGATCGGCGATCCTCGCGACGTGGGGGAACGCAGCATGTTGAGCGAGCAGCAGGTCGCGGAGAACATGGAGAGCATTAAGGCGCAGATTGCTCGCTTTATCGACTTCGGTGAGGGCAAAGCTGAGATGGTCAACAACGCGGACTGGATCGGTGAAATGAACGTGATCGAGTTTCTGCGTGACGTTGGCAAGAACTTTTCGCTCAATACGATGCTTGATCGCGATACGGTGAAGCGTCGTTTAGAAAGCGACGGCATTTCCTACACTGAGTTCTCCTACATGCTGCTGCAGGCAAACGACTACGTCCGGCTGCGTCGCTCCAAGAACGTCACTCTTCAAATTGGTGGCGGCGACCAGTGGGGCAACATTGTTTCCGGTGTCGACCTCAACCGACGTGTTGATGGCGAGCGAGTGCATGGCTTGACCGTTCCTTTGGTCACCGACGCCGACGGACAAAAGTTCGGTAAGTCCACGGGCGGCGGAAAGCTTTGGCTGGATCCCGAATTGACGAGCCCTTATTCCTGGTACCAGTACTTCATTAATGCTGGCGACAGCGTGGTCATCGATTATCTGCGCTGGTTTACGTTCTTGAACCAGGAAGAGATTGCTGAATACGAGCAAGCTGTACAAGAGCGCCCCCATCTGCGTGAGGCTCAAAAGCGTTTGGCTCAGGAAATGACCAACATCGTTCACGGTACTGAAGCCACCGAGGCCGTCGAATTGGCAGCTCAGGCGCTTTTCGGTCGCGCGTCACTTGATGAGCTTGATGAAGCTACCCTCGCATCCGCGCTGCAAGAAACTGAAGTAGCTGAATATCCTGCAGGAAGCACTCCGAGCATCGTTGATCTCTTGGTTGACTCCGGACTAGCGCAGTCTAAAGGCGATGCTCGACGCACCATCAAGGAGGGCGGCGCGTACGTGAACAACGAGCGCATCGAAAGCGAAGACTTCGTTCTTCAGCCAACGCATCTGCTGAGCGGTGGTTGGGCTGTGCTGCGGAAGGGTAAAAAGAACTTTGCAGGAGCCCGCGTCATCGCTTCCTAGCTTTTCGACGTCCTTCGAACCCCCGGTTTAGTCTTTTGAACTGGGGGTTTGTGTTGTTCATCGGTGATGTGTAACTTTAGCCGGGTCGCTGCTGCTGGTTCGGCCAGCAGACTGTAGCGAAAGATTTTTGAAAGACATGGTTGACGGAATGTTAACTTCTATGTTACTTTCTAAATCCGTTGCTCATAAGGCTCGATAAAGCCAGTGAGCAGTGTTGTGTGAGAACTCAATAGTGTGCCAATACTTTTATTTTTGTTGTTGTGCTGCTTGTTGCGCATCGTTGGTGGTGTGTGGTGCCGGTTGTGTGCTGGTGTCATGGTGCTGCTTGTTGGTGGTGCGTGATGGTAGTGCTGGGGTGGTTGGTGTGTGTGGTTGGTTGTCTCGTCAAGACCCGCTGCGCGTTTGATGCACTGATTGCCCTGTATGTTTTTTTAAAAAAATGATGATGTTGTGTCATCGTTTGTTTGGTTAGGTTTGGGCTTTTCACGAGCCTTTGGAACGAGTGTTTTGTGCTTGTTTTTTTGTGGAGAGTTTGATCCTGGCTCAGGACGAACGCTGGCGGCGTGCTTAACACATGCAAGTCGAACGGAAAGGCCTTGCTTGCAAGGTACTCGAGTGGCGAACGGGTGAGTAACACGTGGGTGACCTGCCCTGCACTTTGGGATAAGCCTGGGAAACTGGGTCTAATACCAGATAGGACCATGATGTAGTGATTGTGGTGGAAAGTTTTTTCGGTGTGGGATGGGCCCGCGGCCTATCAGCTTGTTGGTGGGGTAATGGCCTACCAAGGCGGCGACGGGTAGCCGGCCTGAGAGGGTGGACGGCCACATTGGGACTGAGATACGGCCCAGACTCCTACGGGAGGCAGCAGTGGGGAATATTGCACAATGGGCGCAAGCCTGATGCAGCGACGCCGCGTGGGGGATGACGGCCTTCGGGTTGTAAACCTCTTTCGCAAGGGACGAAGCGTTTTGTGACGGTACCTTGAGAAGAAGCACCGGCTAACTACGTGCCAGCAGCCGCGGTAATACGTAGGGTGCGAGCGTTGTCCGGAATTACTGGGCGTAAAGAGCTCGTAGGTGGTTTGTCGCGTCGTCTGTGAAATTCCGGGGCTTAACTCCGGGCGTGCAGGCGATACGGGCATAACTTGAGTGCTGTAGGGGAGACTGGAATTCCTGGTGTAGCGGTGGAATGCGCAGATATCAGGAGGAACACCGATGGCGAAGGCAGGTCTCTGGGCAGTAACTGACGCTGAGGAGCGAAAGCATGGGGAGCGAACAGGATTAGATACCCTGGTAGTCCATGCCGTAAACGGTGGGCGCTAGGTGTGGGGTCTTCCACGACTTCTGTGCCGTAGCTAACGCATTAAGCGCCCCGCCTGGGGAGTACGGCCGCAAGGCTAAAACTCAAAGGAATTGACGGGGGCCCGCACAAGCGGCGGAGCATGTGGATTAATTCGATGCAACGCGAAGAACCTTACCTGGGCTTGACATACACCAGATCGCTGCAGAGATGTAGTTTCCCTTGTGGTTGGTGTACAGGTGGTGCATGGTTGTCGTCAGCTCGTGTCGTGAGATGTTGGGTTAAGTCCCGCAACGAGCGCAACCCTTGTCTTATGTTGCCAGCACGTGATGGTGGGGACTCATGAGAGACTGCCGGGGTGAACTCGGAGGAAGGTGGGGATGACGTCAAATCATCATGCCCCTTATGTCCAGGGCTTCACACATGCTACAATGGTCGGTACAACGCGCAGCGAACCTGTGAGTGAGCGAATCGCTGAAAGCCACCTCAGTTCGATTGGGGTCTGCAACTCGACCCCATGAAGTCGGAGTCGCTAGTAATCGCAGATCAGCAACGCTGCGGTGAATACGTTCCCGGGCCTGTACACACCGCCCGTCACGTCATGAAAGTTGGTAACACCCGAAGCCCATGGCCCAACCACCGTGTGTGGGGAGTGGTCGAAGGTGGTGTCGGCGATTGGGACGAAGTCGTAACAAGGTAGCCGTACCGGAAGGTGCGGCTGGATCACCTCCTTTCTAAGGAGCAGTATTTTATTTTTCTCTTTTTGTTGAATGTGGTGCTCACAGGTTGATGCCCCGCGCCAGTAGTTGGTGTGTGGTGGTGTGGTGCTACCCGGGTGGAGATCACACATGGGCATGATCACCGCGTGTGCACCGGATGCACGGATGTGGTGGTGATGGATCAGCGTGTGCGCAATGGGCAAGCAGTATGAGTAGAGCAACAAAAGTTTTGTCGTCCCGCCGGTGTGGTTGGGGTGTGTGGGTATTGGTGCGCTGTTGGGTGTCTGGGGCAACACGATTGTCCTTGTTGGATCATGGCACACTGTGCTGGCTGCCTGTGTGGTGGTTGGTTGGTGTGTGGTGGTGTTGTGTGAGAACTGTATAGTGGACGCGAGTAATTCTTTATTCTGTGAATTAAGTATTGTTTGTTGTGCTATGACCATCACTGTGTGTGTGGTTGTGGTGTGTGAAGGTTTGTTTGTTTGTGTGTGACCGCGCTTGCTGTGGCAGGTGTGGTTGATTCGTTGTGTCCGGTGCATGACTGGCTGCCGTTGTGGTGGTTGGTGTGTGTTGGAAGGGCACACGGTGGATGCCTGGCATTTCGAGCCGATGAAGGACGTGGAAGGCCGCGATAGGCCTCGGGGAGTTGTCAATCAAGCGTTGATCCGAGGGTGTCCGAATGGGGAAACCTGGCCACTGTGATTGGTGGTGACCCTAGTGTGAATGCATAGCGCTAGTGGGGGTAGACGTAGGGAAGTGAAACATCTCAGTACCTACAGGAAGAGAAAACAATTGTGATTCTGCTAGTAGTGGCGAACGAACGTGGATGAGGCTAAACCGTATGCGTGTGATACCTGTGCCAGGGTTGCGTGTGTGGTGTTGTGGGGCGTGGCTGTTCGTGGTGGCATGACACGAGAGCATGATTGATGCTGTAAGCGGAAGTGGTGTGGAATCGCCTGCCGGAGAAGGTGAGAGTCCTGTACGTGAATGCAGTGTTGGTGGTGTTGGGCCATGTGTTATACCCCGAGTAGCAGCGGGCTCGTGGAATCTGCTGTGAATCTGCCGGGACCACCCGGTAAGCCTAAATCTCGAAATGACCGATAGCGGATGTAGTACCGTGAGGAATGGTGAAAAGTACCCGGAGGAGTGAAAGAGTACCTGAAACCGTGTGCTTACAAACCGTCAGAGCCGTGCTTGCGTGCCCTGTTGTGGGGTGTGTGGGTGGTGATGGCGTGCCTTTGAAGAATGAGCCTGCGAGTCAGCGGCATGTCGCGAGGTTAACCATGAGTGTGGGTAGCCGTAGCGAAAGCGAATCCTAACTAGGGTGAGTGTTAGTGGCATGTCCTGGACCCGAAGCGGAGTGATCTACCCATGGCCAGTGTGAAGCAGCTGTAAGAGGTTGTGGAGGCGCGAACCCACTTAGGTTGAAAACTGAGGGGATGAGCTGTGGGTAGGGGTGAAAGGCCAATCAAACTCCGTGATAGCTGGTTCTCCCCGAAATGCATTTAGGTGCAGCGTTGTATGGTGCTTCCTGGAGGTAGAGCGACTGGTTGGTTGAGCGGGACTACCATCTTAGCAATGTCAGCCAAACTCCGAATGCCAGTGAATGCTAGTACAGCAGTGAGACTGCGGGGGATAAGCTCCGTTGGTCGAAAGGGAAACAGCCCAGATCGCCGGTTAAGGCCCCTAAGGGTGTACTAAGTGGAAAAGGATGTGGGATCGCGAAGACAGCCAGGAGGTTGGCTTAGAAGCAGCCATCCTTGAAAGAGTGCGTAATAGCTCACTGGTCGAGTGGTTCTGCGCCGACAATGTAGTGGGGCTCAAGTACACCGCCGAAACCGCGGCAACACACCTGTTGTGGTGTGTTGGGTAGGGGAGCGTCGTGCACTGCGTGGAAGCATCCGAGTGATCGTGGTGTGGAGTGTGCGCGAGTGAGAATGCAGGCATGAGTAACGAATGAGCAGTGAAAACCTGCTCCGCCGAATGACGAAGGGTTCCTGGGTCAAGCTAATCTTCCCAGGGTGAGTCGGGACCTAAGGCGAGGCCGACAGGCGTAGTCGATGGACAACCAGTTGATATTCTGGTACCTCACAACAGCCGTCCATGACGAAGCAGTGGTACTAACCACCCACCCCAACCCGCAACAACCACTTGTGGTTGTGTGGTGTTGGGTGTGCGTGGGACCTTCATTGGTAGTAGTCAAGCGATGGGGTGACACAGGTTGGTAGCCACGCCACGAGGCTGGTTTTCGTGGTGTAAGCGTGCAGCCCGCCTACTAGGCAAATCCGGTAGGCATCATGGGTCAGGCGTGATACGAATCCCACTATGAGTGGGGAAGGTGGTGATCCTGGACTGTCGAGAAAAGCCTCTAGCGAGGATGTTGTGAGCCCGTACCCCAAACCGACACAGGTCGTCAAGTAGAGTATACTCAGGCGAACGGGTGAACTGTGGTTAAGGAACTCGGCAAAATGCCCCCGTAACTTCGGGAGAAGGGGGGCCACCGAAGATCACCAGCCCATGCGGTTGGTTGGTGTTTGGTGGTCGCAGAGAATAGAGGGAAGCGACTGTTTATTAAAAACACAGGTCCGTGCGAAAACGTGGAAGTTGATGTATACGGACTGACGCCTGCCCGGTGCTGGAAGGTTAAGAGGACCTGTTAGAACCCCTGTGGGGTTCGAAGCGGAGAATTTAAGCCCCAGTAAACGGCGGTGGTAACTATAACCATCCTAAGGTAGCGAAATTCCTTGTCGGGTAAGTTCCGACCTGCACGAATGGCGTAACGACTTCCCTGCTGTCTCAACCACAGGCCCGGTGAAATTGCAGTACGAGTAAAGATGCTCGTTACGCGCGGCAGGACGAAAAGACCCCGGGACCTTCACTATAGCTTGGTATTGATATTCGGTTCGGTTTGTGTAGCATAGGTGGGAGACGTTATCAGCACACCACGCCAGTGGGAGTGTCAGTCACAGGTGAAATACCACTCTGATCGAATTGGGTATCTATCAACCTCGGCCCATGATCTGGGTCAGGGACAGTGCCTGGTGGGTAGTTTAACTGGGGCGGTTGCCTCCTAAACAGTAACGGAGGCGCCCAAAGGTTCCCTCAGCCTGGTTGGCAATCAGGTGGTGAGTGTAAGTGCACAAGGGAGCTTGACTGTGAGAGTGACAACTCAAGCAGGGACGAAAGTCGGGACTAGTGATCCGGCATCGACGAGTGGAAGTGGTGTCGCTCAACGGATAAAAGGTACCCGGGGATAACAGGCTGATCTTCCCAAGAGTCCATATCGACGGGATGGTTTGGCACCTCGATGTCGGCTCGTCGCATCCTGGGGCTGGAGTAGGTCCCAAGGGTTGGGCTGTTCGCCCATTAAAGCGGCACGCGAGCTGGGTTTAGAACGTCGTGAGACAGTTCGGTCTCTATCCGCCGCGCGCGTAGAAACTTGCAGAAGGCTGTCCCTAGTACGAGAGGACCGGGACGGACGTACCTCTAGTGCGCCAGTTGTCACGCCAGTGGCACGGCTGGTTGGCTACGTACGGAAGGGATAACCGCTGAAAGCATCTAAGCGGGAAGCCTGTTTTAAGATGAGGTTTCAATATCAGGTGCCCGGTAGACCACCGGGTTGATAGGCCAGAACTGGACATACCGCAAGGTCATGCAGGTGACTGGTACTAATCCACCGAACAACACACCAAACACAACCCGCAAAACAACCAAACCCAAAAAACAACACACCCCGCAAAACAACACACAATCACCCGCGTCCACTATGCAGTCACTGACACAACACCGCCTGTGCATGCACACCCAACACACACAAGAACGTGTCGGTGGTTATAGCATCGGGGCAACGCCCGGACCCATTCCGAACCCGGAAGCTAAGCCCGACAGCGCTGATGGTACTGCACCCGGGAGGGTGTGGGAGAGTAAGACACCGCCGACCAACAACTTCAAAGTGCAACGATGGAGCGTGGTGTAGTGATGATGGTAAAGCCTTCATCCTACGCCACGCTCTTTTGCTGTATTATCAACGATTTAACTCCTTGAGGAATCCAATGGGCAACCAAGATTATTCCAAGCGCAGCGATCGTCCGCGCCGATCCGATAGACCTGCAGAACACCGTGGTGGGCGACGCCATGAACGGGGTGACCACAAGGATCGTTCGTCCCGGCCCAAAGACAAGCGCCATCACGCTCAAAGAGGTGGTCAAGATCGAGATCGGAAATTCTCCAGACCTCAGCGATCGGGATTCCGTGAGGAGCGAATCAATAATCGTCAGAATGATCCTGACCTGCCCGGCGATATCGATGTGCGGGATTTGGATCCGATGGTGCTTCAGGATCTCAAAGTGTTGTCAAAGGACAATGCTCACACGGTGGCCCAGCACCTCATCATGGCAGCTACCCTGATGCAGGACGATCCCCAATTAGCACTCCGCCACGCGCGTGCAGCAAAGGACCGAGCGGGTCGAGTAGCTGTGGTTCGTGAAACGGCAGGTATTGCCGCTTACCACGCTGGTGAGTGGAAAGAGGCTGTGTCGGAGTTGCGGGCCGCACGTCGTATGAGTGCTGGCCCAGGGTTGGTGGCAGTGATGGCCGACGCTGAGCGTGGATTGGGGCGCCCGCAGAAGGCTATCGAGATTGCAAACGAGGTGAACCCGGATCAGCTCGATTCCGATACTCGAGTTGAGCTCGCCATCGTCAGTGCAGGGGCTCGGATGGATCTTGGGCAAAAGGAATCGGCCTTGGTGACCCTCCAGCGCGTAAATCCTGACCGGCGGGCCTCCGGGCTAACGGCAGCACGCCTCTCCTACGCCTATGCTGATGTTCTTCTCGCCAATGGTGACGCGACTGCAGCCAAGGAATGGTTTCAAGTGGCAGTAGAGCAAGATATCGATGAGCATACGGACGCCCGCGCTCGGGTTGAAGAACTCAACGCAGACAATGAGGCATAAATGAGCTTGCACACCTCCTTCGACGCCTTCCTCCTGGATCTCGACGGTACAGTTTGGGAAGGTGGTCAGGCGCTCCCAGGCGCTGTCGAGAGCCTCAACGCAGCGCATGCACAGTTGGTGTACATCACTAACAATGCTTCTCGTGGCCCCGCTGTGGTGGCACGGATGCTCAGTGACATCGGCCTGCCTACCGCTCGGAATCAAGTACTGACCTCAGCCGAGGCCGCTATTGAGATAGTTGCGGGGAGCGTCGAAAAGCAAGCAAAAGTGCTAGTACTCGGCAGCGAATCCTTCAAAGAACTGGCTCGGGAGGCTGGGTTGAAGGTGGTTGATTCGGCCGATGACGATCCCGAGGCAGTGTTGCATGGACATAATCCGGCTACTGGTTGGGCGGAGCTGTCAGAGGCCACGCTCGCAATCAGAAATGGTGCGTCGTACTTTGCTTCGAACCTTGATACCACTCTGCCCACAGAGCGCGGTCTTTGCGTTGGGAACGGATCGATGGTCGCTGCTGTTGTGAGTGCTACCGGTGTCCATCCGGAATCTGCGGGAAAACCGGAACCAGCAATGTTTCACAGCGCTGTGAGAAGGTTTAACGCAACAGCACCATTGGCCATCGGCGATAGACTCAATACTGATATTGCTGGAGCTGTCGCTGCGCAAATTCCCGTGCTGCATGTGCTCACAGGGGTATCTCGTCACTGGGCTTTACTGCGGGCTCACGCGGATGAACGTCCAACGTACATCGCTGAGGATCTACGTGGACTCAATGAGAAACCGACCAGCCTGATCCCCGCAGCACAATCCGGATTTGAGGCAGTGCGTGACGGCGACGACATTGTACTTCGGGGAGGCAAACCCGACACCAGTGGTGTGGATGCACTTCGAACTGTGTTGTCGGTTGCCTGGGAGCTGGACTCTTCCTTTGAAGGATCGGTACGCCCAGAAGGCGACGTGGCGGCCGCGGCAATGGACACGTGGGTATAGGGTTCAGATGGATCGCAAAACTGGTCCCTCGCCATTGGATATTGCGGCCAAAAAGCCTCATACAGATGAGCTGGAATCCTCCGTTGAGTCCCTGCTGAACAGGGCCGAGGCTGAACCCGAAAAAGAAGTGGCAATGCTGCAGCAAGCGCATGCATTGCTCCATCAGGCGCTGCAATAAGGAGGGCTGCATGACCGTAAGGCGCAGGCTCGATGCTGAATTGGTAAAGCGAAAGATCGCTCGCTCTAGGGAACAAGCAGTGCAGTTGATCCGTGAGGGGCGAGTGTTCGTTCAAGGCATCAAGGCCACCAAACCCGCGACACAAGTCGAAAGTCATGTTTCCATTCGGGTGGAAGGCGGCGATATTGACGATTGGGCCTCGCGGGGTGCTCATAAACTTCTGGGTGCCTTGGAAGCTTTCGAGTCCGACGGCCTGAGTGTGCAGGGTAAAAAAGTACTCGACGCTGGTGCATCAACCGGTGGCTTCACCG
This sequence comes from Corynebacterium gerontici, assembly GCF_003813985.1. Classification (NCBI taxonomy): domain Bacteria; kingdom Bacillati; phylum Actinomycetota; class Actinomycetes; order Mycobacteriales; family Corynebacteriaceae; genus Corynebacterium; species Corynebacterium gerontici. The sequence continues at coordinate 1,090,902 of NZ_CP033897.1, forward strand.
ATGTTGTGCTCAGAAAAGGTGCCGAGCGAGTCTGGGCCGTGGACGTGGGCTATGGTCAGCTCATTTGGCGCCTGCAAAACGATTCACGCGTCGAGGTACTGGATCGCACGAATATTCGGCATCTGACTCCAGCAATGCTTGGCGCCGAGATGACGCTGATGGTCGGGGATCTTTCTTTTATTTCCCTCAAACTCGTGCTGCCAGCAATACTCGAATGCATGGCGGAAGGCGCAGACCTGCTCCCCATGGTCAAACCGCAGTTCGAAGTAGGTAAAGAACGCCTTGGATCCGGCGGCGTGGTGAGAAGTCCCGACATCCGTGCAGAAGTGGTGGTGGAGGTCGCCCGCTTTGCGCAATCCCTAGGTGCAAGTTTGCGTGGAGTTATCGCTTCACCTCTTCCCGGTCCTTCAGGAAACGTGGAATACTTTTTATGGTTGCGCAAGGACGGCGGCAGCCACACCCTGTCCGAAGATGTACTGCTGGAACAGGTACGTCGCGCAGTAAAGGAAGGCCCGGCCTAGATGTCACACGATTCTCAATACTGCAGTCAGCAGCCCCGCGAAGTGCTGCTGGTGCTGCACACAGGTCGGCCCTCAAATGTTTCTACTGCTGGACTCGCGGCAGAGCTTTTGACTGATGCAGGCATAGGTGTCCGAGTGCTGGCGAAGGCGGAAGACGAGATAGTGAATCAGCACCCAGTTCTCGCGCAGTGCAAACGGGTGAGCAAGCTAGGTGGCGCTACCGACGGTGTCGCACTCGTGATGGCGCTTGGCGGTGACGGTACGTTCCTGCGGGCAGCCGATCTCGCTCACGACGCCGACCTCCCAGTCCTGGGAATCAACTTGGGCCACGTAGGCTTTTTGGCGGAATGGGAGCAAGACGCACTTGATGAGGCGGTGCGCCGAGTGACCGACGGTGACTATCGCATCGAAGACCGCATGACTATCGACGTGGTGGTACGCGACCCAGATGGTGTAGAGCTGGGCAGGAGCTGGGCTCTCAATGAGGTCAGCGTTGAAAATAAGGTGCGGCAAGGCGTGTTGGACGCTACGTTGGAAATTGACGCTCGTCCGGTGAGCTCATTTGGATGCGATGGCATTATCGTCTCTACCCCTACAGGCTCGACTGCCTACGCCTTTTCCGCTGGTGGTCCGGTGTTGTGGCCCGCATTAGACGCCATCTTGGTGGTCCCGAATAATGCGCACGCCTTATTTACCAAGCCCCTCGTGGTGAGTCCACATTCCAGGGTGGCCATCGAGTCCCAAGCAGACGCCTTCCCGGCAGTTGCGGTGATGGACGGTTTCCGGCGGATTGAAATGCCAGCGGGAAGTCGAGTGGAAGTGGAAAAGGGCAGCCTGCCTGTGCGCTGGGTGCGCCTAGACAACCTGCCGTTTACCGATCGCCTCGTGACGAAACTCCGCCTCCCGGTTCAAGGTTGGCGCGGTCCGAAATAAACATTGCACTGGGGTTTCCCCCGAACGAACAACTTTCCAACTTTGGAACGTTCGTTCTATGAATTTCCCGAGCGCTTGCGGTAGCATCTAGCTCATGCTTGCGGATCTGACCATCGAAAACCTCGGCGTCATCCCACAATCCACGCTTGAACTCAGCGAAGGGCTCACCGTACTTACCGGTGAAACCGGCGCAGGCAAAACAATGGTGGTAACCGGTCTGCGCCTATTGTGTGGCGGGCGCGCGGATGCATCGAGGGTGCGAAGTGGTGCGGACAAAGCCGTTGCTGAGGGGCGTTTCTTGGTCGATTCTTTGGCCGAGCAGGATCGCGAGTCGGCGCTCGCAGTGTTGGAGGACGCTGGTGGAGCCGTCGACGAAGCCGGAGAAGTTATCGCTCTGCGTTCGGTAAGTGCGCAGGGCCGGTCGCGTGCCTATCTTGGTGGACGCTCAACCCCAGCCGCAACGCTGGCGCAGTTCACCGAGCAATTGCTCACGATCCACGGTCAAAACGATCAATTGCGACTGCTCAATGCCGACCGGCAGCGCGAGGCTCTGGATCGTTTTGAACCAAAAATCGGACCGATCCTCAGGGAGTACACTGACGCTTTTCGCCGTTGGCGGAAGTTATCCAAAGAATACGAACAAAAGCTTCGCTCGCGTCAGGAACTGGCCCTCGAGTCTGATCGCTTGCAGTTTGCGATAGACGAGATTCAAGCAGTGGATCCGCAGCCAGGTGAAGACCAAGAGCTGGTGTCCACTATCCGAAAGTTGGAAGGCCTGGATGCGCTGAAAGAAGCCGCGAGTAGTGCGTTGGCAGCTATTGACGGTGCTGAAGTTTTGGGGGATTTCGGCGGAGACACCCCTGGCGGCGCCTCGGATGCCGTGGGCCTGGCGCATAGTGCGCTGATTGGTGTGGAAGAGTCTGAGCTTGCCTCCATTGCGCAGCGTTTGGACGCGGTCAGTAGTGAACTGTCTGAACTGTCCGGCGAGCTGGGCCGATTTCTTGGTGGCTTACCCGCAGATTCTGAACAACTAGAACAATTGCTGCAACGCCAGCAAGACATTAAGAAACTCACCAGGAAATATGCTCCTGATATCGACGGCGTGTTGCTGTGGCTTGCCAAAGCCGAGCAGAAACTCGCACAGCTCGATGCATCACCGGAGGCTCTGGAGGCGTTGCAGCGAGAAGTTGAGCAGGCCCAAAGTCGTATGGAATCCCTCGGTGCCCGAGTGAGCGCAGCGAGAGTGAGCGCAGCCCAACACTTAGGTCGCCTGGTTAGCCAAGAACTTCAAGGGCTTGCGATGCCGAAGGCACGATTCGAGGTTCGGATCACCGAGCAAACCCCGCAAGTTCACGGCTACGACGCCGTGGAGTTCCTGCTGGCACCGAACGCCGCGCTGGAAGCCAAACCGCTTGCCACCTCGGCTTCCGGAGGTGAGCTTTCCAGGGTGATGCTCGCTTTGGAAGTCATCTTGAGCACGGGATCGCATGGAACCACCCTGGTTTTTGATGAAGTGGATGCCGGCGTCGGTGGTAAAGCGGCGGTGGAGATTGGGCGTCGTCTAGCGAAGTTGGCACAACATCACCAGGTCATCGTGGTCACGCACCTCCCCCAAGTGGCGGCGTATGCGGACACGCATTTGCACGTTGCAAAGGACGTTGGCGAAACGTCCGTGACTTCTGGGGTATCCAATCTTGACGCTCAGCAGCGCACCGAGGAATTATCCCGAATGCTTGCGGGTTTGGACGATACTGAAACCGGTAAAGCACACGCCCGAGAGCTGTTGGAGCGGGCGCAGCGAGAGGTTGAAGCGATGCGGGGTTGACGTTCTTTTTACTCCTCGTCCGCGTGGCAACTTCTACACTTTGGGCTTTTCCGCCACAATGAACGCCATGAGTCTGTTCTCCCGTTCCGAGGAACTTCCTGGTCTGCACGCAGTGGCCCGAGATTGCTCTCCCGGCAGCAAAGGATTTAAGCGCCTTTCCGCAGGCGACATTGCGGTGATTGACGCCCCCGATATCTCGCGTGCTTTCGCCCAAGAGCTCATCAATGCTCAGCCGAAGGCAGTGGTCAATGTTGCCCGATTTTCCACGGGAGCACTACCGAATTATGGTCCCCAGATGTTGCTGGATGCCCACATTGTGCTTGTGGAGGCGGTAGGCGCATCGGTGTGGGAAGGGCTGCGCAGCGGTCGCAAGGCGCGACTGACCGACGAAGGTGAGCTCTACCATGGCGAAAAGCTCGTCGCTCGAGGCGAGGTGGTGCAGCAACTCGACGCCGAAGCGAAGTTTGCTGAAGCACAGCAGTCCCTCGTGGATCGCATGGAGGCATATTTCGGCAATACCATCCAATTCATTCATTCGGAAGCTCCTTTGCTAATCGACGGTCTCGGCGTGCCAGAAAGTGGTGCTTCGCTCCGAGACCGGAAGGTGCTCGTTGTGTCGGCTGGTATCGGACATCGAGATCAGATGAAGGCATTGCGCAACTTCATTCGGGAGTTTGAACCTGCACTCATTGGTGTGGATGCGGGTGCAGACACACTCGTTGAAATGGGCTATCGACCCGATTTTATCGTTGGGGATCCTGATGGCATCGGCGCTGAGGCGCTTCGTAGCGGTGCCCGAGTGGTACTGCCCGCTGATCCCGATGGCCATGCGGTTGGGCTCGAAAGAATCCAGGATTTGGGCATCGGCGCCACCACCTTCCCGGCCGCGGTTGATTCAGCAACCGATCTTGGGTTGCTGTTGGCGGACTTCCACGGCGCTGAGATGATCGTCAATGTTGGTGCCCCATTCGACCTCGAGGCGGTATTTGCAGAACGTCCGGAGGCATCCCCCTCGGCCATGCTCACTCGCATGAAGGTGAATAGGAAGCTTGTAGATGCTGGCAATATCATCGACCTCTACACCGTGCGTGGTGGTGCCGGACTTGGCTGGATGTGGGCCATTTTGGCGTTGCTCATCGCGGCCGCGGTGTTCGTCCTGATTGCCGGTTCAACAGGTGACGGCAGCTTTATGGAGAACTTCACCACAACCTGGAACAACATTGCATTGTGGTTCCAAGGACTGTTCAAATAGGCACTGCACCCAACGAGAAACGAGATAGTGATGGCTAAATCTTCAAAACGGACTGCGGCAGTTGTCGCGGGTGTTGGATTGGGTGCAGCGCTAGGCATCGCAGCCGGCGCCTTAGTTCTGGCTCCAAACCTCCCCGGCGATCAGGGGCCGGCGGCGGGCGGACTTGTCGCGGCCCGAGACAATGCAGAGCAAGAAGCTGAGGTGGCAAACGCACAGGCGCAAACAGCGGATGAATTTATTAAGGCCGTTGCTCCTCAAGCAGTGGAGGGCCAGTTGCAAGATAAGCCGATTCTAATTCTTCGCGCGCCTGGTTCCTCCAATGAAGACTATGAACAGGTGAAATCCCTGCTGAAGACTTCAGGTGCAATCGACTCGGGCACCATCGAGCTGGAAGATTCCTTCTTTGATCAAAATGGGGCAGACGGGCTCAAGAGCGTGGTTACCAATTCGCTGCCAGCAGGCGCCCAGCTTTCTGAAGACAAGCTGGATGCTGGTACGCATGCAGGAGAGGCGTTAGCTGCCGCGTTGTTCCTGGACAAGGACGGCAAGGAAAAAGCCACCACCGCTGACCGTGCGGTGATTTTGAAGGCGCTTCGCCAAGACAAGTACATTGACTACCCCGACAACACCATCTTGCCTGCGCAGGGAGTAGTGCTGCTGCTCGACAACAGTGACAATGGCGACAATGCGTTCCGCTCTCAAGCGGAAGCAAACTTCGCATCCGCCCTGCGTGAAAAAGGTGGCCCCGTCGTGGTGGCCGGTGGCGTGTACACGGCAGTGGATGGTGCCACCATTGATCTGCTTCGTTCAGATTCTCAGGATGAAGTATCCACGGTGGACTCGATTGAGCGTGCGTGGGCACAGGTTGCAGCAATCCTGGCGCTGAAAGAACAGTTTGATTCGGCTCAAGGTGACTATGGTGCTGCTGATAGCGCGGAGGCCGCCTCGCCATCGCCGGCAGGTGCGCAGGCTGCCTCCGAGGAAGCCTCTTCAGAAGCCAAGAAGACCGATACAACGACTGCGAGCGCGCAACCTGAGACCTAAATGCTACTCACCAGCGCAATGCAAGAAAATCCTGGCGCGATGATATATTGAAAGTCCGTAGGTTTTCACGAGTGATCGTGTGCCTGCGGACTTTTCTTTTCGCGGGCACATGCAGGAGCCTTGGTTCCCTTCAATGCAATTGATCACGTTTCCCGAAAGAAGGCTCGATATGCCATCCGCTCGCCAACAGCGCGCTTGTAAATTCATCTTCGTCACCGGTGGCGTGGTCTCATCTCTGGGCAAAGGTCTTACGGCCGCGAGTCTCGGACAGCTCCTCATTGCGCGCGGACTGAGCGTGACCATGCAGAAGCTGGATCCCTATCTCAATGTGGATCCCGGCACCATGAACCCATTTGAGCACGGGGAGGTCTTCGTCACCGATGACGGCGCGGAAACCGACTTGGACTTAGGTCACTATGAGCGCTTCCTTGATCGAAACCTGAGCAAGAACGCGAACGTGACCACGGGCAAGGTGTACTCCTCGGTGATTGCCAAGGAACGCCGCGGCGAATACCTGGGCAAGACGGTGCAAGTGATTCCGCACATTACGGATGAGATCAAAGCTCGTGTTCTTGAGATGGCGGAACCTGATGCAGAAGGCAATCGGCCCGACGTGGTGATCTCCGAAATTGGTGGCACCGTGGGCGATATCGAATCGCAGCCTTTCTTGGAGGCCGTACGTCAAGTTCGCCAGGCGGTTGGCCGAGAAAACGTCTTTTTCATCCACTGCTCATTGGTGCCATACCTTGCTCCCTCTGGAGAGCTGAAGACGAAGCCAACCCAGCACTCCGTGGCTGAGCTTCGCGCGATCGGCATCATGCCTGACTCAGTGGTCCTGCGCTGTGTTCGCGAGGTGCCGGCTCCATTGAAGGCGAAGATTGCCATGATGTGCGACATTGAGGAAGAAGGCGTGGTGTCCTGCCCAGATGCGCCTTCGATTTATAACATTCCTAAGGTTTTGTACGAGGAGCACCTCGACACCTTCGTAATCCGTAAGCTCGGACTGCCGTTCCGCGACGTGAACTGGGAGGTGTGGGGCGATCTTCTTGAGCGCGTTCACAATCCAAAACAGCACGTGAAGGTGGCAATCGTTGGCAAGTACATTGACTTGCCCGATGCTTATCTCTCAGTTGCCGAGGCGGTCCGCGCAGGCGCTTTCGGAGCTCAGGCCAAGGCGGACATTCAGTGGGTAGCCTCCGATGACTGCGAGACGGCTGAAGGTGCAGAAGCTGCATTAGCCAAAGTGGATGCCATAGTCGTACCGGGCGGCTTTGGCGTTCGCGGAATTGAGGGCAAGATCGGAGCGATTCGCTACGCCCGAGAGCAGAAGGTTCCGCTGCTTGGCATTTGTCTTGGCCTACAGTGCATGGTGCTCGAGGCTGCCCGCAATGCTGGTATCAAAGATGCTTCCTCCACAGAGTTTGATCCCAACACAAACTCACCGGTAATTGCCACGATGGCGGAGCAGCATGCTGCGGTTTCTGGTGAGGCTGATTTGGGTGGCACGATGCGGTTGGGTGCTTATCCCGCACGTCTTGTTCCGGAATCGGTGGTTGCAGAGTTGTACGGAAGCGAGAACGTTTCCGAGCGCCACCGCCATCGTTATGAGGTGAATAACGAGTTCATTGAGCAGATTCACCAGGGCAGCGGGATCGAATTCACTGGTTTCTCGCCGGATGGCACCCTAGTGGAGTTTGTTGAATACCCACGTGAACACCACCCATTCATGGTTGCAACGCAGGCGCACCCGGAATATAAGTCTCGTCCTACACGCCCGCATCCGCTCTTCGCCGGTTTGATCAACGCCGCGTTGCAGCGCCAAAGCTAAGGGGAAGTCTTAGATGTCACAGCAACATGAGTTTGAGGTTCTGGAAAGTGAACTTTTGGTGGACGCCCCAATTCTCGCGCTTCGCCGAGATTACGTGCGTATGCCGGGTGGCACCGCAGCGCACCGGGAGATCGTGGAACACTTTGGTGCGGTGGCAATTGTGGTGATTAACGATGCCGATGAGGTGGCACTGATCCGCCAGTACCGGCATTCGGTTGGGCAGCGCCTGTGGGAATTGCCGGCCGGTTTGCTCGATGTTGCGCAGGAAGACCCATTGGAATGCGCAAAGCGCGAGCTTTTCGAAGAAGCTGGCCTTCACGCGCGAGAGTGGGCGCTGCTCAGTGACATCGTGACAAGCCCTGGATTTGCCGAGGAATCGATCCGTATCTTTATCGCACGAGGCCTCACTGAGCAATCGCGCCCGGAGGCCGAGCATGAAGAAGCGGAGCTTGAGCTTTCCTGGTGCCCGCTGGATCAGGCGGTTAGCAAGGCGCTTTCCGGCGAGATCGTGAACGCCACGGCAGTTGCAGGAATTTTGGGTGTGTATGCCATGCGCAGTGGATCTTCGGCTCCTAGGCTCCCAGACGAACCGTTTACCCTCCGGCCTGAGCATCTTGCTTTTCGACGCCAGCGTGAAGGCATCACCCCGGATATGAAGAAGGTGTAGCTGCGATGCAAGCCCAGCGACTCGCCACTCGATGGCTGCGTTATTTGGCTGTCGAGCAGGGGGTGAGCGCACACACCCTGAGCAATTATCGCCGCGATGTGCAGCGCTATCTCCGCTGGCTTGAGGCGCAAGGCATTGAAGATCTGTCAGAGGTACACACGCCCCTGTTGCAGAGATACGTTGCCTTTTTAAGGCAAGGGGACACAGAACTGGGGGCGCGCCCTTTGGCTCCCAGTTCTGTTGCGCGGGCTTTGATCGTTGTGCGAGGTTTGCATAAATTTGCGGTGGAAGAAGGCGTGCTGGCCAATAACGTGGCCGCGGATGTCGCGCCGCCGCGTGGCGGCCAGCATTTGCCCGAAACCTTGAGTATTGATCAGGTGCAATGCCTGTTGGAGTCGATACCTGCTGGAGAATCAGCTACACCGGTCGATCTGCGAGATCGCGCCCTTTTGGAGCTGCTGTACGGTACCGGCATGCGAATCTCTGAAGCGTTGGCACTTAACGTGGATGAACTGCGCGATTGCGGAGATCTTCTCAAGGTGACTGGCAAAGGCCGGAAACAAAGGATCGTTCCTCTAGGAAGCAAGGCGAAAGCTGCCTTGCAGGCATATTTGGTGAGAGGCCGGCCAGCCTTGGCCACGGGAACTTCTCATGCGGCATTTCTGAATACTCGCGGCCGAGCACTGAGCAGGAATAGCGCCTGGCATGTGCTGAAGCACGCCGCCGAACGGTCCGGTTTGGACCAGGGCATTTCTCCGCACACCCTGCGGCATAGTTATGCATCGCACCTCATCGAGGGTGGGGCTGATGTTCGCGTGGTGCAGGAATTGCTCGGGCATGCATCAGTAACCACCACACAGATTTATACGCATATCAGCGCGGAAAACCTTCGGAGCGTGTGGGCAAGCAGCCACCCACGAGCATGAACCCTATAAGCAAGGGCACAGTCTTGACGTAGAAGTAGCGGCTTGGACTCCGCTAGACTGCTAGTAATAACACTGATGAAATTCAGGCGTGGGACGTCGAAAAGCTGGAACAGCGTGAAGTCTAGGAAGTAGGGTTGACATGAGCAAGGATGGCCTGTTTCAAGAGCCGGAGGGCAAAGTCGGGCTCACCGGGCGTCCTGTGCGGGTGTTTCCTGAGCCCAAGCCGCTGAGTAGTCACGGTCCCGCCAAGGTGCTTTCAATGTGCAACCAGAAAGGTGGAGTGGGGAAGACCACTTCAACCATCAACTTGGGTGCTTGCCTGGCGGAGGCCGGGCGCAAGGTGCTTTTGGTTGACCTCGACCCGCAAGGCGCTCTATCTGCAGGGCTCGGCGTGCCGCATGATGAACTAGACGTCACCGTGTACAACCTCATGGTGGACCACCACACCTCGATTCACCAGGCAATCCACAAGACGAACGTGGCCGGATTGGATCTGGTTCCTGCGAATATCGATCTTTCAGCGGCGGAAATTCAACTTGTGAATGAAGTAGGCCGAGAACAAACGCTCGCCAGGGCGCTACGGCCGGTGATGCGTGATTACGACTACATCATCCTGGACTGTCAGCCCTCGCTTGGTTTGCTCACCGTCAATGCGCTGAGCTGTTCGCAGGGTGTCATTATCCCAATGGAGTGCGAATATTTCTCACTCCGCGGATTGGCCTTGCTGACCGATACCGTTGAGAAAGTGCGCGATCGCCTCAATTTTGACCTGGAAATCATCGGGATCTTGGTCACCATGTTTGATCGTCGCACGACCCATGCCCGCGAGGTGATGTCGAGGGTGGTGGAAGTGTTCGAGGATCGAGTGTTTGACACCGTAATTACCCGCACCGTGCGATTCCCGGAAACTTCCGTCGCAGGGGAACCCATCATCACGTGGGCTCCGAACTCTCAGGGCGCGCAGCAATATCGCCAGCTTGCCCGCGAGGTTATTGAACGCACTGGCGGCTAGGGCGACAACCTGTGGCTTCGGAAGCTATGGAGCAACCGGAAATCACTGGTTTCCGAATTGTTCTGCACAACTTTGAGGGCCCCTTTGATCTGCTGCTGCAGCTCATCAGCGCCAAAAAGCTCGACGTCACTGACGTTGCGCTCGCAAAAGTTACCGATGAATTCGTGGCATATGTCCGCGAGCTCGGTGCGATGGCGGAGCTTGATGAGGTCACAGAGTTTCTTGTTGTGGCGGCAACGTTGTTGGATCTCAAGACCGCCCGGCTCTTGCCGCGGGGAGAAGTGGACAGCCTCGAGGATCTCGCGCTGCTTGAATCGCGCGATCTCCTTTTTGCCAGATTGTTGCAGTACAAAGCGTATCGGGAAGTGGCCGAACTCTTCGCGCGCTGGCAGCAAGCGACGCGGCGCCAGTACCCGCGTGCCGTGGGGCTTGAAGCGCAGTTCGCAACCTCTTTGCCACCTGTTGAGTTGGGGCACACACCGGAGAGCTTCGCTAGCCTTGCCGCGAGTGTGTTCCGCCCGAAGCCGCCCGAGGAAGTAGGGACGAGCCACATCCACCAAGTGCAAGTCAGCGTGCCGGAGCAGGCGGGGGTGGTGCTGAATACATTGAGGCTGCTCGGGGTAGGCAAGTGGTTGAGTTTTGACGAGCTTAGCCGTGGCTGCACTGTTTCCATGCAAATCGTTGGCCGCTTTCTTGCACTGTTAGAACTCTACAAAGCGCAGGCAATTGAAGTGTCTCAAGAGGAACCACTTGAACAGCTCAATATTGCTTGGACCGGTTTGGATGTAGATCCGGCAGTGGTCGCTGCGGCGAACTGGGAGTAGCCCCTTACCCCTGGTTCAGTAGTGAGGCGGCTTAGTAACGAAGAAGTTATAAGATAGAACAGCGCGAACGGGCTCTGGCAGTGGTGGACAGGAGGAGACAATGAACATCATTGTGGTCTCAGGGCTGTCCACCGGCGTTGGTAAAACCACCGCGGCTGCCGCCATAGTTTCGGTGCTGAAAGCCCGCGGGCGTGATGTCGTCCCGGTGAAAATCGCCCGACTGCAGGGGATTCAAGCGGCTGCCGACACAGGTGACATTGGAACCATTGAACGGCTCAGCGGAATCCGCGGACTCGATCTTTCGGGTACGGCGCACCCGTTGGCTAAGGTTCGTGAACTCGCCGAAGAAGGGAAGACGGTGGTGGTGGAGGGGTCTGGCGGTTTGAGTATTCCCTTGTTGAGGCATCAAACGATCGCGGACGTTGCTGCTGAGCTCGAAGCGCCTTTGGTGGTGGTCTCAGGTATGGCGGAGGGAGCGGTTTCTCTAGCGGTGCAAGCGGTGCGCTTCGCGCGCTTGTGCGGAGCAGAAGTGGCTGGTGTGATTGGTGGCAAACTTCCAGTCGATGCAGACCTCGCCACAAGGTTGAAGCTGATGGAGGTGTCAAATAAAACTGGAGCCCCATTTTTTGGCAGCTTGCCCGATGGCATCGGCGACTCGGCGCCCGAAGAATTTTGGCGTTATATCAAGACGGTGACGCTGCCGAGTCACTGGTAGCGCTGATCGGCCTCCTGGCGCTTGAGGAGCTCCGGTTCTGCACTGCTCGAGTTCTTGCGACGCTTCGTGCTCGGAGGCTGCTGTGCACGGCTTGAACGGTGTTCAAGTACAATTGTGTTCAGAACTGAAAAGCCCCGCGAATTCCAGTTATCGGGCAAAACTTGCCCGGGCCTCGCCAAGGTTTGGAGACGTTGCAATGAGTGAAATCGCTGCATTCGATGCAGCCCATGTGTGGCATCCTTATGGGCCGATGCCGTCGGCCGTTCCTCCCATCGTCATAGAGCGAGCACAGGGCATTTGGCTTTGTACCGAAGACGGAAAATCGCTGATCGACGGCATGAGTTCCTGGTGGGCTGCAGCACATGGACACTCACACCCCTCACTACAGGCCGCAGCCCATCATCAGGTTGACACGATGAGTCATGTGATGTTCGGTGGCCTCACGCACCGACCTGCGGTTGAGCTGGCAAGGAAACTGATCGCCATCACCGACGCCCCCTTGGAAAAGGTGTTCTTCAGCGACTCAGGATCGGTGGCCGTGGAAGTGGGGCTGAAGATGGCGTATCAGTACCAGCGTGGTAAGGGGCACCCCGAACGCAAGCGAATGCTCACATGGCGCCGCGGCTATCACGGTGACACCTTTGCAACGATGAGTCTGTGCGACCCAGAAGGTGGGATGCACGAAATGTGGTCTTCGCGGGTGATGAGTAACGTCTTTGCGCCGCACCCACCACAACGTGGTGCAAGCGCTGAGGCGATTGCTCAATACGCAAACACCATCGAGGAGCTCATCGATCCGACCATTGCAGGCATCGCGATTGAACCCATTGTTCAAGGTGCGGGAGGCATGCGGTTTCATGATCCTGAGCTGCTCGTGGCGCTCAGGGAAATCTGCGATCGCCACGAATTGGTTCTACTCGCTGACGAAATCGCCACCGGATTTGGGCGAACGGGTGCGATGTTTGCAACTCAAGCGGCCGGCGTCACGCCCGACATCCTCTGCGTGGGCAAGGCGCTCACCGGAGGCTTTATGTCGCTCGCCGCTACAATCACCACGGATGCCGTCGCCAAGGCAATTAGCAGCCCAGAAGGCGGGGGCGCCCTGTTGCACGGGCCTACGTTTATGGGCAATCCTCTGGCTTGTGCAGTGGCCGGTGCAGCTGTTGACTTAGCCGGTGATCCCTCACTACCGCAACGAGTAGCGGCGATTGAAGAGCAATTGAAGCTCGGCCTTGAGAAGCTCGCCGATCGTGCGTCGGTGGCCGATGTTCGAGTCTTGGGCGCTATCGGGGTGGTGGAGATGCATGAGACCATCGACATGGGTCTTGCAACCAAAGTGCTCACTGAGCATGGAGTATGGCTTCGACCATTTGGAAAATTGCTGTACACGATGCCTCCATTTATCTGCGAAGCAGAACACATCAATGCGATCTGCTCGGCGATGACCGCTGTGGTGGACGCACTCGAAGAAGTAGAGGCAAAACGATGAGCATTATTTGTGTCACCGGCACCAACACCGACGTCGGTAAAACCATTGCTACCGCCGCGTTGGCGCGACACTTCCAAAATGAAGGATTCAATGTCATCCCTGTGAAACCCGTTCAAACCGGTGAACCGGAAGGCCACGGTGATGCACAGACTATCTATCAGCTCACTGGGATTGAGGGGCACACCTTTGCCTGTTACCCGGAACCGTTGGCGCCGAACCTTTCTGCGCGGCGAGCAGGCATCGAGGCCCTAAGCGTGGAAGAACTCTCCCAAAAGATCAGCGCGCTCGATGCTCCCGATACGGTGGTGTTAGTTGAAGGTGCCGGTGGCTTGCTCGTGCGCCTCAACGAGTCAGAGAGTTTCGCGGACCTGGTGCAAGCGCTCGACTCACCGTTGATCGTGGTAGCGAGCATGGGGCTCGGCTCCTTAAACCTCGCGGAGCTCACAGTGGAAGCTTGTCGACGCCGCGCCATCCACGTAGCGGGCATGATCGGCGGCTCACTGCCAGAGAATCCTGATCTGGCAACGCGACTCAATATTGAAGAGATGCCCAGGCTGTGCGCTTGTCCCTTGTGGGCGGGGTTGCCGGAAGGAGCCGGCGCTTTAGAACCCGCGGCTTTCGCGAACATGGTGGACACGCTGCAGCTTCCACCGGCGGCGGAGATCCTCGGGAGACGATCCTCGGAGTGAGGCGCTTCAAGCCGGCTAGGTAGAATGGCTGAGAAAGCTGAAGCCGAATGGGAAGCAGGCCTCGATGGAAGTGCTGATCGGGCTCGTCGCGCTGTTGTTCGCGACAGTGGTTGTGGTGGCGGTCGGGGATCGTACAGGTTTGCCGTGGCCACCGCTCATGGCCATCTTGGCCGGTGTCGCGATGCTTTTTCCCCGCATCCCCGAAAGTCAAGTGCCTCCGCAACTCATGCTGCCGATCTTTATCCCGCCATTGCTTTGGGCCTTGGCGCGGAGAACAAGTTGGGCTTCGATCCGAAGGAATTGGCGCGTTGTTGTCCAGCTTTCGGTCATTCTGGTGGTGATTACGGCTTTCGCCGTCGGGTTTAGCGCCTACCTGCTTGTTCCTTCTCTCACCTTGGCAGGTGCCGTTGTGCTCGGTGCCGCCATTTCGCCTCCAGACCCCGTAGCGGTAGACGCGGTGGCTGAGCCCGCAGGTGTGCCACGAAGGCTCACCGCAACCCTGCAAACTGAAGGTCTTTTCAATGACGCTGCATCCATCGTGGTGTTCAATCTTGGCTTGAGCGTCCTGCTGCGTGGAGAAGAGATCTCTTGGTGGGAGGCTATAGCTACATTCCTTTATGCCGCAGGCTCGGCAGTATTGATCGGCTTGCTCCTGGGGCGCGGTGCCGCTTGGTTCAACAACCGCCTAGCGTCTGCTGTGGCCGGGAACGCGTTTACTTGGGTGATTCCTTTCGCAACGTTCATCGTGGCTGAGGAGATTCACTCCAGCGGTGTCATTGCGATCGTCGTAGCGGCTATCGAGTTCAACTCCCGCAATGGCGCTGGTGCAGAAGACAGGCTCTCGGGCAGTGCTTTTTGGGAGGTCGTGGAGCTTCTTTTCACCGGCGTTGCCTTTGGCCTCATCGGACTGTCGGTGCGCACCGCCATCGAAGAAGTGGGTGCGCAACTCTGGCACGCTGTCTGGCTCGGCTTGGTGCTGTCCGTGGTAGCGGTAGCGGTGCGTGCTTTTTACCTTTACTTGATTTATCTCCATAACCGGAAAAAGGGGAGGAGAATTGGTGCGCCGCTTCGATTACAAGAAGTGCTGCTGCTGACGTGGGGTGGTATGCGCGGGCTCGTTACACTCGCGCTTGTGCTCTCGATTCCGCCAACTGCCGGATTCGGGCTCTATTCACAACTTCCCGTCATCGCCCTCGTCGTTCTGGTGGTCACGATGGTCATTCCGGGTCTGCTCTTGCCTTGGTTGATGCGAGTGCTTGACCTCGAGCACGGGCCTGATGCTTTTGGTGATCAGGCGCGTGCGCGCCTGGAAGCTCGTGCACGATTTGCCGCCGGTGAAGTGCTCGAGCGCTACATTCACGACATCCCTGCGGATCAGCTCGAAGCACTGCGGAGGCGTTTCGAGGAAGACATTCACGTTGACATCGACGATGATCACCACGCTGCTGATCGCCAAAGGATTCTTGCGGAAAAGGCTGCGCGGATGAATCGAATTCGCCTGGAAGCCCTTTATGCGTCTCAGGCAGAGTTACTTCGTGCCCGTCGGGAGCGAGACGTCGATCCGGCCATCTTGGACGATGTTCTCTACGACGTGGATAGTCAGATCCTCGCCACCGAAAAACGTCTATCGAAGTAGGAGCGCATGCAAGAATTTCTCCCGATGGTCTCGCAGTTACGCTGCCAGATTGAATCCATCTTGTTGGTGGCTGATGAGCCGGTTGATGAATCAGTTCTAGCAAAGGTGCTGCAAGTACCAGGAACTGAAGTGCAGGACACACTCGATGCGATGCAGCGCGAGTTCATTGAGCGTGGTTCGGGAATCAGCCTTCGCAACATCGACGGTGGGTGGCGCTTCTACACTGCGCAGCAGAATGCGGAAGTGGTTGAACAGTTCCTTCATGACGGAGCACAGTCAAAGCTTTCGCGCGCCGCGTTGGAGACCCTTGCGGTGATCGCCTACCGGCAGCCAGCCACCAGAGCGCAGGTTGCTGCCGTGCGTGGAGTGAATGTTGACGGTGTGGTCAGAACGTTGGTGTTGCGCGGATTGATTAGCGAAGTGGAGCCAGAACCAGGGAGTACGGCACACCGATACGTGACGACACAATTATTTTTGGAGCTCATGGGCATTGATTCATTGGAGGCATTGCCGGATCTCGCACCACTGCTTCCCGATGTGGATAGTATCGAGGAAGAGTTCTAAGGAAATATTGTGAACTTTGCCTCCGACAGCTAGAGTCAAATCTTCGACATTTCACACCGTTAGGATGTATTCGTGAAACCAACCGCTCGCCGAGATGGCACACCGGACAAGGGCAATCGCAAGCCCTCCGCTGAGCAAGAACCAAGTACACAGCCGAAACTGCGCGCTTCTGAGATCATCGTCTCCAACGCTAAGCCCGCTCGTCACCAGCACAAGGAACCAGATCTCGATCAAGCGAAGGCCGGGGAGCCTATTCGTCTGCAAAAGGTGCTCGCACAAGCAGGCGTTGCGTCCCGCCGCCATTCTGAGGTCCTGATTGACGCAGGCCGCGTAGAGGTCAATGGCCGAGTCGTGCGCAAGCAGGGCGTGCGCGTCGACCCGAACACCGACGTCATCCGCGTTGATGGTGTACGGGTGAACGTCAACGAAGACATGCAGTATTTCGTGCTGAATAAGCCACGAGGAATGCAGTCCACGATGAACGATGACATGGGGCGTTCCTGCGTGGGCGACATCGTGGGGGAGAAGATCGCTGCGGGGCAGCGGCTCTTCCACGTCGGGCGCCTCGACGCCGACACCGAGGGGTTATTGCTGCTTACCAACGATGGTGAGTTGGCTAATCGTCTCACGCACCCTAAGTACGAGGTACGCAAGACTTATCTCGCCACCGTGCTGGGGGAAGCTGATCGCAAGTTGATCACCACACTGCGTGAGGGCATAGAGCTTGACGATGGTCCCGCGAAAGCAGATTTCGTGCAAATCATCGACGTCCACGAAGGACGCTCCTTGGTGCGTGTCGAGTTGCACGAGGGGCGCAAACACATCGTTCGCCGCATGCTCAAGGAAGCAGGCTATCCCGTGGAACGCCTCGTACGCACCAAACTTCACACAGTGCAGCTCGGCGAAATGAAGCCAGGCAACATGCGAGCCTTAAATTCCGCTGAGCTCACCAGCCTGTACAAGGCGGTGGGGATGTAATGGACAAAACTTCAATCAACAACTGTGCTCAAGGGCTCATCGTTGCTGTCGACGGCCCCTCAGGCGCAGGTAAATCTACGGTGTGTCGCATTGTCGCCGAAGATTTCGGTGCCAAGTACCTCGATACGGGTGCAATGTACCGCGTCGCCACACTGCACGTGTTAAATCAGGGCATTGACCCTTCGGATACGGACGCGGTCATCCGGGCTACTTCCACGTTGCCGTTAGAGATGAACGACGATCCGACGTCGAAAAGCGTAGTGCTCAACGGTGAAGATGTATCCAAGGAAATTCGTGGGGCTGCTGTGACAAAACATGTCTCGGCGGTTTCAGCGATTCCGGAAGTTCGTCACAACCTTGTCGCAGTACAGCGTGCGCTCGCGACCCGGGCCGGGCGCTGTATCCTCGACGGACGCGACATCGGAACGAACGTCCTGAAGGACGCACCGTTGAAGATTTTCCTCAGCGCCTCCGCCGAGGTTCGCGCGCAGCGGCGCTATGAGCAAGACCTCGCAGCCGGACGCGACAGCGATTTCGAGACCGTGCTTGCCGACGTCCTACGCCGTGACCACGCCGACTCCACCCGCGCCACCGCGCCGCTTCGTGCGGCCGAGGACGCTATACAGGTAGACACCTCCGAGATGACCCTGGAGCAAGTGATCGAACGTGTCACCCACCTCGTCATCGAATCTGCTGGAAGGACAAAGTGATGAGTGATCACCACGATGAACTAGAACACGACTCCTCCGAGGGTGAACTCTTCGAGACTGAAACTGAATTTTTTCAAGAAATCAACGAGGAAGACTTCGCTGACCCAGACTTCGGAGAAGATTACGATGAAGACGACTGGGCTGAGCTCGAAGCTGCGCTGGGCATTCAACAGGATCGTCACCTCGAGGAACATCTCTGCACTGTAGCGATCGTCGGCCGCCCAAACGTGGGCAAATCCACCTTGGTGAACCGTTTCATTGGGCGGCGAGAAGCCGTTGTGGAGGATTTCCCCGGTGTGACGCGTGACCGTATTTCTTACCTCGCCGACTGGGGCGGGAAGCGCTTTTGGGTGCAAGACACCGGCGGCTGGGATCCCAACGTAAAAGGAATCCACGCAGCGATTGCGCGTCAAGCTGAAATGGCAATGGAGACTGCCGACGTCATCGTGATGGTGGTAGACACCAAGGTTGGTATCACCGAGACCGATGCAGTGATGGCCAAGATGTTGCAGCGTGCCTCGGTGCCCGTGTTGTTGGTGGCCAATAAGTTCGATTCTGATAGCCAGTACGCAGACATGGCTGAGTTCTACGGGCTTGGCCTGGGCGATCCCTGGCCCGTGTCTGCGCAGCACGGCCGCGGCGGCGCCGACGTGCTGGATGAGGTGCTCGCCGCCTTCCCCGAGGAGCCACGCAGTACCTCAATTGTGGAAGGCCCGCGACGAGTTGCCTTGGTGGGCAAACCAAACGTTGGCAAATCGTCTCTGCTGAACAAGATTTCTGGCGAGGATCGCTCTGTAGTGGACAACGTCGCCGGCACCACGGTTGACCCCGTGGATTCCCTGGTGCAATTGGATCAGCAGCTGTGGCGCTTTGTGGATACTGCGGGGCTACGCAAGAAGGTCAAGAATGCCCAAGGTCACGAGTACTACGCGTCCTTGCGTACCCGTGGTGCCATTGAATCGGCGGAAGTGTGCATCTTTATGATCGATTCCTCCGAGCCTGTTTCCGAACAGGATCAACGCGTCCTCGCCATGATCCTAGAGGCAGGCAAGGCCCTGGTGTTGGTGTTCAACAAGTGGGATCTCATGGATGAGGATCGCCGATGGGAACTCGACCGGGAACTGGATTTGCAGTTGGCGCACATTCCTTGGGTCAAGCGTGTGAACATCTCCGCGAAAACCGGCCGTGCCTTGCAAAAGATTGAGCCGTTTATGATCGAGGCGCTCGAAAGTTGGGACAAACGCGTGACCACCGGCCAGCTCAACACCTGGTTGCGTGCCACCATCGCACAAAATCCACCGCCCATGAAGGGCGGACGTGTGCCGCGCGTGCTCTTTGCCACGCAGGCATCCACCAGGCCACCCGTGATCGTACTGTTTACCACGGGCTTCCTTGACGCCGGTTACCGACGCTACCTGGAGCGCAAGTTCCGCGAACAGTTCGGCTTCGAGGGCTCACCGGTGAAAATCGCGGTGCGAGTCCGCGAGCGCCGAAGCAAGCGCTAGTCGCAGCGATAGCAGAAGGCGTCGTGGCGATAAGGAAGCGCCACTTTACCTCCGCGATCGAGATCCAGGTAGTCGATATACCAGTCCAAATTCGCCGTCATCTTTTCACGGGTGGCGGCGTTCGCGCGTAACCAATAAGCGCGCGTATGCATCAGGGTATGTAAGTCATTCACCGCCAAGAGCTGCTCAAAGCGGCCGCGCTGCACTGTCTCCAGGCGCAATGGAGCGTGCACCGTGGGGAAAAAACCCTCTTTCAGGGTGTCGCCTGCGTGAGTGATCCTGGTCAAACGGTGAACCCAAGGCACCTGCACATCGAGAGTGTTCCACAGCAGCAGGACTTTGCCACCGGGGCGGAGAACACGAGCAAATTCTGCGCTGGTCTTTTCAGCATCCAACCAATGCCATGTTTGAGCGCAAGTAATCGCATCGAAATGATCGTCGGCAAAGGGCAGATCTTCCGCGTGTCCGCGGATTGCGGGAAGAGTTTGCAACAGCGAGAATTCCCGCAGCATAGCCATACTGGAATCCACTCCGACGATCTGCGCGTTCGCAAGCTGTGATTGGAGCTGTTCCGATAATTTTCCCGTTCCGCACCCCACGTCGGCGATTGTGCGAGCAGATTCCACCAGCGTCACCGTCTCTGGCACATATCCCGGACGAACCGAGTGATAGGTGCTCACTTCCGCCTCGAAGGCCTTTGCGTGTGCGCTTCGATGAGCATCATCACGGAACCGTGGGGCATGCTGCGCGGAAACGGGCGGGACATAAGCTTGGCTCACGAAAAAGCATTCTAACCTGAGGCTTCAGTGAGTGTTGGGCAGGGGTGATGAGGCGTTTTATGTGAGGTGATAGAGAGTTATCTGAGAGTTTCCCCGGCATGGCTATTTGAGTTTGATTTCAGCAAGGCATTGCCTAACTATTGCTTCTATGCATTGGATCGAAGACGTCAGCCTGATCGGCACCCAGGCCAAATGGGTTGTAAATGGCTGTGCCATTGCAGCAGGTGTATTCGCGCTGCTGCACGCTTTGCGCCATAAGCGTTTGAAAGCGACCGCAACGGTGGTGGTGACTAGCGCGGCTCTAGTGATGTTGAGCAAGTATCTCATTGAGCACGTATGGAGGCCGTTCCCCGAGGCGATTCCATGGCAGATTTATGCCTGCTTCGGTGGGGCGATCATCGTGCTTTGCCTTGCGTGGCTCCATCCTCGGACGCCGTGGATGGTGCTTTTTGTGGTGATGAGCTTGATCGGTGCTCTCGGATCCACCAATTTGGTGTACCAGATGTATCCCAACCTCGCGGCCTTTGAAAAGGATAAATATTCCAAAGCAATGAGCGTTGAGGAATTTAAGCAAGCGGAACACGATGGGGGTTTGCCTACGACAAAGGGAGTAAAACTCACGCTGTCTTTGCCCGCATCGTCGAAGTTCACACCGCGCGATGCTCAGGTGTACCTGCCGCCAGCGTATTGGCAAGGCGAGAAGTTGCCGGTGATCGTGTTGATGGCGGGGAATCCAGGTTCGCCGAGCGACTGGTTCAACTCAGCCCTGGCGGATCGCACCGCAGACGACTACCAAAAGAGGCACGGCGGTGTCGCTCCAATCATCGTCAGCGTTGATGCCACGGGCAGCTATGCAGCCAATCCCGTGTGTGCCGATAGTGGCGACAAGAAAGTCACCACCTATATTGCTCAAGACGTGCCGAAGGAACTGAAGAAAGTCCTGAAGGTGGACGACAATCCTCAACATTGGACTATCGGTGGTTTGAGCTACGGCGGTACTTGCAGCTTGCAGGTTGTCACGAACTTCCCCGAGGCCTATGGCAGCTTCTTGGACTTCTCGGGACAAAAAGAACCGACCACCGGCAAGCACGATGAAACGGTACGAAAGTTCTTCAATGGCAGTGAGGAACAATTTAAGGCTCATAATCCCGCTGACCTGCTGCAAAAACACCAAGGCGACGGCACGTACCGGGCGATCGCTGGCAAGTTCGTTGCGGGCGAAAAAGATGAGGATTCGCAGCATGCACTCTCGCACCTCAATGAGTTGGCATTGAAGGCGGGCATGGACGCTGAATACTTCACTGTTGCAGGAGGCCATGATTTTTCCACCTGGCGTCACGCACTCGAGCAAACATTCGACTGGGCCGCACAGCGAGGGGGGCTCTGATGAATCCGGGGCTGTTCAGAAAGTTAGGAATCACCTCGTTGCAGGGCTTGCGTGCCGTGCCGGTGACGCTGACGCTCGTGGCCGTGATGTGGTTGCTGTTTGCCATGGAAACGGCGCAGAAGAATCCCACCGAAACTCTTTTCGGTTTTCTACCCGACGACGCCATAGCCTCAGCGGATTGGATTACTGCGGGACTCACTGCGGGCACGTTAGTCAATATGGTGTGGTCCACGCTGGCGGCGCTGGTGTTCGCCACTGCGGCGGAAGTGAAGCTCGGTTCGAAGCGCTTCATTCTCGCAGCTTTTGTGATGTCGGCACTGTCGATGCCCATCGGCATGCTCGCTGCCCACGTCGTGGAAGCGATTGGAATGAATCAGTGGGGAACAGATTTGCTCCGCGATGCAGTGCTCACCCCCATCGGATGGATCTTCGGGGCCGCTGCTGTGGCCAGTGCCTCCATGGGGGTGGTGTGGTCCAGGCGAGTTCGGGTCGCGCTCGTAACCATCACCGTGGCGCTGATTGCCTTCTCCGGCACGATGACGGACTTTGTTGCTTTGGCGGCAGTGGTGCTGGGCCTGTTGATTGGCAAGATGCAGTTGGGTGGTCAGTCTTATGCGAAGCTGCCCAAGAAAGCATTGCGTTCTTCGCTGCGTGAGGGCCGCTTACTCGTGGGTGTTGCGCTGTTTGGCGTAGCACTAGGCCCAGCGATTGTGGCGATGAGCCCAGATGGGCATAGCCCGCTCACCTTGGTGTCTTCGATGATGTGGACTCCGGCGCTCGTCCAGCAATACCTAGAACGCTCCTGCGTGCAAGGCGGTGAAATCCAGGCCTGCCACGAAGCTATCCAAGCCGCCAGTGACAATGCAGTAGCGGCCATGGTGGCGGCCTTGGTGCCTCTGATGCTCCAGGCCGTGCTTTCCTTCGGTCTTGCGAAGGGTCGGAGGGTCGCGTGGTGGATGTCGCTGGCATTGCAAATAGGCACGATCGCAATTTTGCTGCTGCAGCTCGAATCATTCTCAGCGGACATCGATGACGCAACGGTGCTTGGCCTCAACGTGTTCTGGTTGCTCGTGCCGTGGCTGGCAAGCATTGTCTTGTTGCTTGTTACCCGCCGATGGTTCTTCGTGGACGTCGACAAGCGAGGATGGCGCGCGTTTTGGATCAAAGTGGCCGCGTTAGGCCTGGTCAGTGCAACATTTGTCGTGGTGGCATTCCTAGTTGCCACGCCCGATACCGCGTTTTCAACTGCTTTTGGCCATGCCATTTCAAAGCTTCCGGAGCATTTTGTGCCGTTGAGCTCTGGGTGGATGGGGGATTCGCCGACTCGGGTTATGGGACACCGCGCCACCGTCATTTCGCTGTGGGCTGCCAACTTGTTCTGGTTCGGGCTGGCGATTGCCACATGGCAGCTCATCAGCACTGTCCCGGATGCTGCCAGCGCGCAGGGGCGCCGCCGTATGCTTGCAATGTTGGAGGAGGGCAGCGGCGACCATCTTTCATGGATGACGCTGTGGCAAAACAACCGCTACTGGTTCTCCGATGATCCCAGTGTCCCGGGCGCGGTGGCTTATCAGGTGCGAAAAGGTATCGCTGTCACGGTGGGGGAGCCGGTGTGTGGACCGCTGCCAGCGCTGGAGGAATCCGAGGAGGCGCACGGCCATGAGTTAGCACCAGCGCCTGAGCAACATCGCCTTCAACTTGCACGGGCCTTCGCCCTTTTTGCACATCAGCAGGGCTGGCAAGTGGCCTGGTATTCGGTTCGCGAAGAATTTGCGCTGGAACTCGACGCCGATGGATTCAAACGTCTGCATGTTGCGGAGGAATCCATCATGAATTGTGAAAACACTGAGTTTAAGGGCAAAAAGTTCCAAAACATCCGCACCGCCCGCAATCGTGCAGGGAAAGAAGGTGTGAGCACGGTGTGGGGATCATGGGAGGAAATCGGCCCCGAGCTTCAGCGCAAAGTGGAGGAGCTTTCGGAGGCTTGGGTGGCCGAAAAGGCGCTCCCCGAAATGGGTTTTACGCTGGGAACCTTAGAAGAACTCCGTGTTGAAGGTACGATGCTCCTGCTCGCCGTAGATGACGAAGGCACGCTGCACGGAGTGACGAGTTGGTTGCCGGTATATGAGCAGGGGCACCTGGTGGGTTTCACTCTTGATTTCATGCGTAGAAACGCCCGAGGCTTCCGCCCCGTGATCGAATTCCTGCTGGCCGAAGCAACCGTGCGCGCAAAGGAGGCTGGCTGCTCCTGGATTTCGCTTTCCGGCGCGCCCTTGGCCCCCTCGAAACAAGCTGGGGATTCAACCGACGCGCTTGGGCAGTTGCTCAACCTTGTCGGTGAGATGATTGAGCCGCTCTACGGATTCCGCTCGCTGGCGTTTTCCAAAAACAAGTTCCACCCAGAGCACCAAGGTTGGTATCTCTGTTATAACGATGAACTTGCTTTGCCATCCATCGGCCTTGCCGTCACCCAGTGCTACCTGCCACAAATGAAGGTCGAGGATGCCTCAAACGTCATGAAAACATGGTGGGCGAGTAAGGCATAGCTTTTCGACGCCCACGTTGCTCACACGCCGCGCCTTCCCAACTACCATGGGGTCCCATCGACCTCAGCAGCGGAGATCCGAAAACGCCAGGAGCCAGAAGGCGAAACGCCTTCTGGCTCCTGGTTATTGGTCGGACTGACAGGATTTGAACCTGCGACCCCTTGACCCCCAGTCAAGTGCGCTACCAAGCTGCGCCACAGTCCGCCGTTGCTCTCGGCAACTGCTATAGGTTACAACGACGTACGTTCCTCACACCAATCGCCAGTTCAGCAAGGGTTTTAGTCCACAATTCCGGTGCTGTAGACCCACTTGCGGTCAACGCGTTTGAAGAAGCTGCGCTCACGCTGTTGGGACACGTGGCCGTCGAAAAGCAATGTGGCTAGGAACTCTACTTCCCCGAACTGGTCAAAGGGGCCGCCACGCTTGGTGCCTAGAACTTGCAGGCTGCGGTATTGAACACCGGGATCGAACGCTAGCTTGGTGGGCGCGGTGCTCGGATCCCAGGTGCGGAGCAAATACTGTGCGTCGCCCACCGCAAAGGCGCTAAAGCGCGATCGCATGAGCTGCTCGGCGGTGGCCGCGTCGGCCTCACCCCGGTGGAACTTGCCGCAGCAGGTTTCGTAGGAGATGCCGGTTCCGCAGGGGCATGGCGTGCCCATTACTCGTCCTCGATGTGAACGTTCGGGCCGAAGAGATGATCAATGCCACTTTGGGCCACCGCAGCTTTGAGTTCCTCGCGCTCCTCGTGGCTCAACTCGCCTTCGATTGCGATAGTACGGCGCAGGTGGAGCTCGTCGTCCGAGGCCAGCGCGCGGGTGACAGTCACCTCAACATCGTCGAGCGCGATCCGCGATTCCTTGGCCGCGATGCGCACTGCCTGTGAAGTCGCTGAAGCAATCGCAGAGATAATCATCTGCGTGGGGGAGTAGCCAAGATTCTTGCCACCATTGGCTTTCTCCCGGTCAGTAGTGAAGGTGTGGGTGCCGGTGCGCACCAAATCCGCGTACTTGCCAGCCTTGATGGAATGAGCAATCGCTACGCCTTCGGGAATCGTATCTACTTGATCGCCATCGGAAGCTGCAACGATGTACTGCTCGAACCATGTGCGGATCTGGCGCGCGGCGGTTTGGGCAGCGCCTTGACGAGTAACAAGGTGATCCGCCTTGTGCAGTGTGACCAACGATTTGGGATAGCGGGTGAGCTGGAAGATCAACTGCGCATTTTCAACACCTACCGTGGTGTCGATGGGTGAATGCAGGATCAGCAGCGGCTTGCGCAGCTTGGGCAGGTATGTCTCGGGATTGGTCTCCGCTAAATCCTCAAGGAACTCGCGGGAAATGGTGATTTCTCGCCCGCCAAGGGTCAGCGTCACCGCCCCATTTTCGTCGACTTCTCCAATGCGATCGGCAAAGTGCAACACCGCGTGAGCTGGATCGAAAGGTGCACCGATGGTGGCGACGCCCCTGAGATTCTTCAATTGGGTCGCAGCCTTCAGCGAAGCCGCACCGCCCAGGGAGTGGCCGATGAGCAGTTGGGGAGCCTCATAGTGTTCGGTGAGCCAATCATTGACTGCCTTGATGTCTTCGACATTCTCGCTGAAACTCGTCTCGTGGAAATTGCCCTCCGATTGGCCCAGGCCAGGGAAATCAAAGCGCAAGCACGCGATACCCAAATCGGCCAGCGTTTTGCTCACTCTGGACGCGGCCGGCGTGAAGCGTGAGCCGGTGAAGCAGTGCGCGAAGATGGCGAAAGCCTGCGGCTTGGAATCGGGGAAGTCGATGGTGGCGGCAAGTTGATAGCCCTTGGAAGAGGGCACCTTTACGCTCTGTGAATGCATGAAAGCGCAACGCTCCTTGATGGTGCAGTTCGAAAATGAGATTGCAATAAACGCACCCCAGCTTAAGTGAGAACTACCCCGGGAGTAACACTGCATTCATGTCGCGTTGGTTAAGCTGGAGCGAGTATGCAACGTAGCTCACCCCGGTGGCGGCGCGGCATCGTTTTCGTGCATCCAGGAAAGAGGATTGGTAGTGGCAGGTTTCGGCTGGTTTTGGGACGCAATGGGTGGAAAATCCGGGCGTAATCAAAAGCGAAGCAAGCAGGTGGTTGCTCAATCGTCGGCACTCCACAGTGAAGTTGCAGCGCTGAGTGATGCCGAGTTGCGCGATCATGCTACGCGCGCTGTTGCACAAGGCCATATGAACGATCCTGCACGTTTCCTTGCGGTGCTCGCCGAGGCGTCGCGTCGCGCCCTTGGACTTTCTCCCTTCGAGGTTCAAACTCAAGCCGTGCTTCGTTTGCTCGAAGGCGACGTGATCCAGATGGACACTGGTGAAGGTAAAACCCTCGTCGGTGCAATGGCTGCCACCGGTTTTGGGCTGATGGGGAAATCAGTTCATTGCGTCACGGTCAATGAATACTTGGCGCGTCGAGATGCTGCATGGATGTCGCCCCTGGTTGAGTTCTTCGGTTTGAGTGTCGCACACATTGAGGAATCGATGACTGCGGGGGAGCGTCGAAAAGCTTATGGCTGCGATGTCGTCTATGCGCCGGTGAGTGAAATTGGTTTCGATGTACTGCGTGACCAACTCATCACTTCCAGGGATCAGGCGGTGCAGCAAGGAGCGGATATTGCGCTTGTCGACGAAGCCGACTCCGTACTTGTCGACGAAGCCCTGGTGCCTCTGGTGCTCGCCGGTAATGAGCCCGGTGCCGCGCCATCGGGCCGAATCACCGACGTGGTGAGCAAACTGAAAGAAGACACGCACTTCGCCATTGACAGCGATCAACGAAACGCGTTCCTCACTGACCAAGGTGCGCGAAAAGTGGAGCAGATGCTTGGCATCGATTCGCTCTACGCCGAACCGCATGTGGGAACGACCCTCGTGCAGGTAAACCTGGCGCTACATGCTCGAGCAATGCTGACACGCGACGTTCACTACATCGTCCGCGACGGCAAGGTGGCGCTCATCGACACCGCCAAGGGCCGTGTGGCTGAACTGCAGCGCTGGCCCGATGGCGTGCAAGCAGCCGTAGAAGCCAAGGAAGGACTCGCCGTTACTGAGGGTGGCCGAATTTTGGACACCATCACGCTGCAGGCACTGATGGGCAGGTATCCGCAGGTTTGTGGCATGACCGGCACCGCTGTAGAAGCGACCGATCAGCTCCGCCAGTTTTATAACTTAAGAGTTTCAGTGATTCCCCGCAATCAGGAAAACCAACGTTTCGATGAGGCGCACCGCATTTACGCGACTGCAGCCGACAAGTATGAGGCGATAGTTGAAGAGATTGCGCTGATGCACGAGCGAGGCCGCCCCGTGCTTGTGGGAACCCAAGACGTTTCGGAGTCGGAGCTGCTGGCAAATCGTTTGCAAGAACTCGGCGTGCAGGTCAGCGTGTTAAACGCCAAGAACGACGAGGAAGAAGCCAAGATTATTGCCGAAGCTGGTGACGTTGGTCGAGTTACCGTGTCCACCCAAATGGCTGGGCGAGGCACCGACATCAAACTGGGTGGCACCTCGGAGGCCGATCGCGAGCAGGTGCTTGCGCTGGGTGGCCTCGCCGTCATCGGCACAAGTTTGCATCGCAGCAAACGCCTGGATCAGCAATTACGCGGACGTGCTGGCCGGCAAGGTGACCCTGGAAGCTCTGTATTCTTTGTCAGCCTTGAAGATGACGTGGTGACAGTTGGGGGCGCAGGTGAGTCTGTCACAGCGAATCCTCAGGCGGACGGGCGCATCGAGGACAAACGCGTACGAGACTTCATCGAGCACTGCCAGCGCGTCACCGAAGGGCAGTTGCTGGAAATCCACTCGCAAACCTGGAAGTACAACAAACTGCTGGCTGATCAGCGCGTTATCATCGACGAACGTCGAGCGAAACTGCTCGATAGCGATGCGGCATTAGGGATGTGCCGGGATCATAATCCTGAGAAGGCTCGGGCGCTCGTGGAGGAGTACGGCGAAGCTCATGTGCTTCAAGCTTGCCGCGAGATCGTTCTCTACTTTTTGGATCAAGGCTGGAGCGAGCATCTTGCACTCATGGATGACGTCCGTGAGTCGATCCATTTGCGAGCGATTGCTCGAGAAACGCCGATCGATGAATTTCACCGAATTGCGGTGCGTGAGTTCAAGGAGCTTGCAAACAACGCGATGAGCGACGCCATGGCGGCTTTCGACACTGTCGTGATTGATGCCCAAGGTGCACGCTTGGAAGCTTCAGGGTTGCCAAGGCCTAGTGCTACCTGGACATACATGGTTAGCGATAATCCCTTGAGTGGGAGTGGCAACAGCGTTATCCAAGGCATCGGTGCGATTTTCCGATAGGGCATCCTCCAGAAGCGCCTTACTTCTGCGCTTTGAGCGCGCTCCGGCGGAATGGGCAATTTTCGTGCCGTGGCCTGCTGATCCTGATGTGCTTTACGGTCTATGGGTTCACGGAACGTAACTTGCCGCTATGATGAAAGCATTCATAGTCCTGCGGGCGCTGATTGCGCCTGCGGGTTTGTTCAAGCGCGAACTCGGAGGTTGAAAAGGAATGAGCGAGCACACTGGTACTCCCGAGGGGCAGGCCGAGACCACATCGGTTTTCAGGGCCGACCTGCTGAAGGAGATGGAGTCCGGGGCTAATGCCACGTCCAAGGCTGGCGCGGATATCACCCCTCCTGCAGGGGCAGGCATGTTGGTGGTCAAGCGTGGACCGAACGCGGGCGCTCGTTTCCTTCTAGACCGCGAAACCACCACGGCTGGTCGCCATCCCGAAAGCGATATTTTCCTCGATGACGTCACGGTATCGCGTCGCCATGCTGAGTTTCGCATGAAAGATGGTGACTTCGAGGTTGTCGACGTGGGAAGCCTGAACGGCACCTACGTCAATCGTGAGCCCAAGAACTCCGAAACTTTGTCCAGCGGCGACGAAGTGCAGATTGGCAAGTTCCGCTTGGTTTTCATCGAGGGGTCGAAGTAACTTCACAACCCACACCCCGTGAAGGGGTGGACAGTCTCACCAACATTCCAGCCCCCCTGAGCGGTGGCCGAGAGCAAGAGGAAGTACGTTTATCCGCATGAGCGCCGTTGAACAACGCAGCACCTCCGCTGCCCAGACGCAAGTCACTGCGAAGCCGAAGAAAAACATGTCGATCGGTGTAGTGCTTGAGACGCTGAAAACGGAGTTCCCAGACGTAACGTTGTCCAAGATTCGTTTCTTGGAATCTGAAGGGCTCATCAGCCCAGAACGCACGCCCTCGGGTTACCGTCGCTTCAAAGAGGCGGACGTTGACCGTCTCCGCTATATCCTGACCACGCAGCGTGATCACTATCTGCCGCTAAAGGTGATTCGTGAGCAACTCGATGCCATGGATTCCGGTGCGGTCACGCCAATCACACGTTCTGGAACGAGCGAACCGCTCATTGCTGCGGAGAAATTCCGCGCTCCAACGCTAACGCGTTTAACCGACGCAGACGTTGCCGAGCGCGCGGGCGTTGACGTTGAGCAGGTTCTGGAGTTCGTCAAAGCTGGTGTGTTGCACAGCGATCACTCAGGCTACTTCACTGCCGACGACGTGCAAATCGCCGCGTTTGCGGCCTCCCTGATGCAATTTGGCGTAGACGAGCGTCACTTGAAGTCGCTCCGCAACGCCGCCGCACGACAGGCTGATCTCATCGCACGCGCAACGGCTCCGATGGCGAAGGCGCAGGGTGGGCAGACTCGTGAACGTGCGGAGGAACTCTCCCAAGAGATGAGCGCATTGGTAGTGTCCATGCACGCCAGTCTGCTGAAGGCGTTACTGCGAGAAGAACTTTCCTAAACAACTCCAATCAAGGATTTTTGATGAGCTACCGTGAGGTCACGTACATCGGCGTGGCAGTAATCTCCCCGGAGATGGTGCCGTGCACTTTGCTTTTCGACGCAGCTCATCAACGCGTCCTCCCGATATGGCTTCCGGAGCCCGGTGTCGAGGCTCTCGAAGCGATCGAGGAAGGGCGCATGGCCCGTCGCCCCAGCGACACAGATGTGCTGCAGGGCATTATCGAAACAACTGGCGCCGAGATTGAAGCGCTAAGGATTGATAGTGTTTATCAGGGGGTTTATCACTGCTCGCTGCAGCTTCGGGCTCTTGGGCAGGTGGACTGTAAACCGTCGCAGTTGCTGCCCCTAGCTCAAAGTTCGGGTGTCGGCATCGAAGTGCACGAACAGGTGCTTGCGGATGCCTCAGTCAAGGTAGCTCCTCAAGAGTTTCTTGAGTACTTCGGTATTGAGACGCCGGAACATTTGGATCTCGAAGGGGATCTGCAACGCGAGTCCGCGTCTGGAGACGAGGCAGCTGACGCTGACTTTGCGGCGTTTATGGAGCAGATGGGTATGAAGGAGTCTGATCTTTTCCAAGACGGTGAGGATGACTAGCGTTTTATCGGTGCTAACTAAAACTCATGTGACTGAAGTTTATTCCTGTGAATTAAGATGACAATGGTGTAGTTGTAAGTCTAAGCTTCAAGTTGAGGTTTAAGTTACGGCGTGTCGCGCATGTGGCGCTTCTCTTGTGCCCTAGGGTTTGTTAAGAGAAAATCGTTACATCGCTGTAAGGCGCTTGTGAATTCAAAGGGAGTAACCGTGAGCGACGATCACACCAAGGCTGTGCAAGGCGCACTATTTGATATGGGGCCGGATCAAGAAGTGGGCTACCGTGTGCCAATTGCTTGCCAGGTCGCAGGCATCACGTACCGTCAGCTGGACTACTGGGCGCGCACCGACTTGGTTCAGCCCAGCATTCGCAATGCTCATGGATCCGGCTCGCAGCGACTGTACTCCTTCCGCGATATTCTCGTGCTCAAGATTGTGAAGCGCCTACTCGATACGGGCATTTCATTGCAAAACATCCGCCTGGCCGTGGAAAAGCTCCGCGATCATGGCGTCGATGATCTTGCGAAAATCACCCTGGTCTCCGATGGCGTGACCGTGTATGAATGCCGATCGAATGAGGAAGTGATCGACCTCCTTGGTGGCGGACAGGGCGTGTTCGGTATCGCACTCCCGGGCATTATGAAGGAGCTCACCGGGACTATCGATTCATTCCCCTCCGAGCGCATCGATCAAGATGCTGAGCCCGACAACGTGATCGGCGTGGACGAGCTCGCCGCGCGCAGGATGCGTCGCTCTTCTTAAGGCGTGATGCCATACAATTCCCTCACATTCGCCAATGGCGATGTGGGGGTTGTTTTATTTGGGGGTAAAAGTGGGGGTATTTTTGCCATCTGACCTCTGACATGTAAAGTGAAAGCAGTCACATTGTAAGGCTGTCTATTGCTCAGCTAACCGGCTGTGCAGGACTTTTCGCCTCACTTTGTGCCTGTCACTGGCACCGACAGCATGACACCAAGGAAAAATCTGTAAAGGTTGAGTAGCATCGAACTCGTCATTACGCATGGCGTAAGAAATTGCGCTGTGTGCACCGAACTCTAGGGTGTCTTGCCAGGATGCACTAGGAAAACAGGATCCGGAAGGCCGCGGAGGGCGTCGAAAAGCCACAAAAACCCGTGGTTGGCCGGGGAAAGGGTCATATCATGGCTTCCACAACCAAACATCCACTCAATCCCGAATACTTCTCCAAGGTGTGGGAAGGCTTCGCTCACAAGCATTATGACGTGGTGGTAATCGGTGGCGGTTCCGTCGGCGCCGGTGCCGCGCTCGACGCCGCTACCCGTGGTCTGAGCGTCGCTGTTATTGAAACTCGCGACTTTGCAGCAGGCACCTCCTCGCGCTCGTCGAAGATGTTCCACGGTGGGCTCCGCTACCTCGCAATGCTGGACTTCCGCCTCGTCGCAGAATCCCTCCGCGAACGTGAACTCAACATGTCAACGCTCGCGCCGCACTTGGTCAAGCCGCTGAAGTTCATCTTCCCGCTCACCCACCGGATGTGGGAGCGTGTCATGATGTTCGGCGGGTTCACCTTGTACGACCTCATGGGTGGTGCCAAGAGCGTACCCATGCAGAAGCACTACACCCGTAAGGGCGTTCTCAAGATGGCACCGGGCCTCAACGATGACGCCGTCGTAGGCGGTGTGCGCTACTACGACACCCTCGTTGACGATGCTCGTCACACCATGACCGTGCTGCGCACAGCAGCGGAATACGGCGCTGACATTCGCACCTCCACTCAAGTCGTCGGTTTTGAAAAGGACGGCAATAGGGTAGTGGCCGCCACGGTTCGCGATACTGAGACTGGTGAGGAAACCAAGGTCCGCGGCTCCGTCTTCATCAACGCCACTGGTGTGTGGAACAACGAAATTGAGAAGCTCGCTGGCGCCAAAGGCAAGTTCTCCGTCCATGCTTCCAAGGGCGTTCACATCGTCATCCCGAAGGATCGCCTGGAATGCGACGCTGCGCTGTGCTTCGTCACCGAAAAGTCGGTGCTCTTCGTGATTCCCTGGGGCGAGTACTGGATCGTTGGCACCACTGACACCGACTACAAGCTCGGGCGCCCGGACCCAGCCCCAACGCGCGCAGACATCGACTACATCCTGGATCAGCTCAACCGCCGCGTGAAGCACCAGATCACGCATCAGGACATCGTTGGTGTGTACTCCGGTCTTCGTCCGCTGTTGGAAGGCAGCTCCGATTCCACCTCGAACCTCTCCCGCAACCACGCTGTGGCACACGTTTGCCCCGGCCTCGTGTCCGTCGCTGGCGGCAAATACACCACCTACCGTGTCATCGGTAAGGACGCAGTGGATCTCGCCATCAAGGATGTGCCGAAGCAGGTTCCGGAGTCCATCACTGATCAGACACCGATCTTGGGCGCAGATGGCTACCACGCACTGGCCAACCAGATCTCGGCTATCGCTCGCCGCAACGATTTGCCAGCTACCACCATTGAGCACCTCCTTGGCCGCTATGGCTCCCTCTATTCGGAGGTGCTGGCCCCCGCCAAGGAAGACGCATCCTTGCTCAATCCGATCGACGGCGCCGAGGGCTACATCTGGGCTGAAGTTCGCTACGCAGTCACCCACGAGGGTGCATTGCACCTAGAGGACGTGCTGAACCGCCGCCTGCGCGTCGCCATGGAATATGACGACCGCGGAGTCAAAGCAGCCCCGGCCGTCGCGGAGTTCATTGCCCCCCTGTTGGGTTGGGACGACGCAACTCGCGAAGAAGAACTCAGCACCTTTGAGAAGCGCGTTGAAGCGGAACTCGCCGCCGAGCGTGAACTCACTGACGACGCTGCTAACGAATTGATGGTCGCAGTAGGCGACACCCGCTCCAACATTGAGAAGGGAATCGATCTCTAATGGACATTACTGCTGCACAGGCATTTGGCTGGGAGTTCCTCGGCACGATGCTCCTGCTGTTGCTGGGCAATGGCGTTTGCGCGCTCAATGCCCTGCGCACCTCCGGTGGTCGTAATACCGGATGGCTCCTCATCGCCTTCGGCTGGGGCATGGCCGTCTTTGTTGGCGCTTCCGTCGCCGACATTTCCGGCGGTCACCTCAACCCTGCGGTAACTCTGATGGTTGCCGTTCGCGGCGGTCTGCAATGGTCGCTCGTGCCCTGGTACATGGCGGGCCAAATCGTAGGTGCCTTCTTCGGCGCCGTGCTGTGCTGGGCTGCATTCAAGCAGCTTTTCGACGCCAACAACTACGACGAAGACGGCAACGTCACCCACGCGAACCAATCCACCGGCGGTATCTTCTTCACCGGCCCAGCACACCCGAAAAATGGCTGGAATGCGGTGACAGAATTCATCGGAACCTTCGTGCTCCTGGCTTGGATTGCCTTTGCGCCCACCGGTGGCGAAATCAGCAATCTGAAGTACTTTGCCGTAGCGTTCGTTGTGGTGGCAGTTGGTATGTCGCTGGGATCGCCTACGGGCTATGCCATCAACCCAGCTCGTGACCTCGGTCCTCGCTTGGCTTATGCCTTCGTCCTGCCTATTAAGGACAAGGGCAGCGCAAACTGGGGCTATGCGTGGGTACCGATCGTGGCACCGATGCTTGCAGCAGTATTCACCGGCGTTCTTGCAAACGTTCTGGTCTAAGACAACCCAAATATTCGCTTCCTAGAAAGGAGCTCACCTCATGGGCAACACCAAGTACGTGGCGGCCATCGACCAAGGCACCACCTCCACCCGTTGCATCATCTTTGACCACGATGCAAACCAAGTGGCTGTAGGCCAGTACGAGCACGAGCAGCACTATCCACAAAAGGGTTGGGTGGAGCATGATCCGATGGAGATCTGGGACAACACCCGTCGCGCTGTAGGCCGCGCATTGGCTGAAAGCGATGTCGCCCGCGAGGACATCCTCGCTGTCGGTATCACCAACCAGCGTGAAACCACCGTGGTGTGGGACAAGAACACCGGCGAGCCCGTCTACAACGCCATCGTGTGGCAGGACACCCGTACCAGCGAGATCTGCGAAGAACTCGCGGGCGATGAGGGCCCGGATCGCTGGCGTAAGAAGACCGGCATGCGCATCAACTCCTATCCTGCCGGCCCGAAGGTAAAGTGGATACTCGATAACGTCGAGGGCGCCCGTGAACGTGCAGAAGCCGGCGATCTACTATTCGGCACCATCGACACCTGGCTGCTGTGGAACCTTACTGGCGGTGCTGAAGGTGATGAGGGCGAACCAGCAGTGCACGCCACCGACGTCACGAATGCCTCCCGTACTTTGCTAATGGATTTAGAGACTCTCCAGTGGGACGAGGATCTCTGCGAAGCGATGGGAATCCCGATGTCCATGCTTCCGGAAATCAAGCCCTCCGTGGGTGATTTCCGCCAGGTGCGTGAGCGCGGCTCTCTTGCGGGCGTTCCCATCCGCGCTATTTTGGGTGACCAGCAGGCCGCCATGTTCGGCCAAGGCTGCTTCAGGGCTGGCGACGCGAAGAACACCTACGGCACGGGCCTGTTCCTCCTGTTGAATACCGGCAACAAGCCCAAGTGGTCCGATCATGGCTTGATCACCACCGTGTGCTATCAGTTGGAAAACGAAAAGCCCGTGTACGCCCTCGAAGGCTCTGTGGCTATGGGTGGAGCGTTGGTGCAGTGGCTACGCGACAACCTACAGCTCATCCCCAATGCGCCCAGCATCGAAAACTTGGCACGCGAAGTGCAAGATAACGGCGGCGTGTACATCGTCCCGGCTTTCTCCGGACTGTTCGCTCCCCGCTGGCGCCCGGATGCACGCGGTGTCATCGTTGGCCTGACCCGCTTCGTCAACCGCAAGCACATTGCCCGCGCGGTTTTGGAGGCAACTGCCTACCAGACTAGGGAGCTTGTCGACGCCATGGTGGCCGACTCCGGCGTTGAGCTAACTGACCTGCGCGTTGATGGCGGCATGACCATGAATGAGCTGCTCATGCAGTTCCAGGCTGATGTTTTGGGCACGAATGTGCAGCGCCCCAAGAACATTGAAACCACCGCCACCGGTGCCGCATATGCCGCGGGCCTTTCCGTTGGCTTCTGGGAGAACCTTCAGGCACTCCAGCAGCAAACTACGGCGGCAAAGGTGTGGGAGCCGGAGATGGAATCCGAGAAGGTAGACGAGCTCTACCGCGAGTGGAATCGTGCTGTTGAGCGCACCTACAACTGGGAAGTAAGCGAGAAGTAACCGAGCAAGGTGAAGGCCGCCCTTGGATGATCATTCCGGGGCGGCCTCCGCTTGCTTTAAGCCAAGCCTGCGAAACGTTCCACTTGCATGGATAGGTTTGTCGGGTCTTCAATCACCTCGAAGAAGCCGCCGTTGCCCTCTACGGCTTCACGTAACTGTTGATCTACGTCCGTTTGGCCGACGTGTAGAACGCTGACATGGATACCGTCCTGGGCGGCACGGGCGAGCAGATCGTTGAGGTTTTGATTTTCATCTGCGTCGCTTGTGCCCGAGGTGATCACAATGATGTTGCTTTGCCCGCCGTGTTCGCGTGCAACGCCGACAGCATGTTCAATTGCTTCCCGCGTCTGCGGTTGACCTCCGGTGCCAAGATTCGCGAGTGCTTGGCTGATCGATGTGTCTTCGTCAAAGCCGACATTGTCACGCCATCCCTTCGAAACACCGGGACTCAGCGGGGAGGAATAGTTCACCAAGGCTGCATCGTGATCGGGCGCTAAGGCCTGAACCGTCTCGCTGATCGCCGCTTTGGCCTGCTGCGTCCATGCTTCGGTATTAGCCGAGGTGTCGAGTACGAAGAGGGTGTCGTTACTTCTGGAGGTAGTTTGCAGCTTGGATCCAAAAGCGTCCAGCAGCTCTGTTACCTCTGGCTGAAGTGTGGGGGCGTCATCGATTTCCGCAGTTTTCACGAGCGTGTCTGCAGCACGTTGCTGCTCTTCATTCGCTTGATCGTTGCTGTTGAGTACCACGGCGTGGATCGGCATACGCAATGAATCATGGGCGACAAATTCCCATCCTTCTGGCTCGGTGCCATCGCTTAAGACGATCGCGTCGCTTTCGGATTCAGCCTGTTCCAGATCGACCCCGCGCTCGCGCTCAAGAAGCTGGTAGGTTGCGTCAGCGTTGCCAAGTTCGTCAAAAGCCAGGATTGCGGAGGCAACGGCATCGGGGGAGGTGGGGTAACGCACATCACCGGCACCATCAGCTCTTGTTGCCACCCCGACGGCCGGAGCAGCAATGATCGGCCAAGTATTGCTTGCAGGGGTGCGCTGCGAACGATCCAACACATCTCGGATG
The DNA here is from genome assembly GCF_003813985.1 of Corynebacterium gerontici. Lineage (NCBI taxonomy): Bacteria > Bacillati > Actinomycetota > Actinomycetes > Mycobacteriales > Corynebacteriaceae > Corynebacterium > Corynebacterium gerontici. Next base: position 1,127,409 of record NZ_CP033897.1, read on the forward strand.
GTGCGCTCTGTCTCCGCTGAAAGCAGTACTGCTGCTTGCGCTGGGTCGTCGACAAGCTTGGGCTTGACACAATAATCCCTGACGATCGCCTGTTGCTGAGACAGCTTATCGACGATTCCCGCCGCATTCATTTTCCCATGAACCGCGATGGGGACGGTGAGCTCGCCTTCGATGCATCCTCGAGCCGAATGTTCTTCATCCGAGCGCAGGCGCTGGTTGGACCAAAGCAACACTGCCGCCACAACAAGCACGACTACCGTCACCCCGGCAATGAGCTCCTTGCTGAGCCGATAGTTTGGAGTTCCCAGCGAATGTTGACCCATGATCACACCTTTCCACAAACGTTCACGCTGCTAGCTTATGCCGAAGCAGCGCCGATGTGGAGGATTAAGAGCGTTGTTCGTGGGTCCAATCGGCGAAGGTGCCAAGGTATTCCTCGATCAAGTCCTCCAAGGTGATCACGCCGAGCAATTCGCCTCGATCGCGCACCTGAGCCATATGAGCCGACTTTTTGTGCATCAACTGCAAAGCCTCGTCAAGCGTTCCGCCAGCATGGACGATGGTGAGCGGCCTGATCTCGGCACGGTGAATGATGGCGTCGGGATTGTCTGCCTCGAAGCGATCAAGCAGATCCTTGATGTGCACGTAGCCAAGGAACGCCCCATCGGCGGCGGTGACGGGGAAGCGGGAAAAACCAGTTTCGGCGACGGCCTGTTCGACCTCGCTCAGCAACGGTCCCCGCTTGCCAAACGCAACAGTACGCACCTGCTCCAAAGGGATGAGAATTTCAGTGACAGAACGATCCTCCACCTGCAGCGCTTTGGACAAGCGAGAGTGTTCTTGAGCGTCCAGGAAGCCCTCCGAGCGAGATTCGGAGATCATGGAGGCGAGCTGCTCTGGATCAACCCCGGCGTCCAATTCATCTTTTTGCTCAATACCAAAACAGCGCAGGGTGATGCGAGCAACCCAATTTAGGAAGGCAATCAATGGGCGAGTGACGTGCATGAACACCAACAATGTCGGAGTCAGCCACAACGCGAGGGTTTCTGGGCCTGCGAGTGCGATATTTTTCGGCACCATTTCGCCAAAAAGAATATGCAAGAACGTAATTACGCCGAGCGCGATGACGAAGGAAATCGGATGCAGGAGTTTCTCCGGCAAACCCGCAGCGTGGAAGGGCTCTTCAATGAAATGAGCGATAGCTGGTTCAGCCACTTTACCCAAGATCAACGAGCAGATCGTGATGCCCAACTGGCATGCTGCCAGCATGATCGAAAGATTTTCAATGGCGTGCAAGACGCGCTTGGCACCCCGGCGGTGCTGGGCGATGAGATTTTCGATGCGGTCTCGGCGTGAGGAAATCAGTGCAAATTCGGCTGCGACGAAGAAGGCGTTCGCCAGTAGCAATGCGATAATCATGAGGACGGTGATGAAGAAATTCATCGCTGTGCTCCCTTCGTCGGCTCAACAGCCTCAAGCATGGTCGCGGCCTCTTCCTCAGAAATGGGGGAGAGGATGACGCTTTCAACGCGACGTTCTTCCATGAGCGTGACCTTCGCCATCCAGCGTCCCCTGTATCCAGACTCGAACTCCGCCAGCATGGGGTTGTCGCTTTCTGGAAGAACCAGTTCGTCTCCCAGACGGGGAATTCGGCCAAGCGTCGCCATCACGAGACCTCCCAGCGTTTCATAAGGTCCGTCGGGGCCGATGTACCCAACTTTCTCGGCCAATTCATCCAAACGAACCAATCCCGCAACCTGCCAATTCGCGCCGAATCGCTGGAAATCGCGCTCGGCTTCGGCGTCATCGTGCTCGTCGTAGACCTCGCCGAGGATCTCTTCTACGCAGTCCTCAATTGTGATGAGTCCCGCAGTTCCGCCGTACTCATCGGCAACGAGTATTACCTGAGAACCCGCACGACGAACTTCATCCAAGACGGCATCGCCGTCAAGGCTTTCGGGAACCAGCGGCACCGGGCGAGCCAGATCCGCCATGATGGTGCTGTGGCGCTGATCCTCCGGGACAAGAAACGCGTCTTTGTAGGTGACCACGCCGATGGTGTCATCCAGATCACCGCGGATAACCGGAAATCTGGAGTGTCCAGTTTCGATCGCCATTGAGATGAGGTCTTGCACCGTGTCCTCTGCGGATAGTGCATCCACCGTGGATCGAGGTGTCATGAGCTCTCCGGCGGTGGTTTCGCCAAATTTGAGCGAACGGTCGAGCACGAGCGCGGTGTTTTCGTCCAAATCTCCACTTTCTGCCGAGTTGCGCACCAAAGCGGTGAGCTCCTGGGCAGAACGCGCACTCGCCAATTCATCGGCTGGCTCGATGCCCAGCCTTCGCACCGTGAAGTTGGCGGCCTTGTTCAACAAATGAATGAAGCCGCGGAACACCGAATTGAATGCATGCACCGGTGTCACCACGGTGCGGGCGGTGGCAAGAGGATTCGTAATCGCCACGTTCTTGGGAACCAGCTCACCGAACACCATGGACAACATGGTGGCCACCAATAGCGCCACCACCAAGGCGATCGGAGTGGTTGCTTCACTCGGCACCCCGAGCAAGCTCAACAGAGGTGTGAAGAACTTCGCCAGAATTGGCTCCGCAAGGAAGCCTGTTGCCAAGGTGGTCAAGGTGATGCCGAGCTGAGCGCCGGAGAGCACAAATGAAAGATTTTGGAAATCGCGCTGCACCGCTTTCGCACGATGATCATCGCGGCGCTGCACATCGTTTTCGATGGTGGACCGTTCAAGCCCGGTGAGCGCAAATTCAATGGCCACGAAAAGTCCGGTGCTCGCTGTCAAGGCGATGAAGCCGAGCAGGGATAAAATGCTGATGACTACGTCCATGATTCGCAATTGATGCGGGTTGAACCGCTATTTGCTCCTTGGTTTTCGGCGTTGTTGACGTGCATTCCGGGAACCTTGGCGCCCTGGTGCTTGCTTGCGATGCGATCGCTGTGGCGAGGCCTTGGGCTGCGTTTGCTGTGCACCGAAGGGAGGCAAGGGGTCCGCATTGCTCTTGCGCGCCCCAGTCAGGCTCTTCACCGCTTGTGCATTCTTTAGAACGGTTGCCTTCACACCGGCCTTGGAGAGCACGGTATCCACGTCCCGGCGCTGCTCAGGTGTGCAAAGGGTAAGCACAACCCCTGTCGAGCCGGCGCGAGCCGTGCGCCCAGCCCGGTGGAGATAGGCCTTGTGCTCGCTCGGGGGATCGATGTGAACCACCAAATCCACGTCACTGATGTCAATGCCACGTGCCGCGACATCCGTAGCAACCAGCACGGGCACTTCGCCGGAGGTGAATGCTGAAACGGCTTTGGTCCTGGTGTTTTGCCCTTTGTCTCCGTGCAAGCCCGCGGCATTGATGCCCAGGCGACGCATCTTCTTTACTTGCCTGTCCACAGCGTGTTTTGTGCGCATGAACATGATAGTTTTTCCACGACGTCCAGCGATCTCGAGCACGAGATGATTGCGCTCATCCCGATCGGCTGCCTGGAATTGGTAGTGCGTCATCGTGTCCACTGCTTGCTCTACCTTGGCGGTTGAGTGTACGAGCGGATCACGCATGTATCGCTGCACTAGCTTGTCGACGTCCCCGTCAAGCGTGGCTGAAAACAGGAGCCTTTGGCAATGCTTCGGCGTTGTATCGAGCAGTCGACGCACCTGCGGCAAAAAGCCCATGTCAGCCATCTGATCCGCCTCATCAAGGGTGGTGATGGCAACGTGTTCCAGGCTGATAGCTTTGCGATCCATCAGGTCCTGCAAACGCCCGGGGGTGGCTATGAGAAGATCCACCGGCGCCGCAAGCATTGTGAGGTTACGGTTGATATTCACACCACCGAATACCTCGATGGTGCGTAAACCCATGGCTTGCGCGAATGGTTCCAAGCGTTCGCGCACTTGAAGCGCCAGTTCTCGGGTTGGTACCAGCACTAAGCCCCGAGGCTTTCCAGGCCTCGAGGCTGCACCCGCTAGGCGTGCAATCATAGGCAGACCAAAGGTGAAGGTCTTCCCGGAACCTGTGGGGCCACGACCAAGTACATCGCGGCCCTCGAGAGCCGAGGGGATCGCGGCGGCCTGGATGGGGAAAGGCGAAGAAATGCCTTGGCGTTGCAACTCGTGAACGATTGGCACGGGCAAGCCAAGGCTTTGAAAAGAGCTCATCGGGGAAAGTGTAGCTTAAACCTCGACCTCGGAGCGATCTTCGGACCACAGCGTGTGGAAAGAACCTGGCTTGTCCACACGACGATAGGTGTGCGCGCCGAAGAAATCGCGTTGCCCTTGAATGAGGGCGGCGGGAAGACGCTCGGAACGCAACGAATCGTAGTAGCTCAAAGAAGAGGCGAATACCGGCACCGGTTGGCCCACCTGCGTGGCGATGACGACGACGCGGCGCCAGGCGTCGATAAGCTCCTCGAGTTCACCTGTGAAATAGGGATCCAGCAGCAAGGACGGCAACTCGGGATCCGCGTCGTAGGCGTCGACGATGCGATTGAGGAATTTGGCACGGATGATGCAGCCGCCGCGCCAGATGGTGGCCAGATCGCGGGGGTCTACGTTCCAGCCATATTCTTCGGAGCCGGCCTTGATCTCGTCGAACCCCTGAGCATATGCAATGAGTTTGGAGGCATACAGTGCCTTGCGCACGTCCTCGACGAACGCCTCGCGATCCACGCCCAAGTCCTTAAGCGTCTGCAGTGTGCCTGCAGGCAGTGCTCCGGTGGCCTCGCGCTGTGCGGCAGAACCCGAGAGCGCGCGTGCGAACACCGCCTCGCCGATACCGGTCACGGGAATGCCCAGATCCAGTGCTGCTTTCACCGTCCAGCGGCCGGTGCCTTTCTGCCCGGCCTGATCCACGATGATGTCTACCAACGGCTTGCCGGTTTCCGCATCCACCTGGTCGAGGACCTCGGAGGTGATTTCGATGAGATAGGAATCGAGATCACCCTGGTTCCAGTCGCGGAATACCTGCGCGAGCTCGGCAGGGGAGTAGCCCGCAGCATAACGCAGGAGTTGATAAGCTTCGCCGATTACCTGCATGTCCGCGTACTCGATGCCGTTGTGCACCATCTTGACAAAGTGGCCAGCACCGTCGGGGCCGATGTGGGTTACACAGGGGGTGCCGTCCACCTTCGCGGCTACGGATTCCAACAGAGGGCCAAGCGCCTCCCAGGTGGATTGCGGGCCGCCGGGCATGATCGATGGACCATTCAACGCGCCCTCTTCGCCGCCGGAGATGCCGGCACCCACGAAGTTCAGGCCGCGTTCAGCAATTTCTGCTTCACGACGAATCGTGTCACTAAACAGTGCGTTGCCGCCGTCGATGATGATGTCGCCTTCCTCCATCGCATCGGCGAGCTGGCCAATCACGGCATCGGTGGCAGTGCCCGCTTGCACCATGATGATCGCGCGACGCGGACGCTCGAGTGAAGCGACGAACTCCTCGATGCTGGCGGCGGGGATGAAGTCACCCTCGCCACCGTGTTGTGAGATCAGCGCCTCTGTCTTTTCCTGGCTGCGGTTATACACCGCGACGGTGTGTCCATTTCGGGCGAAATTGCGGGCCAGGTTGGATCCCATCACGGCCAGCCCAACAACGCCAATCTGTGCTTTCTTGCTGCCATCAGTCATAGTTGCCCACAATACCCGAGTACTTGCCCTTCACAATCCCAAGCAATCGGATACATTTGGACACATGAGCAACCAATCGGACATGTTTGAACAATTAGCGAGCCTAGGGCCAGAGGGCCTCAGCATCGCGGAGCTTGAACGCTTCAACGAAGACGCCGAGGGTTTCACGAAAACCCTCGGTATGCGCTTCACCAAAGTCACTCCCGACCTTGTCGCGGCCGAACTCCATGTTTCAGGAGCACATTTGCAGCCAGCTGGCATCGTCAATGGGGGTGTTTATTCCTCTTTGGCGGAATCCGCAGGATCGATCCTCGGGCTCACCCGCGCCGGTGGCAACTTGGTGGTCGGTGTGAACTGCAACGCCGACTTCATCGCCTCAGTATCAGCGGGCGTGATCGATTTGGAGGCACGCTTCGTGCATGCGGGCCGATCGAGCCAACTCATCGAAATCGTCATGCATCACCGGGGCAAGCTTGTTTCCAGAGCAACTCTGCGCACCATGGTGTTGCAGAAACCCGCAGAAGCGCCCAAGAAGGATAAGTTCGCCGAATAATTACTTATCCAGCCAGCCCATCTTCTTGAAGGTCACCCACAGCCCCAACACGATGAAGACCATGAGCGCTACCACCACGAAATAGCCGTGTTCGGTGTGCAACTCCGGCATATTGTCGAAGTTCATGCCGTACACACCCGCAATCAGTGTGGGGACGGCGGCCATACCCACGTAGGCGGAGATAGCGCGCATATCTGAGTTTTGTTGCAGGCTGATGATGGCCACGCCGGCGTCGATAAGCGCTGATAGCCGCTCATCGAAGCTGGCAACTTGATCTTTTGCTTGCATTTCGTGGTCGAGCACATCGCGGAAATAGGAGCGCAACTGCTTGCCGATCATGTCTTCGTTACCAGCGATTAACTGCCTCAACGCTGGCGCGAGAGGATCGATGGCGTGGCGCATTTCCAAAATCTCGCGTTTGAGGTTGTAAATCGTTTGAATGTCGATGCGGGAATTCGGCGTAAAGACTTCTTCCTCTAACTCATCAACCTCGGTGCTCAACACATCAACCACACGCAGATAGTGGTCGACGAGGTGGTCCGACATTGCCCAAGCGATACCCATAGGACCGTAGGACGCGAGTTCCTCGGCATCGTCGAGCCGCGATTCGAGGCCCGGAAGGCGGGTGCGGTGGCGGATCGTGATGATGAAGTTAGGCCCCACCAGCATTTGCACTTCACCAGACTCGATAATTTGGCGCGCATCTTTCACCGTGTCTTGATCCCGGTAGATGATGGAGCGGACCACCATGAACAGCTGTGAATCGTAGCGCTCAACCTTGGGCCGCTGATGCGCCGAAACTGCGTCTTCGGTAATGAGCTCGTGGATTTGGAAATCCTCGGCAATCTGGTGCATGTGACGTTCGGTTGGTTCATACAAACTCAACCACACAAAAGCGTCATGACCTTGCGCTTCCAGCTTCCTCACGTGATCCAGTGTGGCCGGGTGCGCCTGGGAATCCGTTTGGTTCACGCCATCGACGTACACACGACAGTGATCCGTAATCTCCGCTACGGGAAGCTGCTCACGCTGTACTCGTTGCTGCACTGGCGCCTTTTTGGCCATGAGAAATCCTTTCGAGCTTGCGCTAGAGGTAAAGAGGGCTGGGGTTGGCTTTTGCGTACTTTCTATAATTGCTCACATGCCAACGTGGAAAGAAATCACCACCAGAAATCCTGACCATTCCCAAAACTACGCTGACCGTTGGGACAGAATCGCCGCCGAAGGCAATGATATCTACGGTGAGGCGAGGCTTGTCGACGCCATCGCGCCGCGCCACGCTCGAATCCTCGACGCCGGTTGTGGGCAGGGGCGGATTGGAGGTTATCTCGCCGAGCGCGGACACGATGTGGTCGGCGTCGATCTTGACCCACTTCTGATCGACATAGCCCGCCATCGGTACCCTGAGGCATCGTGGAAGGTGGCGGATTTGGCGGAGAGAATCGACGTTGAACCCGGCTTTCAGGTCGGTGTCTGTGCTGGCAACGTCCTAACCTTTTTAGCGCCAGCCGAAAGGCCACTTGCGTTGAAACACCTCTACGAGGTGATGGCACCAGGTTCACGCTTGCTCGTCGGGTTCGGCGCCGGACGTGGTTATCCCTTCCCGGCGTTTTTAGAGCACGCAGAAGCCGCGGGGTTCGAGGTGTCCCAGCAATTCAGCTCCTGGGATCTAGAGCCGATGAAACCGAACGCAGGTTTTCTGGTGGCAGAACTGCGTAAGTAGGTGGCAATCAAGATAGCTCCGACTCGCACCCCTTGGGGTATTGCGTAGCCGGAGCTTCTTCGCCCGAGGGCCTAGTGCTTGCGATCTTCGCTGTCCTCGTTGAGGTGGTGCAGCGCGTTGCGACCGTAGAGCTGCTGGCGGGTGGATGCCAAGTTCCAGCGCTTGGGAGACAGCGCGTTGATGCCCCAAGAGAAGGCAGCGGTGATTCGGTTACGGAAACCGATGAGGAACATGAGGTGAACCACGAGCCACATGATCCAACCGATGAATCCAGTGAACTCAAGCTTGCCAATCTTCACCACGGCGTTAAAGCGGGAAACCGTGGCCATCGAGCCCTTGTCGTAGTATTCGAATGGCTCGCGAGCCTCTGGACTGCGGCCTTCAGCTTCTTCCGTCAGTTGTTCTGCGACGTATTCGCCACCTTGGATTGCTACCTGAGCAACGCCCGGCAGGCCGTTGAGCGACATCATATCGCCAATAATGAACACGTTCTTGTCGGAACCAACGGAAAGGTCGGGGTTCACGGAGACACGACCAGCACGATCCACCTCTGCGCCGAGTTGATCGGCCACCATCTTGCCCAGCGGGGAAGCGGCGACGCCAGCAGACCAGATCTTGCAGTAGGAATCCAGGGTGTGCTCGGTGTCATCCACAGTGGACTTGTAGGTGACGGTGTTTTCATCAATGTTGGTGACAATGGCGTTCAGCTTGACCGTCACACCAATCTTCTCCAGCGAGCGCTGCGCGTTGCGTCCCAAGCGCTTGCCAAAGGGCGGAAGTACCTGCGGCGCGCCGTCGAGCAGAATCACCTTCGCGTTCGAGGGATTGATGCGGGTGTAGGAACCTGAAAGCGTGCGGTGTGCCATCTCTGCGAGTTGGCCGGCCAACTCCACACCAGTGGGGCCGGCCCCGATCACAACGAAGGTGAGGAGTTTCTCACGCTCAGCCGGATCGTCGGTGAGCTCGGCGCGTTCGAACGCGCCTACGATGCGGGCCCGAAGTTCGAGGGCATCGTCGATGGTTTTCATGCCCGGCGCGAATTCAGCGAAGTGATCGTTGCCAAAGTAAGACTGGCCTGCGCCAGCGGCGATAATCAGGGAATCGTATTCAACTTCAACGGTGTAATCGTCAAGCTCAGCCTTCACCAGCTTGTTCGAAGTGTCAATGCCGGTGACATTGGCCTTCATGATGTTGAGGTTTTCCTGTTGGCCAAGGATTTGGCGCGTTGAGGTGGCAATTTCGCCGGAGGACAAAATGCCAGTTGCCACCTGGTACAACAGGGGCTGGAAAAGGTGGTGATTGGTGCGGTCGATCAACGTGATGTCGACGTCGGCGTCCTTCAGATCACGTGCACTGAATAGGCCACCGAAACCGGAACCAATGATCACGACGTGATGGCGACCGCCATCGGGTCGAAACGGGGTGTTCGACATGTAGATGATTCTCCTAAAAAATAAGTACGTTTGCCCGAAGATGTCCGCAGCGAAGTAGCCCACGTTCGTGTGAGCATGGCCACGAGGGCGTTGGCGATTATGTTAGCGCTTTGACTCTCGCAAATCACTTTGGGCATGGATGTCAAGGTTTCTGCCCGGATATGGGCATGTCTCCCACCATGTTGGGAGTGTGCTGAGTAGTCTGAATTTTCATTCTGAGCTGCGCCAAATTTTTCCAGGAGGATTATGAGCACCATCGATGAAGATCGTTGGCCGGCCATTGCTGATGTGCCGGATCATGCTCGGGCGCGAAGGCGGGCACGGAAAGTTGAGTCTGAATTTGCCCTGGCGTGCGAAAAAGCCGGGTTGCGCCTCGAGGGTGAAGATCCAGACTTGCGGGTGTTCGAAGAGGCGTTGTTTTATCGTCTCGCGGACGTTGGATGGCTGGGTCTCGGCGAAAGTTTCATGGCGGGAGAGTGGACCTCTCCAAGGCTCGCGATGGTGTTGGAGCGCCTGCTGCGCGCCGGTTATAACCCCAAAACCCCCGTGCGGACCGGTGTTCGTTACGACGGCTCCGTTGCGCCGCTAGAACTCCATCGTCTGAGTGGAGGGGACTCAACAAACACCTATGCCACATTATTCAGCTCAGGTGTTCCAACGATGCAGCGAGAGACGTTGTCTCAAACTGCCAGGACGAAGCACACCCCGCCCCTCAGCATCGAAGTCACTACGTTGAGCGATCCGACGGTTGTGGAGCGAGATGACCTCACGGAAGCGCAATCGAGGGCAACTCAGGCATTGCTTGACGTAGCCAATGTGGGAACCGGCGCGTACGTGCTAGATCTTCCCGCGCAAACACCCGCATTGACGCTCGCCGCGCTCGCCAGACATGCCACCGTTGATGCTTTGGCGTCTGATCCTGATGTGCTCGCTTCGCTGGAACAAGTGGCGCAAATTGCCGATGGTGCGTTAGAGGTAGTGCCCACGCTCACGCCGTTGCCTGACCCGGGCGCTTTTCGGCGTCGCTTCGACGCCTGCGTCAGTGTGGATTCCGCAGAATCTATGGATCCGCGAAGTCTGCAGCATTTTTTCAAGGTGGTCGAGCAAGCTTTAGTGCCAGGAGGGCGGTTGGCTCTGCAAACCCTTGTCGCGCATGAACCAAGCAAGAGTGTGGCGGGATGCACCGAGCTAATTCGGGCTTATGTCACGCCGGCTTTTCATTTGCATGATCGGGATGACATCTTGCACTTGATGCTGAAATCTCAGGGCATGAAAGCCACCGACGTCTTGCATTTTGGTGGCCATTATGTGGAAGGTTTGCGTCTCGAGCGCGAACGTTTTGAGGGGCACGAGCGCGAAGCCGCCGCCCTTGGATTTGATGCGGTCTACCGCCGCCTTTGGATTTACCAGCTTGCGTTGAAGGAGGCTTTGATACTGGCGGAGTTGGCAGATGCCATCATTATTGGGGCATCTGCTCATCGCGCGAGACTCTAGCGTTGATTCCAGCTAGATTTCGTTGAGGTCAAAGTCTCGTGACTCCTTCATTAGCCGCACCGCAACCAGGGTGATCAGCGATACCGCAATGAGATACCATCCCACGCTGGCTACGCCGAATTTTTGCGCTAACGCAGTGGCGATGAAAGGCGCTACCGCCGCACCCAGGATAGAAGACACGTTATAGCTGATACCTGAGCCGGTGTAGCGGACATTCGTGGTGAACAGTTCGGGGAGTACTGCGGACATTGGGCCAAAGATCATGCCCATGATGAACATGCCGATGGTCAAGAACAACAGGACGCTGGTTTCGCTGGCGTGGTCTGGGTTGAGGAAGAAATCAAAGCCAAAACCAAACAGGATCATGATGAAAGAGATGCCAGTCAGGGTGCGCTTGCGGCCACGTCGATCAGCGAGCTGTCCGGCCAATGGGATGCCTGCGATGAAAGCGAAGATCGAGATGAGTTGCAGCTTGAGGAAGTCGATATAGGGGATACCAAGCCCCTTGCCAAGATCCTTGGATCCAATGCCGAAGGACAGTACCCAGGTGGTAACCAGATAAAACAGGGTGTAGCAGGACAACATAACAAAGGTGCCAATCACCATGGGTTTCATCGAGGTTTTGAATACCTCGAATAGTGGGATGTTGGCCCGTTTGCCATTGTCAACGGCCTTTTGGAACACCGGGGTTTCTTCGAGTTTCAAGCGTATGACTAGTCCGACGATCACGAGGATCGCCGACATTGCGAAGGGAATGCGCCAGCCCCACGTCATGAAGGCACCCTCTACGTCGCCTTTGGTATAGCCGGTGAGAGTGACCAAGATGAGGAAGAATCCGTTTGCGAGCAGAAAACCGAATGGTGCACCGAGCTGCGGCCACATGGCTGCCCAAGCTCGCTTGCCTTTTTGCGCCGTCTCAGTGGCGAGCAGGGCCGCACCGGACCACTCACCGCCAAGACCGAGGCCTTGACAGAATCGCATGAGCGCCAACAGTGCGGGGGCGACGATGCCGACTTGCGTGTACGGCGGGATGAATGCGATGAGAAATGTTGCGATGCCCATCGTAAGCAGTGATCCGACGAGCGTGGCCTTGCGTCCGATTCGATCACCGAAGTGACCGAAGATCAATGAGCCGAGCGGGCGGGCGAGAAAGGCGAGGCCGAAAGTGGCGAAGGACTGCAGCAATGCGACGGTCGGGTCTTCATTTTTGGGAAAGAATAGGACAGGGAAAACGGCTACTGCGGCGGTTGCGTACACATAAAAGTCGTAAAACTCGATGGTGGTACCGACGGTGGATGCGACGATAATTTTCCGGCGCATGGAGGCGTCCACGGGAGTCTTTCTCGTGGCCTTGGTGGTATCGATGGTCACGCTTCATTCCTTGAATGGTCTCGGTGCTGACAGAACCATCTGAGACTAACATTCCATTATGTGAACTTTCAATCCCATTTGGCGGGATCTTTGAAAAACGCCGTCCGAAAGGTTTCGGACGGCGAATATAGAAGCAAGCGCTATGGGCTGATGGCTGGTCTGGAAGCCTTCTCTAGCAACACTGCCACATGCTCGTACACCTCTCCCGTAATCATCTCCAACCCCATTTCACAGGTTCGATTAGAGGAAACGAAAGCATCGAAGTGCTCCTGCGCAAGCCCCGCCCGTTCCTCTCGCGTGGCGGATTCCGTGAGCTCGGGATGCAACATCACGCGGTCACCTGCGCTACCGCAGCAACCAGCACCATCAGGTACAACCGCATCGCCGCAAGCGTTGGCCACCTTCAGCAGGGCATCTTCACCCTCCATATGCCGCACGGAGCAAGTTGGGTGGACAGCAATGCGTCCCAGCTCTTGGACGATGGGAAGGTGGTCCACCACTTCACGAGCGATCCAATCCACCACGTCAAGGATTTCGAGTTGCTGGAAGCGTTCCAGATCCTCACCTTCTAGCACTTCGGGAACGTTGTCCAACACTCCGTGAGTACAGGATGCTGCGTCGACGATGATGGGCAATGAACCCTCGTCGCTCCAACGCCAGAGGTCATTGCTAATCTTGCGAGCTTGATACCGGAAGCCTTCGGTGTACCCCTTAGAGGACCACGGGGTGCCACAGCAATCTCCCGCGACGTCTTCCGGGATCCACACGGGGGCGCCGGAGCGTCGAGCGACTTCGACTACGGCGTGAGGCGTGCTCAAGTGATCATGCTGAGCGTCCGGAGAGTTGCCAAACATGCGGTTAATGCAAGCGGGGAAATACACCGCAGTGGCGCCCTCGCGTTGCGTGTGGGGAAGCCGAGGGGCAGGCAATGGCAAATCACCAGGAATGCTGGGCAAGACGTCTGGATTGACAATGCTGCGTCCCACGTTGGTGGCGAGTTGCAAGGTGGGGGAGCCGAGCACCTTTGCGCTTACCAGACCGCCACGTACCAAGTTCTCCACCACGGCCCACTTCTTGGCACCTTCAAGGAACACTTTCTGGTTCGACTGAGGAGCCTGGGCCGCGCGGAATTGCTTCATTACTTTGCCGGTGTCAATGGAGATTGGGCAAGCGATAGAACATGAACCATCGGCTGCGCACATGTCAATAGCGTCGTATTGAAACTCCTCCTGGAGGGTGGAAAGCAGGGGAGAATCGGGTGCTTGGCGCGCCATCTCGCGGCGGAGCACAATTCGCTGGCGCGGGGTGACAGTGGCATGCCGCGAAGGGCATACCGGCTCGCAGAAGCCACACTCAACGCAGTTATTGATCTCAGCCTCAACCTGCGGGAAGCTCTTGAAGTTTTCTAGGTGAATCTCTTGATTGTGAGTGAGTTTCACATCCGGCGCCAGCACGCCTTCTGGATCGATAGCGTGTTTGACGTCCCACATAAGATTCCACGCCTGTTCGCCCCATTCGCGTAGCAGGAAGGGAGCCATATTTACACCTGTACCGTGCTCGGCCTTAAGTGAGCCGTGGTACTTATCAATGACTATTTCGGCCATTTCGTCCAAGAACCGCGCATATTGTGCGCGCTCCTCGGCGTCGGAAAGCTTTGGCACGAGGAAGAAGTGGAGGTTGCCGAAAGCTGCGTGGCCCATGACCATCTCCGGGTAGCCATAACGCGAAAGTAGTTCAACCAAATCAGCGGTTGCATCGCCAATCTTATCCGGCGGGAAACACACGTCCTCAGTGATCATCGTGGTGCCCTGTTCACGCTGGGCACCAAGGAGGCCGAACAAACCATTGCGGATTTGCCAGGCTCCTCGCATCGCGGCCTCGCTGCGCTCAAACTCAAGTGGTTTGATCAAGTCTGCATCGGTGAGCACTTCCTTGGCGCCCTTGATTGAGGCCTCAAGATCGTCATCGTCCTTGCCACCCAATTCCACCAAGAGCGCCGCTGACTCGTCGGGCAGTTCCGCCCACCATTCGGCAGCAGCGGGGAAGTGGCCAACTGCCTTTTTCAGTGCAGGAGCCACCATGATTTCGCACGCCAGAGCACCAGCGTGCATCATAGGTGCCACGTAATTGGCGGCATCACGCAAATTACGCAGCATGACCCACGTCGTGGCCTTCTTTTTCGGCAGTGCAACAGTTCGAATCACCGATTCCGTCACGGCACCGAAGATGCCCTCAGAGCTCACCATGAGCTTGGCAAGGATCCGCACCGGCTCGTCTTCATCGAGGAACGCATCGAGGCGAATACCGTTGGTGTTGCGGATACTGAATTTGCTCCGCAAAAACTCCACCAGGTCGTTGTCGGCTCGGATTTCCTCGCGAAGCCGGAGCAGTTCAGCGTGCAACTGTGGTTCTTTGAACTTGAAAATCTCGTCGCCGTTGCGCGTATCGATCACCGAGCCACTCGGCAACACTACCCGTAGCTCTTCTAGGCTGTGGTAGGTATCGCGTTCGACAGTGCAGCGCATACCGCCGGCGTTGTTGGCAAGCACGCCGCCGATGGTGGCGACGGAGGTTGATCCAGGATCGGGACCGAGCATGTATCCGGAGCGAGCAAGCACTGCCTGCGCATCGCCGAGGATGACGCCGGGACGAGACCAAAGGCGCTTGCCGCCGTCTCGCACCTCCATACCTTGGAAGTGCGTGCGCATATCGATCAAGATATCCTCTGTGGCCGCCTGGCCGTTGAGAGACGTGCCGGCTGCGCGGAAGGTGACAGTGCGCTGGTGGTCCGCTGCGTAGCGCATGACTTCAATGATGTCTTGTTCATGGCGCGGCTGAACAACGACGGCAGGAATCCTGCGGTAGGGGGAGCCGTCAGAGGCAAAGGCGATGAGGTCGCTTGCACGCCCAAGCACTTGTTGCTTGCCGACGAGCCCCTGCAGATCAAGGAGCAGTTGGGCTTCAGTGCCGTGCCGTAGGGACTCGGGCGCAGCGTCGGATTCCGGCCGTGATCCTGAAGGTTGGCCGATCTGGTGGGCATCGGGGGTGAGCAGTTTCTTCATACGCTCAAAAATACCCCCAAGCGCAAAACTTGGGGGTGAAAGTTGGTGGACGCGTCAGATGACAGTATCGCTGCGGTGTTCTGTGATCACTAAGACCACCACCAGAGCAACCATGGCCGCGACAATGCCCCAGACGGGCAACACTAGCGATGCCACAGCGACGATTGGCACTGCGTAAAGTGCCTTACTTTGGCAACGCTTGTGGATCAAGAGCAACCAAACACCGAGGAGGAACACCGCAACGGGAATGCCGATACTCAAGTTTGTGGCAATGGTGCCGAGTACACTGTGGTCGGTGAAATGAGATATCTGTACCTCAATGCCAACAGATACAGCCGCTGCTGATGCGAAAATGAAGGCGTGCCCGTACCCATAACGCAGCGAGCTACGCAGGCTGCTGATTTCTCGGTGATGTTCCGGCCAGAAATATAGCCACCACATACCAGCGGCAATCACTAGTGCTGCGACGGCGAGGGCGACGAACAGCAAAACATGCTCCCGATGCTGCACGGCGTCCGCAATCGCGTTTGCTGCGCCAAGCAGCGATTCTCCGAGCAGGATAATGGTGAATAGTCCATAACGCTCGGTAATGTGGTGCGGATGCCAATTAGTTCTTCCAAGTTTTTCAGCGAGGACTGGTACGCAAAGTTCTAAAGCGATAAACGCGAAGAAGCCGGGCACGATGAGTGCCTGGGGCAGGAAGATCCAGCCGATCCAGAAGAATTGAACAACGAAGAGTCCGGCCGCGTACAACCGTGCTGCACGGCCAGCCTGACCACCACAACGAGAGGCGCGGAGCCATTGGGCGATGAGGGCCACGCGCATGATAATGAAGCCGATCACTGGCAGTTCGAGGTTCTCGCCGGTGAAGAAAGCCTCTGAGCCAACGGCAAGGACGAGCACACCGAACATCTGCACGAAGGTCAGAGTGCGGAACAGCCAGTCATCGTTATCGAAGGCAGTGGCAAACCAGGTGAAGTTCATCCAGGCCCACCAGATGCATTGGAACATCATGATGAATCCAATGAGTCCGTGCCAGACATGACCTTCGATCAGGGCGTGATGGAAATGGCCGCCACCCACGGAGATGGCAATGACGAAGACTAGGTCAAAAAAGAGTTCCAGAGGGGATGCCGTCCGGTGAGCCTCCTGAGGACTCCGCGGATTCATCGGTTTGAGATATCGAAGCACGAAAGCAGTGTAGCGGAAAACCCTCCACCCGCCGAGGTAACCAACACTGTTTTGACATAATGTACATTATCGGACAGTTGGGCAGGTGATAGGCATTGGAGCGCTTGAGCTCCCCGTCGCCCGGGGTATAGGCACTATTTACGTCACTGTGACGTATTTCGGTTGCGGTATGCCTGCCTGAGTTGAATTGAAGTCAGTACCATAAAAGCAACCACCAAGGCACACAGCCACCAGATCTTCTGGAACGCAATGAAGACCAAGAATATTGTCAAACCGACAATTCGTAGCCATAACGCCGGCAGCATTCGCTCGCTCATTGCTTCTCCATGCTGAGTAATACATTGACGTCGCCTTCTTCAGCGATCTGTGCGGCAACAAACTCTGGACTCTCGACACCAAAGTCATTGCGATTAATCCGAATCGTAGATGACAGCAAGATCTTGTCTTGGTCTCGAACGACCTTAAAAGTTGGATCAACCTTCTGCGACTTGCCCTTGATGGTCAAGGTGCCAGGGATTTTTACCTCCGCGACTTGAGCATCGTCGCCCACCATGGACAAGTCAGTCACCTTGTCCACTTCGAACGTGGCTTCAGGATACTGTTCGGTTTTGAAAATCTTATTCCGAACATTGATATCGCGTTTCTCAACATCTGTAGAAACTTTCGTCATATCAACAACGATTCGCGCGGATACCAATTCCTTATTCTTTACCGTCGCTTGTCCTGTGACATGCGTCGTCGAGCCCGACGTGATCTTATCCTCGGCTGGCAACGATTCTTTAAAGGTAAAGCCGACCGAGCTGTGATTCGGCGCGGATCCGTACACCACTTCCCATACGCCATCGATGTCTGTGGTTGCAGGCTTAGCCTTACTAGCGTCGATCTCCTCGGTCTTAATGCCGGGCGCGGTAAATAGTTGATACAGCACCAAACCGAGAGCGAAGAGCGCCAGAACGACAATGGCGATAATCATGGTGATGACAACGGACTTGCGCCTTTTTTCCATATCTTTCCTACTACCTCATCTGTTCAATTCGCTTGGCAAGTTCCACCAGTTCCTTGCTCAATAGCTGCAATTCCTCGGCATCCGCCTGTTCCTCAACCGCCGTAGCAACATCCTCTGCTGCACAACGCAGCTCGAAAAGCGCATCCTTTAAGGTTGCCACCTTCGCTTGAGAAAGGACGACGGCATCGACCGGAAGACGCTGCCCTTGGCGACCCGAACGCTGCTCATATGCACGTTGCCGGCATGCCTGGCTGCAGTACTTCCGACGTCGTCCCCGACCTGTGGCGCTCATGATTTTCGAGCACCACGCACAGGTAGATTCATTGTGGACTGACATTGCCTATCAACCTTAGCGCGTCCGGGAACAAAGTTGGCGGCGGCGTGCGTTATAGTAAGAGATCTTAACGCGAGTCAACGAAAGGACTGACCACTACTATGGCAGATCGTGTACTTCGCGGCAGCCGCATGGGTGCGGTGAGCTACGAAACGGACCGAGACCACGACCTGGCGCCGCGACAGATGGTTCGCTACAAAACCGATGCCGGTGACGTGTTCGAAGTTCCCTTCGCAGACGACGCTGAGATTCCCAACACCTGGCTGTGCAAAAATGGCCAAGAAGGCACTCTCGTTGAAGGCGAAGGCATCGAGGCCAAGCCTGCAAAGGCACCTCGTACCCACTGGGATATGCTTCGGGAACGTCGCACTATTGAAGAACTCGACGTGCTTCTTGAAGAGCGCGTGGAGCAGATTCGCAAGCGTCGCCGCGACGCAGTGCGTCTGCTGAAGCAGCAGCAAGAAGAAGCTGAGGCGGAGAAGAACGCCGAGTAGGAACCCCTGCGAAATGAAAAGCGCTGACCACCCAGTCAGCGCTTTTTCTCTTTTTGGAATCAGATAATCCAACGGCGACGCAGTCGCGAGATTTCGTGCTTCGCCAAACCGCCGGTGACCTCCGCAAAATGTTTGATCTGCTGTGTGCGGTGCTTTACGCCCCACTTGGTCACTTCCGCCAGAGAATCTTTGACGAAGCTGCCGTCGAGCTTCGACTCTCCAATTTCACGTTCAGTGAAGGTGATCGGGACTTCGCGTACGTCGAAGTCGGCCTGAAGCACGCGGAAGGCAATTTCCACTTGGAAAATATACCCGGCGTTTGAAAGATCATCGAGGTCAAGATGCTCGAGCACGTTGCGTCGAAAAGCTCGATACCCCGCCGTCATGTCCTTAATGCCGCCACCGAGCGCAAGGGAAATATAAAGGTTGCCACCCTTCGACAACACCCAGCGTTGCTTCGGCCAGTTCACCACTTCCCCGCCGGGAATGTAGCGGGAACCGATGACCAAATCCGCGCCGTCGTCAACCTGCTCTAACAGGAGGTGGAGCTGCTCAGGGGCGTGGGAGCCATCGGCGTCCATTTCACACAACACCTGGTAATCGCGATCCAAACCCCAGCGGAAACCAGCGATGTATGCTCCGCAGAGGCCACCCTTGCCTTCTCGGTGAAGCACGTGCATGTGATCGTCCTTGGCAGCCATCGCGTCGGCGGCCTCGCCGGTGCCGTCGGGGCTATTGTCGTCGACGATGAGGATGTCTACCTCTGGGTTGGACTTGCGCACGCGGGAGGTGATCAGAGGAAGATTCTCCAGCTCGTTGTAGGTTGGGATGATCACCAACGTGGAGTCGCTAGGTTTGCTCATCGGCGGTTCTTGCTCCTTGTCAACCATGGGATACACAGACAGATAGCACCCATCATAGCCAACCCGATCTCAATACCGTGGCCCCAACGTACCGCGAAGGTTAGAGACGTCTTCAGCGGGAGATTTTCGATTAACACATCTTGGGTGAAAATCTTCGTCTGTCGCTTCACGCTTCCATCCGGCAGAACGATTGCGGAGACACCGCTAGTTGCAGCGACCACCACTGCCCTGTCGAGTTCCTTCGCACGCATCCGGCTCATCGCCAATTGTTGATAGGTCATATCACTGAAGCCGAAGGTGGCGTTGTTTGTGGGGGTGGCCAGAATCTCAGCCCCAGCCTTCACTGCATCGCGCCCGGCTGCGTCGAAAGCCACCTCGTAGCACGTCGCGATGCCGATGGCCACCGACTTAAGGCTCTGTGCTGCGCGAACGTGAAGAACTCCGTCGCCGTCGCCTGGTTTGAAATCACCTGCCAGATCCACCTTCTCAGAAAAGATTCGGAAGAAATCTCTCCACGGCATCCATTCACCAAAAGGCTGTAAGAACTTCTTATTGTGGTACTCCCCTGGCTTTGCATTCTGGTCAAACACCACCATCTGGTTCCGGTCACCGACCTCATCATGTGTGACGGCTCCGACAATGACGGGTGCCTTGACGGTCTTAACGGCATCCTCGATCAACCCTGCGGCCACTGGGTCCGCGAATGGATCCACATCGGCTGAGTTTTCAGGCCAAACAACAACGTCTACTGGCTGGTCAATGGACTTGGTGGCTTCGACATGGTTTTCCAACACCGCCATGCGCTGCGCGTTGAAATCAAGACCTAAACGCGGCACGTTGCCTTGAACCGCAGCCACCGTTATTTCTCCCGATGGTGGGCGTGCACCGCTCAGCTCCGGCAAGACCGTGCAGGAAAATAGAAATAAACACAGAGCTAACGCATATCGCCATGTCACAGCCACGATCACGGTGATCCCCTGCGCGGCTACCTTTGCGGCACGCGTGAGTATCCACCACATAGTGGCGCCGAGGAACACGGTTGCTGCGCTGACTAGTGCCGGGCCCCCAACAGGCGCGAGATTGGACAGGGGGCCTGCTATTTGCCCCCAACCCATTCGTACCCAGGCGAATCCACCGAAAGGTACGGTGGAGCGAATCCACTCGACCAAGATGTACACACAGGTGGTGGAAAATACTCCGAAACGTAGGGCCAATTGGCTAGGGGCCAGCATGCCGAAAGCGACGGAGTAGAGGCTCAGGTATGCGCAAAGCGCCAAGAATGGGCCACTCCCGACGAATTCGCCAATCCACGGCAGCAGCAATAGGTACAGAGCCATGCCGTGAACCGCCCCTAAGACAGCACCGAAACGCCAGCTTGAGCCGTGTAGTGAAGCGAAAAGCAGTGCGACCCCAATGGGGGCAGCCCACCACCATCCCGTCGGTTCATAGGAGGCGTAGACAAGCAAGCCCGAGAGCGCGGCCGCCAGTATTCGCCCGATCTTAACGATCACCAGAGGTGCCAAAATCTTCTGGCCGGACGTCGCGGCTGAAGCGCTTCAATTCTTCTTCAAATTGAGCACCATTAGCACGTTGCTGAGGTTCAGCGTCAATCACTGTTCCCGCGAAGGATCCATAGGATGCCTGCTGACGGTAGGCATTGGTTGCTTCAAAGGAGCGCACGCCGAGATCTTCGATTTTGGCGCGTAACTTTTTCGCAAGCGATTTGCGGACGAGGGCCCTCGTCGGTCGCAGAATTAACAGCAGGCCGAGGATTGTGGTGACAAAGCCAGGCATCGCCACTGCCAGAGCGCCTGCGGCGGTGAGTCCAATGTCACCGGCCGCCTTGCCCGCGTTTTCAGAGCCCTGCGAGAGCTTTCGGGCAATCCCGCGCATCTCGAACGCTGCAAGCAATAATCCCAAAAAGAAACAGGTAATGAGCAGCAGTAATGCGGTTCCTACGCCGAGCCATCGGGCGACGGCCCAAAAGGCAAGCGCCTCGACGATCATGTACGGCAGTGCAACAACTAAAGGCATGCCCTCTACCCTACCTTCAACGCCGAGGCGAACCCGTTAGGACTGGCGCTCCTCGAGTGCACCCTCCATCTCAAGGAATGTCTGACGCAGCGTGTCCAAAGCCTCCTGTGACGGGCTCTCCCAAAGATTGCGATCCGCCGCCTCAAGCAGACGCTCGGCAATGTCGCGCAATGCCCAAGGGTTCGACTGCTCAAAGAATTCGCGGTTGCGTGGGTCTGCCACGTAGGTTTGCGTGAGCTGCTCGTACATCCAATCGTCCATGAGCCCAGTGGTGGCGTCGTAGCCGAAGAGGTAATCCACCGTTGCGCTCATTTCAAAGGCACCTTTATAACCGTGTTTGCGCATCGCCTCAATCCATCGAGGATTTACAACGCGTGCGCGGAACACTCGGCGTGATTCCTCATGCAGCGTGCGGGTTTTTACCGTCTCTTGGCGCGTGGAGTCGCCAATATATGCCTCGGGATCTTCACCAGTCAGCGCCCTCACGGTGGCGATCATGCCTCCGTGGAACTGGAAGTAATCGTCGGAATCCGCGATGTCGTGTTCCTTGGAATCAACATTCTTGGCCGCCACCTTGATGCGGCGATAGGCGGTGCGCATATCATCGGCCGCCTCAACCCCTGGCAGGTCACGGCCATACGCATAGCCGCCCCAATTCGTGTAAACCTCCGCGAGGTCTTTGTCGTCTCGCCAATGGCCGGATTCGATGAGTTGCAGGAGGCCCGCTCCGTACGTTCCGGGCTGAGAACCGAAAATCCGGCGCACGTGCGCCCCTTCGGTGTCGTTGTGTTGCTTGGCGGTGGCGTCGTCAAGCATGTGGGCACGAACAAAGTTCTCCTCGAGGGGCTCATCCAGGTGGGCCACCATTTGCACGGCGTCGTCGAGCATGGCGAGTACGTGCGGGAAGGCGTCGCGGAAGAAACCGGAGATGCGCACCGTGGTGTCAATGCGGGGACGGCCGAGCTCATGGAGGGGAATCACTTCGAGGTCGACAACGCGCCTCGACGCCTCATCCCACACGGGGCGTACACCCAAGAGCGCAAAGACTTCGGCAATGTCATCACCGGAGGTACGCATGGCGGAAGTTCCCCACACGGATAGACCGACGGATGCAGGGTATTCGCCGTCGTGATCTTCTCGATAGCGTTCGATCAGGGAATCCGCAAGCAACTGTCCCGTCTCCCAGGCAAGGCGAGAAGGCAGGGACTTTGGATCGACAGAATAAAAGTTACGCCCGGTGGGCAGGACGTTTATGAGGCCGCGCATCGGCGAGCCCGAAGGACCCGCAGCGATGAACTCGCCATTTAGCGCGCGAAGGATCTGTGGGATCTCATCCTCGGTGGCGTTCAGCCGCGGCACAATTTCTTCACAAGCGAAGCGGAGCAATGAAGTTAAAGCCCTAGCATCGGTGCCTTCTGGGAGTTCAGCGCCCGCCAGAACCTTTCCCACTGCTTCTGGGTTCCAGTTGGCGCTTTCGAGCTCCTTGAGCAACCCAAGGGCAACGGTTTCCACTTCGTCCACGCGCTTTCGAGACTCATCGCCCGCCTCCGAGAGCCCCAAGCTTTCTCGAAGCC
Organism: Corynebacterium gerontici; assembly: GCF_003813985.1. Classification (NCBI taxonomy): domain Bacteria; kingdom Bacillati; phylum Actinomycetota; class Actinomycetes; order Mycobacteriales; family Corynebacteriaceae; genus Corynebacterium; species Corynebacterium gerontici. The sequence goes on from NZ_CP033897.1 coordinate 1,150,177, forward strand.
CAGGTACTGCCTTTTCGCCGCCCCAGAGCTGGCGGGCACGAAGCATCGACAGTACGAGCTCCACGCGGACTTCGCCCTGGACTGCCTCGCTGAGAATGTGGAGACCACCGCGGATCGCTGCGTCTTTGATCTCGCAAAGCCAGCCGTCGATTTCCATGAGTTTGTCATCGAAGGCGTCTTCGTCTGGGCGCTCTTCCCAGCCCAAATCCCTGTCCATCTTGGCGGCCTGCAACAGCGTCCAAATTTCCTGGCGGATCGCTGGCAGCTTCGCGGGATCCATCGCCGCAATGTTTTGGTGCTCATCCAGCAGTTGCTCCAGGCGGGTGATGTCGCCATAGGTTTCTGCGCGCGCCATCGGCGGGATCATGTGGTCGATCAAGGTGGCGTGTGCGCGACGCTTCGCCTGCGTTCCCTCGCCGGGGTCGTTTACCAGGAAGGGATAGATTAGCGGCAGATCGGCAATCGCATGGTCGGGATAACATTCCGCGGACAGACCGGCGCCCTTACCTGGCAGCCACTCCATGTTGCCGTGCTTACCCATGTGCACGATCGCGTCGGCACCAAAGATTTCGCGCAGCCAAAAATAGGTGCCTAGGTAATGGTGGTTCGCCGGTAGGTCGGGGTCGTGATAGATACCCACGGGATTGTCGCCGAAGCCACGAGGGGGTTGGATCATTACCACCACGTTGCCGAACTGCAGGCCTGCGATGTAGATTTCGCCGGTTTCTGGGTGCACGTAGTGTTCGCCTGGGGCTTCTCCCCAATGCTCGCGCATTTCTTCTTGCATTGCGTCAGGCAGGGTGGCGAAGAAGCGTCGATAAACCTCTGCAGAAAGCCTTAGGGGGTTGTTGGCCAAAACTTCCTCGGTGAGCCATTCCGGATCATGCCCGCCTGCCTCAATGATGGCGTGCATGAGCGCGTCTCCGTCATGCTGGCCATTGTTGCTACGGTACCCCGGGATCTTGGAAGTATCGCCCAGATCATAACCGGCCTCTGCCAGCGCTTCGAGAACTCGCAGCGTGGACATGGGGGTATCGAGGCCCACTGCGTTGCCGATGCGCGCGTGCTTTGTGGGATACGCGGAGAGCATGAGCACGAGCTTTTTCTCGGACGGCGCAATGTGTCGTAGTTTGCCGTGACGCACCGCAACGCCGGCCAGGCGCTCACAACGTTCATGGTCGGGGATATAGGCGATAAGGCCATCAGAATCATATTCTTTGAAGCTGAATGGCACGGTGATCAAACGTCCGTCGAATTCGGGAACGGCGATCTGCGTAGCAACATCAAGCGGCGAGAGCCCGTCGTCGTTAGCTTCCCACTCCTTTCGGGAATTGGTCAGAGCCAATCCCTGGATGATCGGAATGTTGAGCTCGGCGAGTTTGGCTACGTCCCACGCTTCATCGTCGCCACCTGCGCCGGCGGTCGCGGGCTTGGTTCCTCCAGCAGCTAGCACCGTTGTAATCAGCACATCGCATTGGGCGAGTTCTTCCAGCAAGGAATCGGGTGCCTGGCGTAGGGACGCGGAATAAAAGGCAGTTGGTCTACCGCCAGCAGCAGCGATGGCGTCCACGAGCGCCTCAATGTATGCGGTGTTACCCGCCAAATGCTGAGCGCGGTAGTACACCACGCCTACTTTGGGGCCGGAATCTGGCAGGTTCACCTGATGTTCGAGGGTGCCCCACAGCGGTAGGTGTTGAGGCGGCTCGAAGCCGTATCCGGTGAGCAAGATGGTGTCCGAGAGGAACTTATAGAGTTGCTCGAGGTTTTCTGCCCCTCCCTCAGCTAAGTAGGTGTGTGCGGTAGTCACCACTCCGGACGGTGGGGTGGATAGCTCGGTGAGCTCGGCGTCCACTGCTAATTCGCCTGAGACGACCACCAGAGGAATTCCTGACTGCTCAAGCGTGCGCAACCCTTCTTCCCACGCCCGCTTGCCGCCAAGAAGGCGCAGGACCACGATGTCCGAATCCTCGATGATCTGCTGGAGAGCATCGCCTGTGAGGAAGTTCGGATTGGCGAATTGATAATCCACATATTCCGCAGCATTGGCTGCCTTTGCAGTCAGCAGGTCGGTATCGGAAGTGGATAGCAGCGTAATCACGTTGTGGATCCTTTCCATCAGGGTTGCGCGCCCCGGTAGGTTTTGGCAGCTTTTCGACGTCCAACGAGACCCTTGGCTGGTCGCCAGCGCCGTTGGAACGGTGAGAACATCGTCTGGCTTTCACAGTGGCGCGACCGCCCCGGAATTGCACCGGTGTTGATGCTCACACTTCGTTAGTTCACAGCCTATCGCATAACCTCCGCTCGACCCTGTGTCAGGATTCACCTTCACAGCTTTACGCTGCCACGTGGGGTATCTCTACTGCTCAGAAGGCAAAAATCAGAAATTCCGCACTCACGGTTCCCAACCTGAGACGTACTAGCATGGCACCCATGACCAGTTCGCAACCCATGCAATTAGTCGCGCACCCGGATCGAACCCGATCCGACATGTGCCCTGGCGCGTTAAAGCTGCATCACGCAGTCGATGGCGCGATCGGGAGAATCCGCTTCCCCGGCGGGCGTGTTCGCGCCGAGGACTGGGGGCACATTGCCCGAATTTCCAGGGAGCTTGGCGACGCCACCGTACACATCACCACCCGCGGCAATATGCAGTTCCGCGGAATCGAAGACGAAATAGCTTTTGCCGAGCACGTGGAAGCCGTAGGCTTCCTACCCTCGCGGGCTCACGACAAGATTAGAAACATCCTGTCCTCTCCCCTCTCCCCCGAACTGTGGCAGCTTTGCCAGGATCTAGACGCTGCACTCTTAGCAAACGACACCGTTGCAGGCTTGTCCGGGAGGACACTGTTTGGTTTTGACGATGGCAGCGGAGACATCCTGAGCCAGCGCCCCGATTTTGGCGTCCAGCGGCAAGGGGATGGTTATGGACTCATGCTTGGAGGTGTTGACGCCGGTATCCACATTGAGGACGAGGATCATGTGGTGCAGGCGATGCTCACTGCTGCCGAGGTATGGCAACGCCAGCGTACGTCCACTTGGCGCCTTCAAGAAAATGCCGAGGCTCGCAATCTCATCGCACGTGAGCTCAAGCAGCAGTTCTCGCTTGGAACTGCGCATCAGGCACTGAAGATCCACGATGGATCAGCGCGACCGATTGGGTGGATACAGGACGGCGACACTGTGGCACTTGGCGCGGGCCTGCGCTTCGGGTTCCTGAGCGCACAGGTCGCGGAGATGCTCAGCGCCATCGGGGCCGATACCGCCATCACTCCCTGGGCTTCCTTGGTGATCCACGGTCTCAACGAAGGGGATGCCGAAGCAGTGGTGAAGGTACTAGCGCCACTTGGATTGATTTTTGATGAAGACTCACCTTGGCTGAAGGTCACCGCTTGCACAGGGCTTCCGGGTTGCGAGAAGTCCATGTCTCATACTCAAGCAGACGCGCACGCGCTGGTGGCATCGGGTAAGGCAATCGATGGGCTTGTACACTTTTCCGGGTGCGACCGCCGCTGCGGCCATCCACTATCCGCACACACTGAATACGTTGCCACCGGCGACGGTGAATATGAGGTAGCCCAACGATGAGCTTTGAGTACGAAACCGATGGCAACGCCATATACCGGCAATCTTTTGCCATGATCCGCCAGGAATCCGATCTTCGATCATTCGATCCCTTGCAGCAAACCATTGCTGTTCGGATGATTCATGCCGCGGGTGCCGTCGATTTGGCTCAAGACATTGCCATGAGTGCGGAGGCTGTCTCCGCTGGGCGTTCGGCTCTGCAACAAGGAGCCCCCATATTGTGCGACGTCAATATGGTGGCCAGCGGTGTCACTCGCAGGCGACTACCAGCCAACAATGAGGTGCTTTGTCTTCTTAAAGACCCCGAAACGCCTAAGCTAGCAGCCAAATTAGGAACAACACGAAGCGCTGCAGCCGTCGAGCTCTGGGAACCGCGCCTTGAAGGTGCTGTGGTGGCCATCGGTAACGCCCCCACGGCACTGTTCCACTTGCTCAATTGGCTGGAAGAAGACGCTTCACGCCCGCGACCATCGGTGATCCTGGGCATCCCTGTTGGTTTTGTCGGCGCCACCGAGTCCAAGGAAGCGCTGGCGCAAGTGGCACGTGATCTTGGCACCGAATACATCACTGTGCATGGACGCCGAGGCGGATCCGCCATCACATGTGCAGCTATCAATGCCCTTGCAACGGAACAGGAGATCCTGGGATGAAAGGCACACTCATCGGCGTTGGTGTAGGCCCGGGGGATCCGGAGCTGCTCACCATCAAGGCAGTCAAAGCAATCCAAACAGCCGATGTGATCTGTTATCACTGCAAGCCTGGTGGCACCTCCACTGCAGCGAGCATCGCTGCAGAGTACATCAGCGATGAACAACGCATTGAAGTACTGGAATATCCAGTCACCACGGGCAGCACTGATCACCCCGGAGGATATGCGGGCGCGCTCGCTGATTTCTACGCCGAGGCAACGAGCCGCCTGGCTGCGCACTTGGCGTCGGGAGAAACAGTGGTGGTACTCGCGCTGGGCGATCCCATGCTATACAGCTCCTACCAGCACTTGCACCGTGCGCTTGCTCAAGACTATCCGGCGCAGGTCATCCCAGGGATCCCATCCATCACCGCTGCGGCCGACGCCCTGGAATTGCCGTTGAGTGAAGACAAAGAGACGGTCTGTATTGTGCCGGGGACTTTGGATCCGCAGGAACTTGCCACCCATCTGCGCATGGCCGATTCAGCAGTTGTGATGAAGCTCGGCCGCACCTTCGAAACAGTACGCACAGCGATGATAGAAGCCGGCGTTGCACACCGTGCACACGTTGTGGTTCGCGCCAGTATGAAAGATCAGCGCATCTTTCCGCTGTTGGAGGCGAAAGCTGAAGAAGTCCCCTACTTCTCAGTCGCAGTGGTGCCCTCAACGATCGCCTCATCGGAGCCGTCGGAGGCCTCGCGGGGCGAGGTTGTGGTCGTGGGCCTTGGCCCCGGAGCACACCGATGGACAACGCCGGAGGTTATCGCTGAGCTTCGTAGCGCCACTGACGTGGTGGGGTATTCAACGTATGTTCGTAGAGTCCCCCAACGCCAAGGTCAACGCCATCACCTTTCCGACAACAAGGTAGAAGCTGAGCGCGCGGCTATGGCCTTGGATCTGGCGAAGCGTGGGCGCAAGGTAGCTGTGGTTTCCTCCGGTGATCCCGGCGTCTTCGCCATGGCAGCCGCGGTGCTTGAAGTTGCAGAGGATGAGCAATTTCGTGATGTGCCGGTGCGCATCGTACCGGGCATGACTGCGGCGCAAGCGGTGGCGTCCCGAGTGGGCGCTCCACTGGGTCATGATTTCGGCATGATCTCATTGTCCAACAGGCTCAAGCCATTTGAGATCGTGGAACGCCGAGTCAAAGCGCTGGCGGGAGCAGATATGGCGTTTGCTTGTTACAACCCGGCGTCTAAAGAGCGCCGCTGGCAAATTGAGCGGGTGGCCCAACTAGTAGCGCAGGTGCAAGAACCATCCACCCCGGTGATCGTCGCTAGGGCAGTCGGCTCCGAGCAAGAATCAGTGACGGTAACAACGTTGGAGGCTTTCGATCCCTCGATCGTGGATATGCGGACCATGGTCATTTTCGGAGCCTCAACCACGAAGGTGTACGAATCTGCCCAAGGAACCAGGGTCTACACCTCCCGTTATTACGGCTAGAGCCGATCAATCACCTTGGCTACTTCCTCCACTGTGCTCACGTGGACGGTGGCCGAGGGAAGTTTTGGTCGCTGCACCATAACGACGTCGATGCCAAGCGATCGTGCGGCCTCAAGTTTTGCTTCAGTCATTGCGCCACCGGAGTTCTTGGTTACCACGGCGTCGATCTGATTGTCGATCATCAACTTCTTCTCGGCTTCAACCGTGAACGGGCCGCGGCTGAGCAACACCCGGTGACGCGCCGGGAGCGCTACGCTCGGCGGATCAACGGCACGAATCACGTACAGGTTGTGAGGATCGGCGGCGAAAGGGGCGAGTTTTTGGCGCCCGATCGTGAGCAAGATGTGGTGATATTCGCGAGCAACCAGCGTTGCGGCCTCCTCCATGGTGGAGACCATGCGCCAACGATCTTTTGGCCCAGGTTCCCACGCCGGTCGGTGCAGAGCAATCAGTGGTACTCCCGTTGCACGGCTGGCCTCGGATGCAGAAATACTGATCTTTTCTGCATAAGGGTGGGTTGCGTCAATGATGACCTCAATCCCGTTGTGAATCAGCCAACGCGCAAGCCCCGCAGGGCCACCGAAGCCGCCAATGCGAACTTCTCCGACAGGTAGACGCGGATTCGCAACTCTACCCGCCAATGATGAGGTAACGTGCCACCCTTGCCCCTTGAGCAGTGCTGCGACTTCACGCGCCTCTGCGGTACCGCCAAGAATTAGTGCACGCATGGAATGGTCCTTCCCTCTGCGTCTCGTGGGCGATCATCGGAGTAGAGATAAGAATCCGGGAACCCCTCGGCGCCTAAAACCGATCCAACGATAATGACTGCGGTGCGGGAAATCCCGGCTTCGTGAACCTTCTGCGCAATATCGGCCAGGGTTCCGCGCACGATGTGCTCATTCGGCCTGGAGGCAAACGCCACCACCGCCACTGGGCAGGACTCGCCGTATTCGGGACTGAGTTCTGTTACCACGCGCTCGATATCGTGCGCCGCAAGGTGGATACACAAGGTGGCGTGGGATCGAGCCAGATCAGGTAGGTTCTCGCGCTCGGGCATGGTTGAGGCGCGACCCGACACCCGGGTAAGCACCACGGTCTGCCCCACGGTTGGCACGGTCAATTCATGCCCCAACGCGGCCGCCGCAGCAGCGAACGCCGGCACACCCGGAACGATTTCGTAATCGATGCCGAGAACCGTGAGGCGGCGGGCTTGTTCGGCTAGCGCGGAATACACCGAGGGGTCTCCCGATTGCAGCCGTGCCACGTCTAGTCCTTCAGCATGAGCACGCTGAATTTCCTCAGTGATCGCGTCGAGGGGCATGCGAGCGGTGTTGATCAGACGAGCGTTGTCCGGTGTAGCCGCCAGCACTGATTCGGGGACAATTGAACCTGCGTACAGGCACACTTGGCACTGCTGAATTAAGCGGTGTGCGCGAAGTGTCAGGAGATCTTCGGCACCGGGGCCTGCTCCAATGAAATAGACGGTCATGCGTGATTCCCTTTCTGCACTGTCCACTGGGTCACGGGCAACGCGGGCTTGAAAGCGTGGAAGCTTCCTACCGGATGCTGAGAAGAAACCTGGAAGGTGGCTAATTCACCACCGTGGCGTTGCTGTAGATCAATCAACATGGCCAGCGATTCGACGGTCACCGCGTTGGCAACCACTCGAACCCCAGCCGGCAATTCGGCCCATAGTTGAGGCCACATGCCTTCTTGGGTCAATCCGCCTCCGACAAACACCACACTGGCTTGCGGGGCCTGATCGAATGCGCCGGGAGCCGCCCCCACAACTACCAAGCGATCACTCACCCCGAAACGATGAGCGTTGCGAAGAATGCGTTGGCGCCGCTCATCGTCAGCCTCAAAGACTGTGGCGCGAAGACTGGGCTCAAGACGCAAGCACTCAATGGTGACTGAGCCCGATCCTCCCCCGATGTCCCATAGATGTTCCCCGGGCATTGGTGCAATAGCAGACACTGTGAGGGCTCTGACGTAGCGCTTGCTAATTTGCCCGTCGTGTTCAAAGCTGTCATCACTCAAACCCGGCGCCAGCGAAGCGGCATGGGGCGCGCGGATATGGCTGAGGGCAATGATATTCAAGGAGCTCACCACCTCTGGTGGCTGAGCGGCGGTGCCAAAGCGTATCTGCTCATCGCTACTGCCGAGGTCGCTGAGCACGCTCACTTCTGCCTCCACACCGGCCCGGTGGAGCACATCGCAAATGGCTTCAGGGGAGGCCTCATCGGCTCCCAGTACCAGGAAACGTTGGTTACGCTCCGCGTGGACGAGCACCCCTTCAATGCTATGGGTGGTGAGGCTGTACACCGGGGTATGTTCGGCCGCCCAACCGAGCCGAGCGCACGCCAGTGACACGCTAGAGGCGTGTGGGATGACATCGATTGACCAATCTTCCAGCACAGCATGCAAGGTGGTGCCAATGCCGTGGAACATTGGGTCGCCACTGCCGAGCACTACTACGCGTCGACCGCGCAGCTTCTCAAACATCGGCACGATGGATGGGCGAAGCGGAGAAGGCCAGGGCTTTTTCTCAGCATTGCCGCAATCCACCAGATTAAGCTGGCGCCAGGATCCAATCACCACTTCCGCTTTCGCGAGAGCTTCAATGGCACTGGCGCCGAGCTCGGCCATACCCGCCGCTGGCAGCCCAACCACGGTTAGGTGGTTTTCCGGTGCTTTGGCTTCGGGTTGCATCGCATGCTCGGCCCGCCTCGCGGCGGTGTTCGAAGGCGCTTTCATAAGGCACGATCTTACCTTTGCTCGGGCTGCTAATGCGTTAGGCTCCGATGGCCACCACGCCGCGTCGAATAGCGTCGATCGCCTGCCGGGCGGTGCGCGGCAGTTCGTCGTTGTATGCGGTCTTGCGCACTTGTTCGAGCAGGTCAATCACCTGACGGGCTTGGCGGACGAAGTCGCCGGGCGTCAGTTCAGCACCGGATTGTGCGGCGGCCTGCATACAATATTCCAACGGCGCACCTGCGGTCCATTGATGCATGGCCAAGGCAAAGCCCGCGTCAGGTTCCTTGGAAATTGGGAGCTGATGGCGCTGTTCATCCACGCCGAGTTCCTCCCACAGGCGCCATGTTCCATTCATTGCAGTGGCCATGGTTTCCGTGGCGGCTTCCGGCGACCCCTGCGTTTCCCGACGATTTTCAAAGGTGCACATGCTCACCACCCCGGCCAATTCTGCTGGATCCAACTCATTCCAGATGCCACGCTTAAGGCATTGCGCCACCAACAGGTCCGACTCGCTGTGGATCTTAGCCAAGTTTTCACCTTCGGCGGTCACCACGGGTTGTCCCTCACTGATTTCCACGTAATCGAGGTATTCCAGCAGATCCAAAATGCGGTCGAATTGTTTACCCAGGCTGTCAGTGGCTTGGCCGATCCGCTGCCGGAGCTTTTCGACGTCCCCCGCAGCCCTCACATACGCGTGGGCTTCGCGGGCAAACAGTTCTCGATCCGCCCAGTGGTGGACCGGGTGCGCTTTAAGGGCTGCTTTGAGCTCTTTTTGCAAAGCAGTTGGCCGCTGGCGAGGCTTCGTTTTTAATGACTTGGGCCGTTTAGCCCCGAATTTGGCCAAGGCCTGCACGGCTAGGCGCGCGTGTTTACGCGGGTGTGCAACGGCGGGTCGAGGCACTCGAGTTGCGCCGATGGTGATGGGCGGCATGGCGAATTGCGTGGCGTCGATTCTTGCCGAATAGCCGTCTTCGAACGTGACCCAGGGTCGCGGATCACGCTGCGAACTTGCAGGTTGAACGACCAAAGCGAGCTTTGGTCTCTTTTTGGAGGGCACCGCGAGGACGTCGCCAAGCTGTGCTCGCCCTAGCACCTTGATGATCTCTTGTTCTCTCTGCTCAATGTTGTGACGGTGTGCCCGTTTTTCCTCGTCGCTCAGGCGTGCCCGCAGATCCACGTACTCGATGATGTCGTCAACCGGAGTGTTGCTGCCTGGTGCCAGTTGCTCAACGAGCGCTTCGATGTGCCTTCTGGCCTTGGCATGTTTTTGTTCCGCTTGTTCAAGTGCTCGGACTTCTTCCACCACTGAACCATCTGCTTGGAACTGGGCGAAGGACATGTCAATGAGCCTGTGGGCAGCGTCAAAGCCCATGGTCTGCAGCAGGTTGACACTCATGTTGTAACCGGGGGTGAAGGTGGAGTTCAGCGGGTACGTGCGGGTTGAAGCAAGTCCTGCCACTTGACGCGGATCCATTGCAGGGGCCCATTGCACCACTGCGTTGCCGATCGTATCGATGCCACGACGCCCCGCACGGCCGGTCAATTGTGTGTACTGACCTGGGGTGAGATCCACGTGCCCCTCGCCGTCAAACTTCACCAATTTTTCTAACACGACCGTCCGAGCTGGCATGTTAATACCGAGAGCGAGCGTCTCGGTGGCAAAGACGGCTCGAACCAACCCTTTGACAAAAAGGGTTTCTACGATGTGCCGAAATGCTGGCAGCATGCCGGCATGGTGTGCCGCAAAACCGCGCTGCAGCGCGGCCTTCCATTGCCTAAAGCCAAGTACCTTGAGGTCATCCTCGGGGATCTCTTCCACGCCGGCGTCCACGATTCGGGCAATTTCTGCAGCCTCTTCATCGGAGGTGAGCACCAAGTGGGAACGCTGGCATTGGAACAATGCGGCATCACAACCAGCACGTGAAAAAATAAAGGTGATTGCCGGCAGCATTTCGAGTTCGTCCAGAATCGAGAGCATTTCGGGTCGCCCTATCGGACGGTAGCGATCACGTGATCTGGGAGCACCTGAGCGTGATGGTTTCGTCCCACGGCCTGGTGTACGTGAGCGAAATCCTCCGCTGGACGCTCGTTTCCAGGCGGTATCTTCTACGCCCTCGATGCGCTCGATGTGCGCCGCCAGGCGGCCATTGACTTCGCCGCCGCTGCCTTCCTCAAACAGCGGGTGCACGCGCTTGCCCACCATCATCCATTGACGAAGCGGAATTGGCCGGTGCTCGTCCACAATGACTTCAGTATCACCACGAACCGCGTTGAGCCAACGCCCGAACTCCTCTGAATTGCTCACGGTAGCCGATAATCCGATGACGCGGACGCCCTCATCAAGGTTCAAAATCGCCTCTTCCCACACCGCGCCCCGGGAACGATCCGCAAGGAAGTGGATCTCGTCCATGACCACGTGGCTGAGCCTGTCCAGGGTGGCGGACTGCGCGTAGATCATATTCCGCAGCACCTCGGTGGTCATCACCACCACATCGGCATCGTGGTTGATCGAGACATCGCCAGTGAGCAATCCGACGTTTTCGGCTCCATGTGTCTCTACTAAGTCGTGGAACTTCTGATTGCTCAGCGCCTTGATTGGTGTGGTGTAAAAGCATTTCGTGCCGCGTGAGAGCGCGAGGGATACAGCAAACTCTCCGACAATCGTCTTTCCCGCACCGGTGGGCGCACAGACGAGAACCCCACGGTCTTCTTCGATGGCCTCGCACGCTGTGCGCTGAAAGGGATCGAGGGGAAAAGATTGCCGGGCTTGGAACTCTTGCAAATGGTTAGCCATGATGCTTCATAGGCTACAGTGCTACCCCCGAGAAGCATCGTCCCCAAGGCTCTAGTGGCTAAATCACGTCATCGAAATTGGAGCGCTGATCGATGGGCGCTGGCTGCTGAATCGGCGCTGGACGTGTGGTTTCGCTGGGCTCATACAGTGAGGAGAGCGCCTCAATTGGCCCGGAGGAACGAATATCTCCTGATGCACCAACTGCACCTGATGGGCCTGAGAAGACGTCGTGATCTGGCTCTAATGCAGAGGCTTGCTCGTCATCAACGTCAAGCCAAGCGGGGCGCTCAATCTTGCGGCGTTTGTCGTTCCACCGCATGAATTGGAAGGCCATTTCCACCAGCAATGAGAGGGATCCACCCAGCACTGTCATGCCGACGATATCTTGACCTGGTGTAATCACTGCGGCAATCACGAACAGTGTCATGATCACGAAACGGCGTTTGCCTTTGACCGCCTCATAGTGAAGCAACCCGAACATGTTCAGGGCCACCACAAAGAGGGGAACCTCGAAGCTGATCCCGAAAATGATCAAGGACGTGAGCAGGAACTTGAAATAGAGCGCACCAGAGAGTGCAGTGATCTGAACATCCCGGCCAAGCCCCAAAAAGAGCTCGAGGCCGAAAGCGATTACCCAGTAGGCGATCAATGCGCCCAGGACAAAAAGCAGCACTGCAACGCTGATGAAGGCGACACTTACGCGACGTTCATTCTTCATCATGCCGGGTGCTACAAAGGCCCAAATCTGCCAGAGCCACACCGGGGAGGAAAAGACGATGCCAGCGAGCGCGCCGACTTTCAAGCGCAGCATGAACATCTCAAAGGGAGCCGTTGCAATGAGGCGGCATTCGCCGTCCCTAGTCAAATCTGCTCTGAGTTCTGGCGAAATACGGCAGTACGGTCCGCGCAGAATATCGCCGAGTGATGGGATACCGGGAATGCTGACTTGGTACCAGATGAAGCCGATGACAGTGCCAATCGCGATGGCAAACAAGGCGATGATTACGCGGGTTCGAAGCTCTTGCAAGTGCTCCACAAGGGACATATCCGCTTGGGGATTTTCGTTAACCTTGCGCTTGCGCAACCGCTTTTTCGTTCTTGGTCGCTGTGATCCTCGGGGCTGGTTCATCGTCTCGATCCATAAGTGAGGCTCAACTGAGCCACCTGAAACCTACAAACCCCCATGGTGCCGGCGCGGGCCAGGACATGGGAGTGGGAAGAATGTTAACGCTGATTGGGCTGCTGTTGCTGTGGCAACTGCTGAGCCTGCGGCTGGGCTACGCCGGGCTGAGCGATGTTTGGCTGTTGCACAGGAGCCGGAGCGTGGATTTGGCGCTGCTGCGCCTCGTGACGCTCATCGTCGTTGCTCATCTCCTTGATCTCGGACTTGAAGATGCGAGCGGAACGTCCGATTGAACGGGCAGCGTCGGGAAGCTTCTTTGCACCGAAGAGCAAAACGAACAGCAATACGATGATTGCGATTTCCAATGGGCCGATTGACATGTCGGCGTCCTCCCAGCAAATTGCAGGTCGAAGTGAAAAGTATGAACGTAGCACGCAGGAAGCAAACTACGGTTGATCATCATACGCGTTTAGCGCTCTTTGCGCGCGATGGAGCACTCCCTGCCGCAGATGGTCGGGCTCAAGGAGTCTCACGCGATCGGCGTTAGCCACCAAGAACCCTTCGAACCATGCACGATTTGCCACCGGAATGGTCACGCGCAGGACGTCTCCGCGCCGCTGCACTTCCGAGATTGTGATGGCTTCCAGCACCCATGCATCTTTTGCAGCCAACTCGCACACGGCGTGTTCGGGTGCCGAGGAGAAGCCAAATACATCGTCCGGATCAATTCTTGCGCTGGACAATTCCATGTGGGGAGTTGCAGCAGACTCAAGCAGGTGCGCCTCGCTCATCCTATCGACGCGGAACATTCGGTGTCCCGCCAAGGCGTCGACGTAGCCCTTGAAATAGGTAGCGCCGTGCGCTGTGACAACGCTCGCCACGCTGGCTTCAAAGCTTCGAACCTCACCGCGGACGTTGCGGTATTCGAATGCGATTTTGCGCCTGGACTTCAACGCCTCGGACACCAAAACAAGCGATGGGTCCGCAACGGGTTGAGAAATCGACGCAATATCGAAGGCTCCTTCGGTGCCGCGCAGGTGCCGCTTTAATTTTTCAGCAACCGACGCCACCACCTCACTCTGCACGAAACCGGGAATTCCCTGCAGCGTTTGCATGGTAAGCAGCAAAGAACTTGCCTCTAGAGTGGTGAGTTTGAGCGGGCGATTGAGCCCGAGGTTGTTCATCACCGCTACCCCGCGATTTTCCACTCGCAGATCGAAAAGCTCATCGGGGTATTGGCCAAAGCCGCAAGTGGTGAGCAACTTGCTATCGGCTTTGAGTTGGGCAACGTCTACACCCAAATCGGCGGCTGCGCTGCTTAGCGCCAGATTGGGGTGCTGTTCCCAGTACTGCACCAGGTTAAGGATGCGCACAAGATCACTGAGCTTGCCGGAACGATCATCGCTCACCAACATTCACCTCCGTCTGACTGTGTTGCACTGCCTGGTGCAGCAACGCCAGCACAGCCTCGCGAACATCTACGGGGGCAGTCACCACAATCTCAGGTGCGGCTTGGGCGGCTTCACGGATAAACCAGTCACGTGAGACGTCGACAAGCTCGAACTCCTCCCCTTGCGGGACCGCACCTTGGGCAAGCGCATGATCCGGAGTGCCGCGGAAGCGCACGGTCACCTTCTGCGAGGAAAGCTGCTCTAGTAACAGCTCGGTGGCGTCATTAATGCTGGGCACCGGTTGTTCGGATTGAGCGTCAAGACGACGAACGTTACTGATGCGGGTCATGCGGAAACTTCTTGGCGCACGCCGCGAGCGATCAAAACCTACAAGGTAGTTGCGCTGTGCATGAGCAATGATGTGCCAGGGCTCCATCTCACGAGCCTGCACCGCGGCCTGGGGGTCTCGGCGATATTCAAATGTGATGGGAGACTTCTTCACCATCGCCTGCACAATCTGGTCATAGTCTTCACCTGCGATGGACGCGTCATCGCCAACCGCACGGAGCTGGGTGGGTTCAGAAACGAAGTCGTTCGCAGCTGCAATCTTGGTCCAGCCTGCCCGCGACAGCGCTGAAAGTTGTGTGCCCGAACCGAGCTTGGCGGCCAAGGCAATCACTTTTGCCTCTTCTTCATCAAAGGTGATGGTTTCTGTCTCCCCGGAATCCAGCAGTTGATAACGGGTAGCCTTGCCTGACTCGCTCAACACCCGCACCGGCGCACCCGCCTTATTCAGCAGCAACACGTCGAGATGGAGCCTACGTGCTGGGTCCTTCAGCTCGGAATATCCGGGAATTTTTTGGATCAGCCAACTGCTATCCACTGGCTCGGAACTTTTTTGCGCCCAATTGCTGAGCGTGGCAAGAAGATTCACCACCCGCTCGGCCGTGCGATCCTCCTTCGCAGTCGCTTTCCCCGCGCGTGAAGATCCGCCTTGAAGCGGTCCGCCCGACGTTGCCCCGTTCATCGCTGTAGCGTTCATTGCTTCGTTCATCGTTGTCCCGCGGACGCATCCATGGCGGCGAGCAACTGGTCTACTTCCTCGTTGCTGTTGCTCAAAGGCTCGGCGAGTTCCACTATGCGCGGCTCAGGTCGAAGCACTTTCAAGCGAACCCAGTCGCATGCCACGGGCACGCCGAGTGTTTGCGCATGGTGCAGAAAAAGCCCGCGCAAATGAGCGCGTGTGGTGCGCGGAGCAGTGCTGGTGGCGGTTTCAATAGCAGCGTCGTCAATCCAGCGGCTCACCACTCCTTTGGCCTCCAGGGCAAGAAAAATCCCTCTACCAGGCCTAATGTCGTGATAGGCCAGGTCGATATGCTTGAGCTTGGGATGCTCAAAAGAGTTGGTGTCAAGACCGAGTCGGCGCTGGAATTGTCGAAGTATGCCGAGCTTGATGGCCCAATCAACGTGCTTGCCAAGTAGCGCGAAGTCTTGGCGTTCGATCGCGTCCAGCACTTCTCCCCACAGCGAGACGACCTTTGCCATCTCCGCATTTGGGGTTCCTTCATCGGGCCGCTGTTCAAGCCACTTGATTGCTGCGGCCTGGTAGCGGCGCTGCACTTCTAGCGCACTGAGGTTGCTGCCGTCGCTGAGTTCCACGAGAACTTGGCCACTGGTATCCCGGCTCACATCCCGGATCGCCTGCATTTCGTTCCCGAGCGCCTCGATCGGCAGCTCCCACCCGGCCTCAATCATTTCCAGCACCAAGTGCGTTGTGCCGATCTTTAATGCCACGGACGTTTCGGACATGTTCGAGTCACCGACGATCACATGCAATCTGCGGTATTGGTGCGAATCCGCGTGCGGTTCATCGCGGGTATTGATGATTGGTCTCGAGCGCGTGGTAGCGCTCGATACACCCTCCCACACGTGATCGGCACGTTGAGAGATCTGGAACGCGCCGTCTTGAATGCTGCCCGCCCCGCAGATCAGTTGGCGGGTAATCAAGAACGGTAGCAGTTGCTTGCCAAGAGTCTTGAGCACGGCAGAGCGTCCCACCAGGTAGTTTTCGTGGCAGCCATAGGAGTTGCCGAAGGAATCCAGATTGTTTTTCAGCAGGTACACTCGCCCGCCGATGCCTTCTTGATTAAGGCGATCCTCGGCTTTGCGGGCGAGTTCATCAACGATTCGATCGCCTGCGCGCTCATGCGCGATCAGTGAGCTCAGCGTGTCGCATTCCGCAGTCGCAACTTCGGGGTGGCTGCCCACGTCTAGGTAGAGCCGGGAGCCGTTGGTGAGAAAGACATTGGAGCTCGACCACTGCTCGACCACCGGACGAAACATATACCGAGCAATTTCTTCAGCCGGCAGCCGCTTGGCACCTCCTTCTTGGATGCATGTGATGCCGTATTCGGTTTCGATGCCGGTGACTCTTCGAGCGAAAACTCCTGCGTTCACGGCCTATTGCCCGCCCTTTTGCACGTAGGAGCGCACAAATTCTTCTGCATTGTTTTCCAACAAGCCGTCGATCTCATCGAGCAACTCATCCACGCCTTCGGTATGAATTTGCGCTTGCCCCGCCTGCTGTTCCTCGTGTTCCTCTTCGTCACGAGTACCACCCGAGTACACCTGTGATCCACCCATGAACTGTCCTTTCTCTTTTTGTAGCAGTGTATTTCCTTTGCGGGCATGGAGGCCTAGTGTTCATCCACCCGCTCCACACCCGAGATGTGCTCAAGCTTTTCGACGTCCACCGTGCCCGATACGAACTCTTCCACGTCGAACCCGGCGCGTTGACAGTCGCTGGCATTGGGATGACGCAGATCTGCAATGCGCAGCACCTGGCCGTTGATGGTGATTCGTTCCCACGAGGCCGCTTCGAGCGCTGGGCATAACTGGGCTTTGCCCCGGAAGTACGCGCGGGTATCTGTGGGCGGTTCTTGCTGTGCTTTGTGCAGCTCATTGTGTGTGAATAGCTCGCGCATGCGCCCTTTGCGCACTAGCGCATGATAGAGCGATTTCGCTGGATCGATGTCCGTATACTGCAGATCGATCGCCTGCATCTTGGGGCTTTCCATAGGCACGCCACGCTGCTCAAATGATCGGATGAGGCTCAGCTTTGCGCACCAATCCAGCAGATCGGATGCATGTTCCGGTCCTCGTTGCAGCGCCGATGCCACCTCGTCCCAGACCTGCAAGACGTGCGCGTCTTCCTGGGTACTTGCCTCGACCCTTTCGCGGTAGCGCTGCAGCACCTCGAGTGCAGTGAGTGCTTCTCCATTGCTCAGTTGCATGCGATGGGTCAAGGTGAGGTCGTAGGAGACTTTGCGTACTTCCTCGACGGGAGCCTCCAGGTTGAGATCAGAAAAGTCCACGCCGCGTTCAATGGCGTCGAGCACCAGCGAGGTCATCCCGTACTTCAGTAGCATTGAGGTATGCGACATGTTGGCGTCGCCAATGATGACGTGAAGCCTTCCGGTTTTCTCGTTGCTGTGGGATTCATCGCGAGTATTGATGATTCCTCGGTTCATCGTCGTTTCCAGCGAGATTGCCTGTTCGATGTAATCGGCCCGCTGTGAAATCTGGAACCCAGAACCGTCACCTCGGGGTCCCTTGCCTACTCTTCCTGCCCCAATGAACACCATACGGGCGATGAAGAAGGGTATGAGTGCCTGGGCGAGTGTTTCAAAAAGGGTGCTTCTGGAATAGGAGTAGTTTTCGTGCGCGCCGTAGCTTGCACCTTTGCCATCCACGTTGTTCTTATACAACTTCAGTGCTGGGCATGGGGCGTGGCCGTCGAGGACGGATTCGTTTCTTCGCGTGTGTTCTTCCAACAAGGCGGCAGCGCCTCGCAGCACGAGGTCGCCCGCTGCATCATAGCGAGCTGCTTCAATCGCACTCGTAACTTCAGGTGTTGAATATTCAGGGTGCGCATGATCGACATAGAAGCGCCCGCCGTTGTGAAGCATTACGTTGGCAACCCCAATGGCGTTGGGGTCGATGGTTGGCACAGTGTGGTAGCGGCGCAGGTCAAAGCCACGGGCATCGCGAAGCGGAGATTCTGCGGCAAAATCCCAACGAGAGCGACGTAGCGCCTGATGTTTCAGCGCGTAGGCGACCACTGCGTGGGTGGAGCTCACGATCGGCGAAAGCGTGAGATCCGCCGGTGTGGCAATGCCGTATTCGGTTTCAGCGCCGATGATGCGAGCCATGAGTTCTCCCCTTCTGCTAGCTGCCTGCCAAGATTTCTACTGCCTGGATCTTGCGGCCGCGCACGGTCTGTTTGCTCAACAGACGCGTCCACAACTCTGGGTGCGAAGTGTTTGGCAGATCCTCATTTTC
This sequence comes from Corynebacterium gerontici, assembly GCF_003813985.1. Lineage (NCBI taxonomy): Bacteria > Bacillati > Actinomycetota > Actinomycetes > Mycobacteriales > Corynebacteriaceae > Corynebacterium > Corynebacterium gerontici. Next base: position 1,168,293 of record NZ_CP033897.1, read on the forward strand.
GCGGTTTTCGGCATCGATGGCTTGATAGAAGTGCTCGCGGCTCAACCCGCCTTCGCCTCGCCGAATGTGTGCCTTGATGGCTGCTTTCTTGGCGCGATCGACGATATTCGCGATCATTGCACCCGAGGCGAAATCCCTATAGTGCAGCACCGTGACCGAGCCGTCCTCAAAGCTCAGCCGAATAAAGGGTTTATCTGCGAAGAGATAGTCCACGGCGGCGTTGATAAGCTCTTGGAGCTCCCCACCGTGCGACAAAGGAATATCGCCTTGAAGGTGTTTGGTGAAAATGTCCCTTGCGGCGGCCTTTCCTGGCCGTTCTACGCGAATCTTGACGTCGAGGCGGCCTGGGCGCAGGATGGCCGGGTCGATGAGTTCTTCACGGTTGGTGGCGCCCACAACGATGACGTTGCTGAGGCCTTCTACCCCATCGAGTTCGGCGAGGAGTTGCGGCACTACCGTCGTTTCCATATCGGAACTCACACCGGAGCCGCGGGTGCGGAAGATCGACTCCATCTCGTCGAAAAACACGATCACCGGGCGGCCATCTTGTGCGAGTTCACGTGCTCGTTCAAAGATCAAACGGATGCGGCGTTCCGTCTCCCCCACGAATTTATTGAGCAGCTCCGGGCCTTTGACGTTGATGAAGTAGCTCGCGCCATCGCCGCCGATTCGCTCGGAAAGAGAATGAGCCACTGCCTTGGCGATTAACGTTTTGCCGCAACCGGGCGGGCCGTACAGCAGCACGCCTTTCGGAGGACGCAGATCGTATTCCCGGTACAGTTCCGGGTGAGTAAAAGGCAACTCCACGGCGTCTTGAATGTCTTCGATTTGTGAATCAAGCCCGCCGATCTCTTGGTAGGTGACGTCGGGAATCTCCTCCAACACCAGCTTGGTCACCTCAGTTTTCGGGATCACTTCAAAGCAGAAACCTGCCTTAAGATCCACTAACAAGGTATCCCCCGCCTTCGGCGTTGGTGCCCCCTGTGCAAGCAGCGGCGCAGCTACCTCCACCACATGCTCTTCACCATTGTGGTCCGCTACCAACACTCGCCCCTGCGAAATATTCTCAATCAGTGTGACGAGCACGCCAGTATTGGCAAAGCCACAGGATTCCACCACCTGACTTGCCTCACCCAAGCGCACGCGGGTACCCGGCACCAAGGTGCTGGGATCTACTGAGGGGCTGACTTTGAGGCGCATACGTCGCCCCGCCGTGAACACTTCCGCGGTATGAACGCCACCCCAGCCGAGTTCCAGCAAAGTGCCATAGGTGGAGGGCGGATCAGCGAGTTCTTCCAACTGCTGCTGGAGCAGTTGGAGCTTATCGCGGGTGGCTCGCAAGACCTCCGCAAGCTTGGCATTGCGCTCGCCTAAACGATCACGAGCCATGTTCGCGCGAACAAGCTCCGACTTCAGCCCCTGAAGCGAATGTGTGGATGCTTGATCTGTCGCCGGCACCTGATCAGACCCTGAACGTTGCATACCCTTCACTTTAATGCACCCGGATTGAACGCTGTTCGAGTGCTGTGGCTTACTTACGGGCTTTGCGCTGCGGCCTCGGCGGCGTGACGCCGTCGGCAAGCCTGCGAGTCCACACCAAGAATGCGGTGTGCGCATTCATGCGGTGCTCCGGGCGCGTAGCCAGGCCTTCAACACGCCAATCGCGAATCAGTGATTCCCAGGCGCGAGGTTCGGTGAAGCATTGTTGCTCACGGATGCCCTCCATCACCTTCATCAACTGCGGCACGGTTGCTACGTAGGTCATCAACACGCCGCCGGGCTGCAGCAAGGATTTGGCCGTGGCGAGGCATTCCCACGGTGCCAGCATGTCCAAAATGATGCGGTCAACGGGCCCGCCCAAGTCTTCGACGGTAACGTCATTGAAGTCCCCGAGCCGCGGATGCCAATTCTCCGGGGCGCCGTTGAAATACCATTCAACATTCTTTTGCGCATATTCCAGATGGTCTTCGCGGATTTCATAGGAGAACACTTCGCCTTCGTGTCCCACCGCGCGCAGCAGGGTCATGGACAATGCGCCGGAGCCCGCACCAGCCTCCAGGACTCGTGCGCCGGGGAAGATATCGCCTTCCACCAGGATCTGCGCGGAATCTTTCGGGTAGATCACCGCGGCACCTCGCGGCATGGACAAGACGTGATCCACAAGCAGGTGGCGGAAGCATAGGTACTCACAGCCTTGCTCGGACTTCACCACCGTGCCCTCGTCCTGACCGATGATGTCATCGTGGCGGATCGCGCCCTTGTGGGTGAAGTATTGTTCACCTTCCACCAGCGTGATAGTGGCATGACGGCGCTTTGGGTCGGTGAGCTGGACGCGGTCGCCAGCCTGGAAAGGTCCTGAATAAGCCATGAGCGTTTAACCTACCAGATCCGCCAAATATGCCTTTGCTACCTGGGCAAACTCCCAAAGATCCTTGACATGAGCAAGTTCTCTTGCCGAGTGCATCGACAGCACCGGGATGCCTACATCAACAGTTTGGATACCTAGACGAGTGGCAGAAATCGGCCCGATGGTGGAACCGCAGGGCATGGAGTTGTTGCCCACAAACACCTGGGATTCCACGCCGGCCTTCCGGCAGGCGTCAAACCAAGCTGCCTCGCTCAATGCATCGGAGGCGTAGCGCTGCTGCGCGTTCACTTTGAGCACCACACCTTTACCCATGGAGGGATAATTCACTGCGTCGTGCCGGTCTTGGTAGTTGGGGTGGATGGCGTGGGCGACGTCCGCCGAGACGCAGCTCGAGGCTGCATAGGCCTGCATACGGTCCTCGACGTCGGCTCCGAGAGCAAACAGCGTGCGCTCCAGAACATTTCCGAGCAATGGGCCTGCCGCGCCAGTGCTGGTTTGAGACCCGACCTCCTCATGGTCGAAACCGGCGACAACCATGATCGCATCACTGTCCTCACCTCTGACCTGGATGAGAGCATCAATAGAGGGGAAGAAGCTGGCGAGGTTATCCAGCCGCCCGGCTGCGATGAGCTCTCCATCGGCGCCGATTCTCTGCCCCGGCTGCGCATCAGTGGTGATGAGATCGTGGGCGAGGATTCGATGAGGATCAACGCCCGCACTTTGGGCAATTGCCCCCATGATCCCGTTCTCCTCGTGGCACTCGGGTGTCGCGGAGAATACGGGCTGCATGTGCCCCTGCTTGTCCAGCTTTAGGCTTTCATTGGCTTGGCGGTCCAGGTGAATAGCCAAGTGCGGGACGCGAAGAATAGGGCCAGTCTCTACCAGGCGCGTTTCCCCATTTTCTAGGACAATGCGCCCGCCCAAACGCAGATCCCTGTCGAGCCAGGAAGCCAAGATCGGGCCACCGTAGATCTCTACCGCTGCCTGATGCCAGCCCGCTGCGGTGATGTCTGGGTGCACCTTGAGCTTGAGTCCAGGTGAGTCGGTGTGGGAACCCAAAATACGAAATGGAGTATGCGGCCGAGCGTTCGGCGGCACTACCCAAGCAATGAGCGCTCCGCCTTGGAGGAGGTAGTAGCCGCCCGGCTCTGCTTTCCAGGCTTTGTTGGCCTGGAGTTCTTCGAACCCAGCGGCGCGCAGTTGATCCGCTGCGATGGCCGCTGCGTGGTAAGAGCTCGGCGAATGCTGCACTCGCTCCAAGAAATGTTCGGCATACTCGATTGGGTTGCTTGTGGCGAAGGTCATGACGTACAGCCTAATCAAGCTCGCGAGTCAGTGTGACGAAAAACCTGCTCCACACGGTGCCGGGCGACTGCCGAAGCGAAACGCGGTAGCATGACTTCTGCTATGAGCAGACGTCTTCGCATCGCCCTTTCCCCTTCCCGAGCCTCCGATTATCAACGCTGTCCCCTGCAATACCGGCTCAAAGCTATTGATAAGATTCCCGAACCCAAGACGGTTGCGCAGGTCAAAGGCACCCTCGTGCATAAGGTGTTAGAAGACATATTCGCGCTCGCGCGCGATGAACGCACCTATCCTCGGGCGGTGAAGATGCTCAAGCCGAGCTGGTCCGCGATGGTGGAAAAAGATCCAGAATTGCACACACTCGTGCCCGATGCGGAACTGATGGATTTCCTCGTGGAGTGCCGAAGCCTGTTGCGCGGATATTTTGAGATGGAAAATCCCCTGGGATTCGACCCGCATGCTCGTGAACAATTTGTGAATCTGCGCCTGCCCAATGGCGTGCCGGTGAGGGGATTCATCGACCGGGTAGATGTTGCGCCTACCGGCGAGGTGCGGGTGGTTGACTACAAAACGGGTAAGAAACCCAAACCCCAGTATGCGGGCGACGCAAAGTTCCAGATGCGCTTTTATGCGCTTGTGTACTGGCGCCTGCACGGGGTGATCCCACACCAATTGCGTTTGATGTATCTCAAGGTCATCGATGATTTGATCATGCAGCCCAGCAAAGAAGAACTGGAGTATTTCGAGCGCGATCTGGAAGAGCTTTGGTCAAAAATCACCCGCGACGGGGCAACGGGCAACTTTGAGCCACGCAAGAACGCTTTGTGCGATTGGTGCTCCTTCCACGAATTTTGCCCCGTACAGGGTGGGACGCCGCCGGAATATCCCGGTTGGCCGGACGCTCGCTAGCTTTTCGACGCCCCAACGTGAACCGTCTTAGAACAAACCCGTAATCGTTCCGTTCTTCACCGCAATGCCTTCGGCGGCCGGTCGCTTGGGCAGTCCCGGCATCGTCATCACATCACCGGTGAGCGCCACCACGAATCCCGCACCAATGCGGGGTAGCAACTCACGGACGTGGAGCACATGGCCTTCAGCGGCGCCGAGATCGCTCGGATCGTCGCTGAAGGAGTACTGCGTTTTCGAGATGCACACCGGCAGTGTGTCCCAGCCATTCGCTTTAATATAAGCGAGGTCGTTGTTAGCCTTCTTGGAAAATTCGACGTCCCTGGCGTGATATACCTTCGTGGCGATCGTCCGGATTGATGCTTCAACACCGTCTTCAGGATCATAAAGCTGGTGCGATCGATGATCCCATTGCCGTGTGACAGCCTCCGCCAGTTCAGCGGCACCATCGCCACCGCGCTCCCAAGCTGCCACGGGTACCAACGTCACGCCTTCGTCTTGTGCCCACTGCTGGAGGAATTCGCGCTCAGATGGCATATCAAAGGTGAATTCATTCAAGGCCACCACTGGTTCAATGCCAAACAAGCGGATGTTTTCCACGTGACGCTTGAGGTTCACTACCCCTGCGCGCAGCGCGTCAACCTTTTCGTTCTTGAGCTCATCACGTGGCACACCGCCGTTGTATTTCAGTGAGCGGATAGTCGCTACGATCACCGCGGCATCAACGTTGAGATCCCCTGCCCTTGCCTTGATATCAAAGAATTTCTCCGCCCCAAGGTCGGAACCGAATCCGGCTTCGGTGAGTACGACGTCACCGTACCGAAGCGCTGTGTCCGTGGCGATGAGCGAATTGCAGCCGTGGGCGATGTTGGCGAAAGGTCCGCCGTGCACCAACGCGGGAGTGCCGCCGAGGGTTTGCACCAAATTGGGGTTGATCGCATCGCGCATGAGCGCAGTAAGCGCGCCTTGAGCGTTGAGATCCGCAACGGTGACCGGTTCGCCTTGGAAGTTCTGCGCCACAACTACTCGGGCGATTCGTTGCTGCAAATCATCCAGATTGGTGGCCAAGCAAAGAATAGCCATAATCTCGCTGGCTGCGGTGATGCTGAACCCAGTTTCGGTGGGCACCCCCTGAGCTTTCCCACCGAGGCCGGTTACTACGTGGCGCAAGGAGCGATCGTTGACGTCTTGGCAGCGCTGCCACGTAATGCGTCGAACATCGATGCCGAGTTCATTGCCTTGATGGATGTGGTTATCGATGATGGCCGCCAGCGTGTTGTTGGCAGAAGTGATTGCATGAAAATCGCCGGTGAAGTGCAAATTGATGTCTTCCATCGGAACGATCTGAGAATACCCACCGCCGGCGGCACCGCCTTTGATGCCCATGACCGGCCCCAGGGAAGGCTCGCGGATTGCCACGACCGCCTTGTGCCCCGCTTTGGTCATCGCATCGGCAAGACCAATCAAAACGGTGGACTTGCCTTCTCCTGCAGGAGTGGGCGAGATACCCGTGACCAACACCAGCTTGCCGTGGCGCTGCGGTGCATTGTCGATGGTGATCTTGGCTTTTGTGTTGCCATAGGGAAGCACTGCCTCGCTCGGGATGTCGAGCTTCGCCGCGATCGTGTCGATCGCGTCGAGTTGGTGTGCTTGTGCGATCTCAACGTCTGATTGCATCGTTGTTCATCAACCTTTCTTGTGATCTTCTTCCATCATGCCGAAGAAAAAGCGCGCCCGCAGAGCAGACGCGCCATTGTGCTCACACCCTAGTTTTCGAGGTAGAGCGTTCCCCTAAAGGTTGGGTGCATCAGGTTTTCGGTGCTTAAGACTTGATCCAGCAGCTCCTTGCTCATCAATCCCTTCTCTAGGACGAGTTCGCGGACAGACTTACCGGTGGCGGCCGCCTCCTTACCAATGAGATCACCTTGGTGATGCCCAATGAATGGATTGAGGTACGTGACGATGCCGATGGAGTTTTCGACATAGGCACGGCACACCTCGGCGTTGGCGGTGATGCCTTCAACGCATTTGCTGCGCAGCGTGCTGGCTGCATTAGCCAAAATGCGCGTTGACTGGAACAGTGCCTCGCCGATCACTGGCTCCATCACATTAAGCTGCAACTGGCCAGCCTCGGCCGCCATGGTCACGGTGAGATCATTGCCAAAGACCTTAAAGCACACCTGGTTGCAGACCTCAGGGATCACCGGATTGACCTTCGCGGGCATGATGGAAGAACCGGCAGCGCGCGGCGGCAGATTGATCTCATGCAGACCAGCTGTAGGGCCAGATGAGAGCAGGCGGAGGTCATTGCAGATTTTCGACATCTTCATCGCCGCGCGTTTGACTGCGGAGTGCGCGAGCACATAAGCGCCGGTATCGGAGGTGGCCTCGATCAAGTCGCGAGCGGACTTCATCTCCAGCCCGGTGACCTCCGACAAGGTAGCGGTGACCTGATGACGATACCCCGCGGGGGTGTTCAAACCGGTGCCGATGGCTGTGGCACCAAGGTTGATCTCCAACAGACGGTCTGCGGCGTCACGCAGCACACTTTGTTCCTCGGCGAGGTTGTGCGCGAATGCCTGGAATTCTTCTCCAAGGGTCATGGGCACTGCGTCCTGGAGCTGGGTACGGCCCATCTTCAAAATGTCAACGAACTCCGAACCTTTGGCACGGAAAGCCTGCTCAAGGGCGTTGATTTCGTCGATAAGCTTGAGCATGCAGGCGTACACACCAAGACGGAAACCTGTTGGATATGCGTCATTGGTGGACTGGCTCATGTTGACGTCATCGTTAGGATTGATGACGTCATAGGCACCTTTTGGCTTGCCCAAATATTCGAGGGCGAGGTTGGCCACCACCTCGTTGGTGTTCATGTTCAAGCTGGTGCCCGCGCCGCCTTGGAATACGTCGATCGGGAACTGATCCATGCAGCGGCCCTCGATCAGGATTTGATCGCAGGCCCATTCGATAGCTTCGGCCTTTTCCTTCGGCAGTACGTGGAGGCGGCGGTTAGCGCGCGCCGCAGCCTTCTTCACCGACACCATGCCGCGGATGAATTCAGGCACATGATTGATGGTGGTGCGAGAGATTTGATAGTTCTCTACAGCGCGCATGGTGTGGATGCCGTAATAGGCGTCGTTCGGGATCTCCATCTGACCAAGCAGATCTTCCTCGATGCGCACATCGGGATTCTTTGAAGTGGTCTTCTTGGTGCTCGGCTTTGCAGTATTTTTCTGCTCGGCTTCTTGCTTCGCCTCGATGGCATCTTCCGCCTTTTGAGCGTCAACCTCGGCATTTTGGTTCGTCTTGTTAGACAATGTTTGCTCCTTAGGGTGTTGGAGTGAAGTGCAGCACTATTTTAGAAGGTTTTGAGGTGCCGTGGTCGTGGTTTAGAGCATCACCGTGCCAAAGAGGAAGCCTAAGGCGACAGCGATGATGATGCTGACCGTACCGGGAATGATGAATGGGTGATTGAACACGGCGCCGCCAATCCGTGTGGAACCGGTATCGTCCATTTCCACTGCTGCCAGCAGCGTTGGATAAGTGGGCAGCAGGAAGAGTGCCGAGACCGCGGGGAATGCGGCAACCACCGTCAGAGGCGACACACCAATCGCCAAAGCCGCCGGGAGCAATGCCTTGGCGGTGGCGGCCTGAGAATAGAGCAAGGCAGCGGCAAAGAAGAGCACCACGGCAAGCATCCACGGATATGCGCCAAGCAATTCGCTGGAGAAACCCTTGATGTCTTCGATGTAGTAGTTGATCAAGGTGGTGCCAAGCCACGCCACACCCAGCACACACACGCATGCCGACATGCCAGAGCGGAACACCTGGGTCTTCAAAATTTCATCTGCCGGGATCTTGCAGCACAGAACAATCGCCGTAGCGGCAGCGAGCATCATGGACATGATCGCCTCATTGCGGGGCAAGGCTGGATCGGAAATCAAACCAACCTGCTCCGAAATCATCGTTGCGTAGATCATCACGAGGACGATGGCGGCCAAAAAGATCCACACCGAAGCCTTAGCACCGCCGGTTGCTTCGTAGCGCTGTTCGCCTCTAGGCCTGCTAACCAAGCCTTTTTCCAGACGTTCTTGATACACAGGATCGTTATCAAGCTCCTTGCCAAGGCGATTGGCCAGCCAGGCAGTTGGGAAAATCGAAAGGAATGTCGCGGGAATAGCCACAGCGAGCAGGGAAAGATACCCCACACCCATCGGTTCGAGGATGGATGCGACAAACACCACTGCTGCTGAAATTGGAGAAGCGGTGATAGCCATCTGTGACGCGGGAACGGCCACCGACAAGGGTCGGGACGGGCGAACGCCGGATTCCTTGGACACCTCCACGATCACCGGGAGTGTAGAAAACGCTGTGTGCCCGGTGCCGGCGAAGAGCGTCATCAAATACGTCACCACCGGGGCAACGTAGGTGATGTACTTCGGGTTCTTGCGCAGTGCTTTCTCAGCCACGTGCACGAGATAGTCCATGCCACCTGCGCGTTGCATTGCGGAAATTGCGGCGATGACCGACATAATGATGCCGATGACGTCGAAGGGGATGTCCTCGCGAGTTACCGGCACTCCACTGAGGCCGAGCAACAGCACGCCAAGTCCACCGGCAAATCCAATACCGATGGATCCGAGCCGAACGCCCAGGATAATGGCTGCGAGGACGATCACAATATGGAGAATGACCATGTTGATCGCGACTCACTTCTCTGTTGGGGGCGACTAACTTTTTCGTCGCACTCACTGTTTTCAATCGTTCTCTCACCCCCGGTCGCGTTGCAACTTTGGTATAACCCCAGGACGCGAAGATTTTGCACCGTTGACATGCAAAAACCCGGCGCCGTTTTTCACAGCGCCGGGCGAAACGTGTCCAATTACACGCGGGCGATTCGAATATCTGAAGCCAGGATGGCCTCCGCCCCGATGTCAACCAGAGCATCCATAATGTGGTTCGCCTCGGCTTTCGGCACCATCGCGCGCACCGCCACCCATCCCTCGCGGGCCAATGGGGATACCGTGGGACCTGTTACACCGGGAGTGATCCCCCGAGCTTCCTCCAAGTGCTTTGCGTCCACGTTGTAATCCAACATCAGGTAGCGCTGCGCGTGCAGGATGCCTTGCAGCCTGGCCAGAAATACTTTCTGCTCCTGGTTGACCGCGACACCCTTGCGCCCAACCACCACTGCCTCGGAGTCCACGAGGGCTTCTCCGAATGGTTCGAGACCTTGTTTTCGCAGGGTTCTCCCGGTTGAGACGACATCGGCGATTGCATCTGCTACGCCCAGCTTGATGGAAATTTCCACGGCACCGTCCAGGCGAATCACCGTTGCTTCAATCCCCCGGCGTGCCAGATCAGATCGCACCAAGTTGGGATAGGAGGTGGCAATGCGCTTACCTTCAAGCTTTTCGACGCTCCACTGTTGCCCAGCGGGGGCCGCATAGCGGAACGTTGATGCGCCGAAGCCGAGCGTCATCACTTCCTCAACCTCCGCCCTGGAATCCGCAGCGAGGTCTCGTCCGGTGATGCCGAGGTCAAGTTGACCGCCAGCCACATAGATCGCGATATCTTTGGGGCGCAAGAAGAAAAACTCGACATCATTGGTCTTATCCAAAATGGTAAGCATCTTGGATTCGCCCCGGCCGGGATATCCAGCCTCGCGGAGAATCTCTACGGCAGCCTCTGAAAGCGAGCCTTTGTTGGGAATTGCAACCTTGAGCACGGTTGGCCTTTCTAAACGTTAGAGATACTTGTAAATGTCTTCTGGCGTGAGGCCTCTTTTGAGCATGATCACCTGCGACCAGTACAAAAGCTGAGAAATCTCTTCGGCGAGGGCGTCATTAGATTCATATTCTGCAGCAAGCCAGACTTCTCCGGCCTCCTCGATCACCTTCTTGCCGAGGGTGTGGATCCCTGAATCGAGTGCTCGAACGGTACCCGAACCTTCTGGGCGTTCCTCTGCGCGTTGGGCGAGCTCTTTAAAAAGCGTGTCGAAGTTTTTCACGATGGCTAAGTATGCCACCAATGAGCAATTTCTTCAGGATTAGCTCCCCAATCTAAGGGCGTTGTGCCAATACTCGAGCTCTCCTGCTTCACTGAAATCAAAGTGGATATCGCCACAAATGCTACGCATAGAATGCGCACCTGCTACTAAATCTTCTTCGTGTTCTGGCAAGCCCACCACGGTTGCGCCAGCGCTCAATGCCGCCTGCATCCCCGCCGGAGAATCTTCAAACACAAGACATCTCTCAATACTGATTCCGAGGGCCTTGGCGGCGTGGAGATAAATGTCCGGCGCTGGCTTGCCTCTGGGAACTTCATCTCCACACACGGTGTGGTTGAACAAGGCTTGACCGATCCGCTCGATTGCGGGGTCTGCGACTGCTCTCTCGGTGTTGGTGGCGATAGCCATGGGCACCCCGGCGCCGTGCAGGCGGCTAAGCATCCTCTCCACGCCTGGACGCAAGGTGAGCTCTTCTGCGAAAAGTTGTTGCATCCGCGCGTGGGACCACCACCGCCAATAATCGATGTTCACTTCCTTAATCCCTGCATGCTCAGCGCAAAGCCTCACGGTGAAAGGAAATGCGGCACCAACGGTTCTTGCTTGGAGCTCCGGCGGTATCCGCTTGCCCATCGCCTCGCTCATGGCATAGGTGGTTTTGGCCCACAATGGTTCTGAATCAACCAGTGTTCCGTCCATGTCCCACACGATGGCGTTAAACATTGAAGTACTTGGCCTCCGGGTGATAGAGCACGAATGCGTCCGTGGATTGCTCAGGGTGAAGTTGCAGCTCCTCACTCAGGCGAACTCCAAGCCGCTCGGGCTTGAGTAAAGCGACGAGCGTGCGTCGATCCTCCAGTTCCGGGCATGAGCCATAACCGAAGGAATATCGGGCCCCTCGGTAATCCAAATTGAAAAAACGCTCGGGGTTGGCCGCGTCTTCATCGCTGGCGCGGGTGCCGTCGGCGAGCTGCAAGTCATGGCGGATTCGAGCATGCCAATATTCGGCCAGCGCCTCGGTGAGCTGTACACCCACGCCGTGAACCTCGAGATAATCGCGGTAGTTATCCTCGGCAAAAAGCTTATTGGCGAAGTCTGCGATCGGTTGGCCCATGGTGACAAGCTGCATGGGGAACACATCAACTTGTCCAGTCTGCTGAGCTAGGGCACGGTCACGAATGAAATCGGCGATACAGAGGAATTTGCCCCGCTGCTGACGAGGGAACTCAAAGCGCGCGATTTCCTCCGCGTTGGGATCAGGCTCGGCCAACAAGATGACGGTATTTCCTTTTGAAACCGCGGGAAAGTAGCCATACACCAGTGCGGCGTGATCGAGGATGCCTTCGGCTTTGAGACGATCAAGCCAATAGCGCAGGCGTGGACGCCCGTCAGTTTCCACGAGCTCTTCGTAGCTTGGGCCTTCTCCGCCGCGCGTGGCCTTGAGTCCCCAGCGCCCCATAAATAGCGCGCGCTCATCCAAGGTTGGTAGGAATTCTGCCAGCGCAATGCCCTTGACCACTCGGGTACCCCAGAAAGGCGGCGTTGCCACAGGGACATCGGGGGCAACCTCCGAACGCTGCGGAACCTCTACCGGTTGGGCCTCTGCCTTGCGCTTTTCGGCAATCTGCTGGGAGCGCTCACGTCGAGCCTTGCGCTCTGCGCGTTTCTTCTCTATTGCGGCCAGTTCCTCAGCATCAACCTCAATGGACTCACCATTGATCCGCGCCATGAACTCTTGCATTAGACGCAGCGATTCGAAGGCGTCCTTGGCGTAGTGCACTTCGCCCTCATACACCTCTGCAAGGTCATCTTCGACATAGGCCCGGGTGAGTGCAGCCCCGCCAAGAATCACGGGGAAGTGCGCTTTGGACACCGCGTTCATCTCCTGAAGGTTTTCCTTCATGATCACCGTGGACTTGACTAGAAGACCAGACATGCCGATGGCATGCGCGTTGTGCTTCTCAGCAGCTTCAAGGATGTTGGAAATTGGCTGCTTAATACCGATATTGACCACGTTGAAGCCGTTGTTGGACAAGATAATGTCCACCAAGTTTTTGCCAATGTCATGTACGTCGCCCTTGACTGTGGCAATAACGATCGTGCCATTCGATCCAGAATCGTCCTTGGCTTCCATGAACTGCTCCAGGTGTGCGACTGCATGCTTCATCGTCTCAGCGGACTGCAGCACGAACGGCAGTTGCATCTGTCCGGAGCCGAACAACTCACCCACCGTCTTCATGCCCGCGAGCAGGTCTTCGTTAATGATCTGCAGCGGAGTCTTCTGCTCCATACCGGCTTTAAGATCATCCTCAATGCCGTTCTTCTCGCCATCGATCACGCGCTGCGCGATGCGCTCAAACAAGGGCATTGCAGCCAGCGCTTCGGCTCGTGCGTCCTTGGATGAAGCCGCCGATACGCCTTCGAAGAGCTCCATAAAGGTCTGCAGCGGATCGTAATCTTTGCGGCGGCGATCATAAACCATGTCGAGCGCAACTTCGCGCTGGCGCTCATCGATCCGGTTCATTGGCAAGATCTTGGAGCTATGGGCAATGGCTGAATCCAAACCGGCCTGCACACACTCATGCAAAAATACCGAATTCAGTACCTGGCGCGCAGCGGGATTGAGGCCAAATGAGATGTTGGAAAGCCCCAAAGTGGTGTGAATATTTGGGTGACGCCGCTTGAGTTCTCGGATCGCTTCGATGGTCTCGATGCCATCGCGACGAGTCTCCTCTTGCCCTGTAGAAATGGGGAACGTGAGGCAATCGACGATGATGTCGCGCTCATCGAGGCCCCATGTGGTTGTGATGTCTTCGATGAGGCGCTCGGCAATACGGATCTTGTCTTCGGCTGTGCGTGCCTGGCCTTCCTCATCAATGGTGAGCGCCACAACAGCAGCTCCGTGCAGTTGCACCAGGCGCATGATTTTTTGATAGCGCGAATCGGGACCGTCGCCGTCTTCGAAGTTCACCGAATTCACCGCGCAGCGACCTCCGAAGTGTTCGAGGCCGACGCGGATCACTTCAGGCTCGGTGGAGTCAATCATCACGGGCAGCGTGGAACTGGTGGCCAGCAAAGATGCGAGTTGAGACATGTCTTGGGTGCCATCGCGTCCCACATAGTCAACGCAAAGATCCACCATGTGTGCACCGTCGCGAGTCTGCTGCTTGGCAATCTCGATGCAGGTTTCCCAATCGCCGCTCAGGATGGCTTCGCGAAAGGCCTTTGAGCCATTGGCATTGGTACGTTCGCCAATCATGGTGATGCCGGTGTCGTGCGTCAGCGGCACGCTGCTGTACAGCGAAGACACTGCGTCGAGCGGCTCGGCGTGTCGTTGCGCCTGGGTAGCATTGCCAACGATCCGATCTCGCACTGCGGTGATGTGCTCAGGAGTAGTGCCACAGCAACCACCCACCATGGCCAAGCCATAGTCCTCAACGAAGCGGTAAAGGGCGTCGGCAAGCTCGCTGGGACCAAGTGGATACACGGCGCCATTGGGTCCGAGCTCCGGAAGCCCCGCGTTGGGCATCACTGAGACGGGCATGTTCGCGTTCTGCGAGAGGTAGCGAAGGTGCTCGCTCATCTCATCGGGACCGGTGGCACAGTTCAGGCCGATCATGTCCACTCCGAGCGGCTCAATGGCGGTGAGTGCCGCACCAATTTCAGACCCCAACAACATCGTGCCAGTGGTTTCGACCGTGACGTGGCAAATCAGCGGAACCGAGCGCCCGAGTGCATCGAAGGCCTGCTTGCAGCCATGCACCGCTGCCTTGACCTGCAATAGGTCCTGGGCAGTTTCGATCAAAATGGCGTCGACGCCACCTTCAACCATGCCAAGCGCGGCCTCGCGATAATGATCCCGGAGATCCCCGAATGGGGCGTGACCCAGCGATGGAAGCTTGGTGCCGGGTCCCATCGAGCCAACGACAAAACGGCGCAGTCCTTCGCGGCCCGGTTCCATCTCATCGGCGACTTCGCGGGCAATGTTCGCGCCCTTAAACGCAAGTTCCCGGCAGCGATCCGCAATGTCATAATCTGCCAAGTTTGGAAGATTGCAACCGAAGGTATTGGTTTCTACCAGGTCGGCCCCAGCCTCGAAGTACGCGCGGTGGATACTCGCCACCACGTCGGGGCGGGTGTGATTCAAAATCTCATTGCAGCCCTCAAGACCAAGGAAGTCTTGGTCGATGTCAAGGTCGAAACCTTGCAGTTGCGTACCCATAGCGCCATCGCCAATGAGCACATGGTGTTGAAGGGCTTGGAGAAACGGGGATTGCGTCGCGGTAGTCATCGAGTAGACAGCTTAGTACGCAACCGCCGTTCCGCCCTATCCATCCGAATCTAATCTTCGTCGTCCTGGAACATAGGGAACTGGGAAACTTTGGCCAGATCAACACCATGGATTTCCGCAATGTTGGCGATGAGCTGGTTCAATTCCTCATGCTCTTCCGGTTCTATCACCGCGTCAAAGTGCTTAGAATTAAATTCATCGAGCGCAGCTTCGAGTGCCCCCACCTGTTCGCCAAAGTGCTTCGAATCTACGCTAGCGCTAAAGCGCTCTAACAACCGGCGCAGCTCCGGAATGGCCTCCGGGTCGAATGGCGGTTCCCAGAATTCCTTTTCTTCCGGCTTGAGGTAAGCACCCGTGGCGAACTCCTCAAGATCTGCCAAGAATTCGTCAATCATGGCCTGTGCATTCATGCTGTGCTCCCTATTGTTGCTTGAGTTTCACGCCGAGTAGCGCATCGCAGGCATCAGCGATGATGGCGCCCGCGCGGGTCACGCCTTCTCCCGGCTCCGATTGCTTCCTCGCCCACTCATCCACCACCTCAAGCGCGCTGGGCGTATCGAGATCTTCGGATAGGGCTGTAGCCAATGCCTCCGCAGCCGCCAGGGCAGCGCGCTCATCATCGGCTCCACGCACCGCAGAGCGCCACAGCGCCAGGCGGCGTTCTGCGTGAGTAAGCACCTCTTGGGACCAATCGCGATCGCTTCGATAGTGACCTGCAAAAACCCCAAGCCGAATGGCACTTGGGTCATGGCCAGCCTGGGTAAGTTTGGAAACAAAGACAAGGTTGCCCAATGACTTACTCATCTTCACCCCATCCAGCGCGATCATGCCTGCGTGCACGTAGTGCCGAGCCATTCTGTCCACGCCATGTGCCGCTTCAGCATGAGCCGCGGAGAACTCGTGGTGCGGGAATTTGAGGTCCGACCCACCGCCTTGGATGGCAAAGCTCGCGCCGAGGCGGTTGGTTGCGATAGCAGAGCATTCAACGTGCCAACCCGGACGCCCGGGGCCGAATGGCGCATTCCAGGAGGGCTCACCTTTACGGGCAGCCCGCCAGATCAACGCGTCAAGCGGGTCACGCTTGCCTTCGCGCTGCGGGTCGCCGCCGCGTTCGGCAAAGAGTTCCTCCATGGTGGGGCGATCATAATTGGACTCGTAACCGAACTGCTTGGTGGCGTGGATCGAGGCGTAGATGTCCGGATACTCATCGTCGAGCATGTAGGCTGCGCCGGCGTCGAGAAGTTCTTGAACCATCTCGACTACTTCGTCAACGCTTTCCATCGCCCCCACGTAGTGCTGGGGTGGGATGACTGAAAGCGCCTCCATATCGGAACGGAACAGGTCGATCTGGCTTGTGCCGAGCTCGCGCCAATCCACGCCATCGCGCTCTGCGCGCTCGAAGAGCGGATCGTCCACGTCGGTGATGTTTTGGACATATTCCACCTCGTGTCCCGCGGCACGCAGTTGGCGGATTGCCAGGTCGAAGGTGAGGTATGTCGCCGCGTGGCCTAAATGCGTGGAGTCGTACGGCGTGATTCCACACACATACACACCAACGCGATTCCCACTGATATCCACCGGCTTTATGCACTCATCTGCTGAGTCGTACAGCTTGAGCTGGGGAACATGAGCGGAAATCGCGGAAAAATCGGGAAGTTCGGGCTGCGACCATGAATGCATGCCCACCACTGTATTAGATGGGTTGCAAAACGCCAGCAGCAAGCAAGCCCATAACTGCTAGACCGACTGGGATGCGATACGCCGCAAACCATGCGAAGGAGTGGTGAGACACGAACTTCAGCAGCCAAGCAATGGAGGCGTATCCCAGCACAAACGCGATTGCGGTGCCGAGGAAAAGCTGCGCACCGCTCGCCGCCTGACCTGCTGCGGGATCAAAGGCATCTGGTAGAGAGAACAGTCCAGAGGCCAAAACCGCGGGAATTGCAAGCAGGAAGCTGAAACGGGCCGCAACTTCGCGGTTCAACCCAACGAACAGACCAGCCGAGATGGTGCCGCCGGAACGGGATACACCGGGAATTAGCGCGAGGCACTGGGCAAGGCCCATAATGACCGCGTCCTTCATAGTCAGCTTGTCAAAGCTGCGCTTTTTGCTGCCAAGCTTTTCGGCAAGGATGAACACGAAAGAAAAGATCACCAGCATTGATGCGGTAATCCAGAGGTTGCGGGCACCTTCGCGGATGATGTCTTTAAGCAGCAGGCCGGCCACCGAAACTGGAATGGTGCCTACGATGACCATCCAGCCCATCCGGTAGTCAAAACCACGCTGCGTTTTATCGAACAATCCGCGGAACCACGCGCTCAGGATGCGCCAAATGTCGCGTGCAAAGTAGACCAATACTGCGGCCTCGGTGCCGAGCTGAATCACAGCGGTGAAGCTGGCACCAGCGTCTTCTCCCCAAAACAGTTGAGAAACAATACGCAGATGACCGGAGGAACTTACCGGCAAGAACTCGGTGAGGCCCTGGACGATGGAAAGAATGATCGTCTGCGCCCAGGAAAGGTCGGTGCTGGAGGCTTGTTGCGCCAAGGTCTGTTCAATCACATCTGGCAGCGTACTACTAGTGTTGAGCAATGTGAGTAATGCAAACATCGGCGCGAGCGGACTGCGAGTGTCCTCGCTTGGGCTCGGCACCGAAACATGGACGCGCGGCACTGATAGCCACGAAGCTGCAGCAATCGCGCGCGCCTTTCGCGACGGCGGGGGTTCGCTTTTCGACGTCGCCGCGCACGCAGCACCACTGGCGGCCAAAATTTTGCACCGGGAGGATATCGTGTCGATTGCCTCCGGTGTGAACCCATCTGCCCCATTCGGGCAGCGTGTTGATTGCTCGCGCCGCAACCTCATTGCCCAGCTCGATGGCATGCTCACCGCCCTAGGTCGCGACCATATCGATCTATGGACCGTTGGCTATTGGGACGCTAATACCCCGGCCTTCGAGGTGGCGGACACACTCGAGCACATGGTGCGCCAAGGCAAGGTTCGCTACGCCGGTGTTCGGGGATATCAGGGCTGGCAGCTTGCGCTCACCCATCGACGAGATGTGGTGGCGGCAATAACCCCTTATAACTTGTTACATCGGCACCCGGAGACCGATCTTTTCCCCGCCGCTGAATATTTGGGGGTCGGCATCATCGCCGGCGCTCCCCTCGCACAAGGGGTACTGAGCGGACGCCACGACCTCAGCACCCTCCAGCGTGAACATCCGCAGCGCTATGCCCAAGCACACGGCCTATCCAGCGGCAGCGAGGCCGTGGTCCAGGCGCTCAAGACCGCGGCCGAAGGGTTGGGAATATCCATGGCGGCCGCTGCGCTTGCCTGGGTACGTCATCAGCCCGGCGTAGCGAGCGTACTGGCTACACCTCGGACTGCAGAGCAATGCGATGAGCTGCTGGAAGCACAGACTGTGACCTTGCCCCGCGCAATTGTAAAAGCGCTCGATGATGTGACCTTGTAGCGCACGGTGGCTGGTAGGGTTATCGGCTGTGAGCAACGCGTCGAAGATTCTCGGAATTGCCCTGTGCACGGCCACCCTCGCCGGGTGTGGCACCACCGTGACCGAAGTAGCAAAAGACGATCAAGCCCCCGTGGGCAATGCTTCCCCAGCGGCATCCCCGCAGCAGACGCAACCCGACGGCACAGTGATCGGCATGCCAGCAATTTCTGATCTCGACGTCATCGGCAACACCCTTGCAGTGCGAAGTGAAGACGCCCTTCTCATCGGCACCGTCGAGGGCCAGAAATTTGTACAGCAGCACAAGGTAGATTTATCCAAGGAATGTGGTGACGTGACTGCGTCGACAAGCTCCTTTATCAGTGCCTGCCCCGATGACGTCAAGGAAATTCATTTCGACGGCAACATCAGCACACACCCGGTGGATCATCCCGCGAGCGTAGCGGTGAAAACCTCCAGTGGGGAGATCATCACGGGCAACAAAGATCAGGATGAAGTGTGGGTGTACCGCGAAGGGCAAGAGCCAAAGAATATTCGGGTTGAAAAGAACACGGATCAGATGATTCGAGTTGGCAATGACGATGGGCCTGACGCGGTAGTACGCATTAACCGCGAGTACTCGGTTATTCAAGACGTCCATTGGGAGGACAACGAACCAGGGCCAATTTTGCGCGTCGGATCCGGTGTAGGCACCATCGCTCCCGGCGAACGTGGAGTGCTGCTCGCCAGCGACACCGTAGGCAACCAACTCGCGCTCTACGCCGCCTCCGAGATCATCCGGCTCCACCAAACCATCGATACTCCCCCAAGTCCCTGGGCCGTTGCCTGGGATCAGCAACGACAATGGGCCTGGACTGTATCAACCCAGGACAACGTACTGCTCGCCTACTCCCCGGCCACCGGCACCCTCGAGCGTCAGCAGGAGCTACGCGCGGTGGAAAACGCAACTTCACTGGCAGTCACAGAGGACGGCGTAGTTGTTGCGGGCTCAAATTCGGGCGCCGGACTGCAGATCATCACCCCCAAGTAAATCACCCTCGATACAACAGCTAAGGAATCCGCGCACATGGCTCAATCGCACCCACTCCGCACCAAGGCGTATCAGCTCGCGCTCAAGGGCATGTTCCAGCTCGCTCCAGAAACGATCCACGGAGTGATCGCCACGGGCATGGGCGCAATCCAAAACTCAGGTCTGCTGCGCACGGGGCTCTCACGAGTCCTCCCGGTCCGCGACGATGTGCTTGAACAGGAAGTATTTGGGGTTCGATTCCCCAGGCCTCTTGGGTTGGCCGCTGGGTTTGATAAGAACGGCGAGGCCGCCGATGCTTGGGACGCTATCGGTTTTGGGTATGCAGAACTCGGCACCGTTACCGCGTCGCCCCAACCAGGGAATCCCCAACCACGGTTGTTTCGGCTGCCCAAGGATAAGGCAATCTTGAACCGGATGGGATTCAATAACGTAGGAGCGGCAGAGGTTGCTGGAAACCTGCGCCGACGCCATCACGAAGGTGTAGTTGGCATCAATATCGGCAAAACCAAAGTGGTGGCCGCCGAAGATGCCGTCGCAGACTATCGCCGTTCGGCATCATTGCTCGGCGATCTCGCCGACTATGTATGCGTGAACGTTTCTTCGCCGAATACCCCAGGGCTGAGGGACCTTCAGGCGGTGGAATCGCTGCGCCCGATTCTCGCAGCGGTACAAGCAGCCACAACCAAACCAGTGTTGGTGAAAATTGCCCCCGATCTCAGCGATGAAGACGTCGACGCAGTGGCGGATCTTGCACTTGAACTCAAGCTCGCCGGCATCGTCGCTACCAATACCACCATCAGCCGCGATGGACTCCGAAGCGACACAGCCCAGGTAGAAGCGATGGGCGCAGGCGGTATCTCAGGTCCCCCTGTTGTCGATCGAGCACTCGAAGTGCTGAAACGTTTGCACACCAAGGTCGACGGCAAACTCGTGCTCATCGGTGTTGGCGGTATTAGTACTCCCCAGCAAGCATGGGAGCGCATCGCAGCCGGTGCCACCCTCCTACAGGGCTACACCGCCATGATCTACGGCGGCCCCGATTGGATCAGGGATATTCACCTCGGGCTGGCTCAGCAGGTACGCGAACACGGCCTCAGCAACATCGCTGAGGCCGTGGGAAGTGGATTGCCCTGGACCCTTGATTAAGCGACTCGGCTTAAGCAGTCAAAGACCTGCGGATAACCAAACCACAGGCGATGGCCGCTAGCCCATACGCTGGCAGCCAATATTGGGCCCAAATCATCAGGGGTTCCTGGGGCAGGATCCTGCCTACAAAAATCAACCCCACCGCGAGGGTTAGAGCAACAACTTGCCTGCGGGAGCCTGGCTGCGACTTATCGGTCGTGGCGAAAGCTCCAAGAATAGCGGCGGCAATCACAATGGCAATGAATGACCACGTCACTGGGAACGGAGCCATCCATCCATTGACAAGCACCTGCACCAAAGTGAGCAAAAAGAGAGCGGCGCCAACAGCTACGAAGGCGCCGCCAATGCGCAAAGCATTACTCATTCTCGTACCAGCCCCACAGCACGCTGCGTGCGATCGAGTGGAAATACAGGTTGAAGCCCAACACGGTTGGGGTGTTGTCCTCGTCAACATCTAGCCGTTCGGTGTCCACCGCATGAACAGCGAAGATGTAGCGGTGAGGACCGTGCCCCTCTGGAGGCTGAGGACCGTAGTAACCACGCACTCCGGAGTCACCCTTCAGGGTGATCACACCGGCGTGCTCGCGCAACACCTTCTCGGCTTCACCCCGCGGCAGCTCCATAACCTCCACGGGAATATTCAGCACCGCCCAGTGCCAAAAACCAGCCGCCGTGGGCGCATCGGGATCGAAACACGTTAATGCTACAGATTTCGTTCCTTCCGGCAGATCGGACCATTGCAGATGAGGATTGATGTTGCTGGGGGCCGCGAGATCATCGCCCAGCTGATCACCGTTAGCGAAATCATCTGAACGCAGCGGGAAGCTAGGAAGATCTTTCAATGGCGCATAAGGATCAGGGCCTGGGAATCGTTCATCGGTGTAAGAAGTCATGCATCCATTCTTACCGGACTATTGTGATGATTACTACTGTCTCATAACCTCTTGCGCCACATCACTGTCATACGCCTTTGCTTCCAGGAAGTGCGTGGGCGCAAACGCAGCTCACATATACGGAAAAACATTCGCTGAGCTGCGAATTTGTTTCATCGCTCTTGCATGCCTATAGTTATGCAGGTGCCCAGCCGAAAGGCTGAACACCGAACACCTTGCCCGGGTGGCGGAATGGCAGACGCGCTAGCTTGAGGTGCTAGTGTCCTACTAATGGACGTGGGGGTTCAAGTCCCCCCTCGGGCACAACACAAAGCCGCATCTGAATTCAGATGCGGCTTTTATCGTTATTCCCCATCGAATGCCTGGAGAACTCGTTCAGCAGCGAGCGTCGGAGTGATCTGAGCTTCACGCAACTGTGCCTCTACGAGTGCCCGAACTTCCTTCACCTTAGGGTTAGTGTTCAATCGCTGTAGGATGGTTTCGTGCACCATTGACCACATCCACTGCACCTGCTGCTCCCGCCGGTTGTGCTCAAAGCGTCCAGATTCCAGCATCACCTCATGATGAGCCAGGACATTGCCCCAGAACTCGTCAATGCCTTGAGACTCTACTGCGGACATGGTGATTGTTGGGGGGTGCCAGAGCTCGTCTTCCTGCCGCACCATCCTCATCGCCGCAGCCAATTCTCGCGCGGCACGCTTAGCGTTCTTCAAGTTGGGCCCGTCGGCCTTATTGATAGCCACCAAGTCCGCCATCTCCAATACACCCTTCTTGATGCCTTGGAGCTGATCACCGGCACCAGCAAGCGCGAGGAAGGTGAAACAATCCACCATCTGAGAAACCGCGACCTCAGATTGGCCTACGCCCACCGTTTCCACAAGGATCACGTCATACCCTGCGGCTTCAAACACGACCATGGATTCACGAGTTGCCTTGGCAACGCCGCCAAGTGTGCCCGCCGAAGGCGAAGGGCGAATGAAGGCATTTTCCTCGCGAGCCAGCTTGGCCATACGAGTCTTATCGCCCAGAATCGATCCACGTGTCTTCGTAGAGGAGGGATCGACAGCGAGCACTGCTACCCTTTTTCCCTCAGCGATGAGATGCATGCCGAGGGCCTCAATGAACGTTGACTTCCCCACCCCCGGCACACCAGTGATACCCACCCGAAGGGCGTTGCCGCTGAAGGGCAACAAGCGAACCAAAAGTTCCTGGGCGAGCACCCGGTGGGCTACCGCCGTTGACTCCAACAGCGTGATAGCCCTCGACATCAAAGTGCGGTTCCCCGCCCGCACACCTTCAAAGAGCTCATCAACGTCGATCCGGCGACGCGCTCGCTTTACAACTTCAGGAGCAACAGCAGTAACTTCGCCCAGGTCTGTGCCTGCCGTGGTCATTAATGATCCCAGATGATGTTCTAGAAATTCTTGAGAATCCGACATCGCAAAACCTTTCTCTTCCCTTCCCCCATTGTGCAACAGCTTGGCAAGTGCCGGGGCTGAAAAGGCGAAACGCCCCGCGCGATAACGGGGCGTTTCGCCAGTGAAAATGATTAGGATTCTTCTGGCTCAGGCAGTTCAATGCCCAATTGTGCAGACAGCTTAGTCAGCATGTCGATGGCAGAGTCCGCGATGACGGAGCCGGGCGGGTAGATAGCGACCGCGCCGTCGTCGTAAAGCTCCTGGAAATCGCCAGGAGGAATCACGCCGCCAACAACGATCATGATGTCTTCGCGCCCCAGCTTGGCCAACTCCTCCTTCAGCGCAGGCACCAGCGTGAGGTGTCCGGCTGCCAACGAAGAGACGCCCACCACGTGCACGTCGGCGTCCACAGCGGCCTGGGCTGCCTCGGCTGGAGTCTGGAACAGCGGCCCGACGTCCACGTCCATACCGAGATCGGCGTATGCAGAAGCAACCACCTTCTGGCCACGGTCGTGCCCGTCCTGTCCCATCTTCGCAATGTAGATACGGGGGCGGCGGCCTTCTTCTTGTTCGAAAGCATCGGCCATAGCGATGGCTCGCTCAACGTTGCCCACTTTGCCCTCCTTGCCAACTTCCTCCTTGTACACGCCGGAAAGCGTGCGGATTTCTGCCTCATGACGGCCAAAGACCTTCTCGAGTGCATCAGAAATCTCACCAACGGTGGCCTTAGCACGAGCGGCATCCACGGAAAGCTTGAGCAGATTTTGCTCCAGATCGCCAGGCTCCTTGTTCTCGTTGCGTGCTGCCTCGGTGAGAGCGTCGAGAGCCCTCTGTACAGCTTCCTCATCACGCTCGGCGCGCAACTTTTCCAGCTTGGCAATTTGCTCCGCACGAACCTTGGTGTTTTCAACCTTGAGCACTTCAATCTCTTGGTCTTCTTCCACCACGTACTTGTTCACACCGATGAGCGCCTGGCGGCCCGAATCGATGCGAGCCTGGGTACGCGCAGCGGATTCCTCGATGCGCAGCTTCGGGATGCCTTCGATGGTGGCCTGAGCCATGCCGCCGGCTTCCTCGACCTCCTCGATGTGCTTGCGAGCGCGCTCCGCGAGCTGCTCGGTAAGCCACTCGATGTAATAGGAGCCGGCCCACGGATCGACCGGACGAACGGTGCCGGATTCTTGCTGCAACAGCAGTTGGGTGTTACGAGCGATGCGAGCAGAGAAATCAGTAGGCAGCGCTAGCGCCTCGTCGAGGGCGTTAGTGTGCAGCGACTGCGTGTGACCCTGAGTTGCCGCCATCGCCTCGATCGCGGTGCGGGGCACGTTGTTGTACACGTCCTGTGCCGTAAGCGACCAGCCGGAAGTCTGCGAGTGAGTACGTAGCGATTGCGACTTCGGATTCTTCGGGCCGAACTTCGCCACCAGCTCACTCCATAGGAGGCGGCCAGCGCGCAACTTAGCGATCTCCATAAAGGTGTTCATGGAAATGCCCCAGAAGAAGGACAGACGTGGTGCGAACTTGTCGACGTCCAGGCCCACTTCCTTACCAGCGCGAATGTACTCGATACCGTCGGCCAAAGTGTAGGCGAGCTCCAAGTCAGCGGTAGCACCAGCTTCCTGGATGTGGTAGCCGGAGATAGAGATCGAGTTGAAGCGCGGCATCTTCATCGAGGTGTACTCGAAAATGTTGGAGATGATGCGCATCGACGGCTTCGGCGGATAAATGTAGGTGTTGCGCACCATGAACTCTTTGAGAATATCGTTCTGAATGGTGCCGGCAAGCTGCTCCGGCGGAACACCCTGCTCTTCTGCCGCGACGATGTAGAGGGCCAGAATTGGCAACACTGCGCCGTTCATCGTCATAGAAACGGACACTGCGCCAAGGTCGATGCCCTCGAAAAGCTGGCGCATATCCAGAATGGAGTCGATGGCCACGCCCGCCATACCGACGTCACCAACTACGCGCTCGTTGTCCGAGTCATAACCACGGTGAGTTGCGAGGTCGAAGGCAACGGACAAACCCTTCTGGCCTGCTGCGAGGTTGCGGCGATAGAAAGCGTTGGACTCGGCAGCCGTAGAGAAGCCTGCGTACTGGCGAATAGTCCATGGCTGGTTGGTGTACATGGTCGGGTATGGCCCACGCATAAACGGTGGCATGCCCGGGAAAGAGTCCAGTTGCTCCGCCTCGACGGCGTCGTCGCGATCATCGCGAGTGAACACACGGGGCACATCGATGCCCTCAGGGGTGGTCCACACCTGCTCGCGGAGGTGCTCGGCGCTACCCTGTGCGGAGTCTTCTGCAGCGACTGGGTACTCAGCAAAATTAGGAATGTTGCTCATGGTCGTTCTTACGCTCCCAACTTCTCGAGCAGCTCGGAGAGCTTCGCGGCTGCGTCGATCTTGAGGTTCAAGTAATCATCCGGCTCAAAGTCGTGCCCGGGGGCACCAGCCAGAAGGATGGTCTCCAGGCCTTGCTCGCGAAGCGCCTCGAAGGCCGCCTTGCCATTGGCGTCATATTCAGCGTCGGTACCGCAGATCACAGCGATGGGTGCGGATTGCGCTGCTTTGTTGAACTCCTCGGTACCGGGCTTGAGTTCGCCTGGGTTTAGCGACTCGATGCCACCGGTGCCAAGGAGGTTCACCACGAAGCCGGTGCGAATGTTGTGCTTAGCCAGCGGCCCAAGCGGTATGAGGACGGCGCGCGGTCGATTGCCTTTGACTTCCATGAAGGCGTCTGAGCGGTTCCGCAGCGCTTCAAACTCTGCCGCCCAACGGCGCACGTGCTTGGGCTCTACGCGAAGATCTGCTGGCAGTGGAGCCTCCGCCAGATTTGGGAACTCATTGATGGCGGTGAGCTTCTTCACGCGGTGGGCGACGTCCTTTCGCACCGCCTCGTTCGAAGCGTCGAGTAATGCCTTGACTTCGCCGGATTCAACGGCCCTTCGGAACCCACCCTTGGCCTCAATTTCCTGGAACAGGCCCCATGCCTTCTCAGCCAATTGATCAGTGAGCTTCTCCACGTAGTAGGAACCGCCGGCAGGATCGATCACGTGACCCAGGTGCGACTCTTCCAGCAGGAGCAGATTGGTGTTGCGTGCGATGCGGTGCGCGAAGGTGCGGGAGACCTTTGGCAGGCCACCGCTGATAGCCCAGTCGAAGACCAGCACTTCGACGTCACTTGCGCCGCCGACGCCTGCCGCAAAGGCGGCCACGGTGCTGCGCAGCATGTTCACCCACGGATCACGCTGGCTGAACATTACAGGAGCCGTCAGGGCGTGCTGTGGAGCGGAGCCGTGGTCGGGGGCATCCAGAATCTCTGCCACTCGAGCCCACAGCGCGCGAGCAGCGCGCAACTTAGCGATTTGCGCAAACTGATCGTCTGTGATGGCAAAGCGGAAGGAAAGCTGATCAAGCGCCTGTTCGGTGCTCAAGCCAGCCTCGGTGAGGGCTCGCAGGTAGTCAACGCCAGCAGCGAGTGCCAGACCAACTTCCTGGGCGTCAGTTGCTCCCTGATTCGAAAGAGAGACGGCGTCCACCAGGATGGCGCGAACATTTTCAAGCTCGGCAGCCTTCTTTGCCAGTTCAATCGAGGTCTCGAGGTCCACGGAAGCGGATTCGTCGATAAGCGAAGTTAGTGGCGAAGCACCGAACTCCAGCAACTTGGGCGCGCCAGATTGTGCCGAAGCGAGCTCGAGCAAGGATGCCGCCTGTTCGCGGGTATGTATTCCAGCATTGAGACGAACTGGGGCGTGCTGGAAGAGCACTTCCTTCAGAAGCTCCTGCAGGTCACAGTCGCCATACGCCACGATGTTCGTGGTGCCGTTGTTCAGTGCTGCGAGCAGCTCCTCGTTGCTTGCGTTGGCACCGAACGCTTCGGTGACGCCCCAACCAACGCCTTCTTCTACGCCAGCATTCGCTCCACCGCGGGTGAATGGGAAGCTTCCAGGCAAGGATTGTTCGTTGAGCTCCTGCCCGCGGTTATACAGCGGGTTGACATCAATTCCGTCATAGGTGGTTTTGACCAGCTTGCGCCACACGTCCAGTGGCACATCCGCTACGTCTTTCTTCTGTACTCGGGCAAAGACCTTGGCAACAGCTTGGTACCAAGCCTGCTCATTGGCCTCAAATTCTTCGGTTCGGGTAAATCGTGTTTCAGTCACGAGGTAGACCCACTCCCCTCACATAATGTTCGGCCGCGTTGAGCACGCAGTGAGCCCGCCGCGACGCCGGTGATGCTGTTGAGTATGTTCTGCTTTTTGTGGCATGAGACGCACCGAACGGAACTATTCGGACATCTCACAACATAGCTACAGTGTAGACGGCTATCGCACGATGTTCGTGCTGATTCCCGGGAAGTTTTCCACCGCAAGCTAAGGTGAATTGCCGTGAGCAGTTTATTTCAAGCGACCATGCAGTTATTCCGTGATGGAATCAACACTTTTCGCACCTGGTCACGATGGCGTCAGCTCACGCTTTTCATCGCTATCACGCTGGCTGTGTTCACCACTTTGGTTGTAGATGTTCCCGATTTGCAGACCTTGCAACAGTGGGCCTTGGCCACCGGCGCCTGGTTTCCCGCCCTCTTTGTCTCTCTCTACATTGGCATTACGCAATTCCCTATCCCCAGAACCGTCATGACACTTTCAGCAGGCGTGCTCTTCGGGCCGAAGTTAGGCATCGTTTTAGCGCTACTTGCAACCACGCTCTCCGCAGGATTATCCATGCTGCTCATTCGCCAACTCTTTGGCGGATCAGTGCGTCCCCAATCGAGCCACCCACTTTTCCACGGCATCCAGGTTCGGCTTCAAGAACGCGGCTGGCTCGCGATCACTTCACTACGCATGATCGCCGCTGTCCCCTTTTCGCTCTTAAATTATGCGGCCGCCTTAAGCCCAATATCGCTGCTCGGTTTCTGTGTAGCCACCTTCATTGGTTCTGCGCCGGGCACCATCGTGACCGTTGCACTCGGCAACTCGTTTGCACACGAATTCAGCGCGCAGTCTGTACTTCCAGTGTTAGGTATCGCAACGCTAGGTTGTTTGGGTTTGCTTCTCGACGCCACGTTGCCGCTTCAGAGCGAGACCGAGATTGTCAAGTCTGAAATCTAGACTTTGCTAAGCTGGCGTTCATGCACTTTGCTATTTTTGCGCGCTACAGAGGCAGAGAACGCAGACGAGCCGAATTTGTCCGTCGTTCGGCGGAGGCGCTTTCAACGCTAGAAGGCGCAGGCGAGTTCTCCGTTGTACGCGTGGAGGATATTGCTGCTGAGCCCGACACACCTGAAGGTTTCGTCAACGCCACGCTGGCGTTACTAGCTGCCGGCGACTGGGCGATTGGATTGTCATGTTCCCATGACTCGCTCAATCAAGCAGAGCTTGTTCTTCCGCAACGCGCCAAGGCCGGGCACGTCTATGTAGCGGCCGGAGAGTTTTCAAAAGAACTCCAGGCGAGCTTCACGCTGTTGCAGTTTGTCTTGTCGAAGAGAACCAAGGAGGGCCGCGAAGCCACGTCCTTGGTCCGTTCGGGACTCAGTCAAATTGAAGCGGCAGATGCACTTGGCATTTCCAAGCAAGCGATGAGTCAAAGGCTCCAAGCCGCCGGTTGGCAAGCCGAGCAAGCCGGCTATCAGCAAGCCGTTAGTCTGTGGTGTCGGGCTGCTCAATCGCTGCGGTAGCTTCAGGTGAAATCGCCTTCTTTGCGCCAGTGCCGAGCGGTTCTTCGTCCACAGGTTTATTAGCAACAGCGTTGGCTGCAGCTACCGCAGCGGCGATTTCAGGATTCGATTGCGTGTTAAACCAATCCTCGTGATCATCGGCGTTTGCGATGTTCTCGCTGCGTTCATCTCGCTGCGCTGGTTCATAGCGGAATACGCCGTCTTCGTCGCGTTTGCCAAGTGCTTTGGCAAAATCTTCCAAAGCATCACCGAATTGGCTGGGAATCATCCACATTGTGGAGGCTTCACCCTGCGCAAGCTGCGGCAGCTTCTCCAAATACTGGTAGGCCAAAACTTCCGGGGTAACCTGGACAGACTTGATGGCCGCGTTGACCTTTTGGATAGCCTTCGCTTCACCTTGGGCCGCCAAGTATCGTGCCGCGCGTTCGCCTTCCGCTTTGAGGATAGTTGCCTCTCGTTCGGCTTCAGCTGCCAAAATTGCCGCGTGCTTTTCACCCTCGGCCGCCAGGATCTTTGCCTGCTTTTCGCCCTCTGCCGTTCGAATATCAGATTCGCGGCGCCCCTCAGCGGTGAGAATCATAGCCCGCTTTTCCCGATCCGCCTTCATTTGCATTTCCATGGACTGCTGGATCGATGGAGGCGGATCGATAGCCTTCAATTCAACGCGGCTGATTCTCAAGCCCCATTTGGTGGTGGCGGCGTCGAGCTCACCACGCAGCCGACGGTTGATCACTTCTCGAGACGTCAGTGTCTCTTCCAATGTCATGCCGCCAACTACATCGCGAAGCGTGGCTACAGAGATCTGCTCCACACCAACGATGTAGTTGTCGACCCCGTAAATCGCACGGGCCGGATCATTAATTTGAAAGGTCACGACCGTATCGATGGCGACGGTGAGATTATCTTGAGTAATCACGGCCTGTGGAGGGAAGCTCACCACACGTTCACGAGTATCTATGCGAGCCCGAACCCGGTCGATGAAAGGCACGAGCAAACTGATGCCTCCCGAAATGGTTCGGGTATAGCGGCCCAATCGCTCGACAATCGCGGCTTCACCCTGGGGTATCACCACGATTGTTTTGGCGAGTATGAGCACTGCCAGAGCCACCACAACCGCGAGGAAAATCAATCCAGTCATGGGTTAGATCCCCTTCCACACCACAGCAGTGGTGCCGTCAATATCAACAACTTGAACACTTTCGCCTACCGTAAATCGCTCATCTTCGTGTAACGAGCGTGCAGACCAGATGCCACCGTCGAAGCGGATTTGGCCGCTGGTTGCATCAACGAGTTCGAGTACTTCCGCACGTTGGCCAAGTGCGGCCCGCGGCGAAGTATCGAGGGCAGGAGCCTGTAGCATGCGCTTTTTGGCGATGGGTTTCACCAAACCTAGCAGAGCGATCGAGACGACCGCGAACACTACTGCTTGGACAGGTAAGGAATCGCTGACCATGCTTGTTCCAGCCGCGGCGAGAGCGCCGCCGCCAAGCATCAAGAACGTGAGTTCTCCCGCCAGTAGTTCGAGGCCAGCTAGCGCCAGCGCGATCACAATCCAAATCAAGGCTCCCACACGGCCAAGGATACGTAAGAGAACCTCTTAGAGCAGATCTTCCTTGCTCAGGGTTTCATCCGTTACGAAATCCACCAATCGTTCCA
Source organism: Corynebacterium gerontici (assembly GCF_003813985.1). Classification (NCBI taxonomy): domain Bacteria; kingdom Bacillati; phylum Actinomycetota; class Actinomycetes; order Mycobacteriales; family Corynebacteriaceae; genus Corynebacterium; species Corynebacterium gerontici. The sequence continues at coordinate 1,198,462 of NZ_CP033897.1, forward strand.
CAGCTCCGATCAATGTGGAATCAACATCTCGAAACGTGTCCACCGCTTGGTACACCCTGCGCCACCCGTCCTTTGGGTTCGACCAACCTACCCTGCGGCACACCCCCATCTTCCAATCCTCGCCATAGGGAACTTCAGGCCAAGCATTGAGCCCAACACGTTCCGGTTTCACCGCTGCCCAGATGTCGATGAACGGGTGACCAGTAACTAAAACATGTGGACCAACAGATCGGGTAAGCCTCGACTCTTTCGTACCTTCAATGAGGTGATCGGCCAGTACCCCTACCCTTCTGCCAGGCCCAGGTTGAAACTCCTCCAACTTGGACTGCAGGTTATCCAGTCCTTCGAGATACTCCACTACCACGCCTTCAACACGCAGATCGTGACCCCAGATCTTTTCGACGATCGCCGCGTCGTGTACCCCTTCAACCCAGATGCGCGAGGGCGCGGCGATCTTGGCTTCAACGTTTTCGACCCGACGTGATCCTGAGTTGGAACGTTGGGGCGCACGCTGAGGCACAAAGCGGGTCAATTCCACCCGTTGTCCGTCGATCATGAACGCCCCTGGACGCATTTTGAACAGACGCTCACGCCCATAGCGATCTTCCAGACGAAGGAAATCGCCGTCATATGTGCGCTCAAAATTGATCACCGCACCGACAAAACCGTCAGCGAGCACTTCCACAACGAGGCCTGGCTCGGCCGGAACCTTCGGATAGGTTCTCGGGGCGTTTCTTTGGTGTCCGCCTAAAATGTTGGCGTAGCGATCATCAAAACTCATAGCAGTTCACTTTATCGGCTAGCATAAATCGCCTATGCACTCACCGTTTCACGTTTATTCACCGGTACAAAATATCGCCCTTTGGCTCCAATCCTGGATGTGCGGTCGTGAAAGCTACGATGCTTTCGAGGAGGCCCTGGATACACTCGGCGGACCCCATGTACTGAGCACGTCTCATGGAGAGCGGCTCGAAGGTGTGTTCATGGCACGATTTTTTAGAAATCTCACGAAGCCTGCCCCCGCATTTCCATGGTGCACTGTGCTGCTTGCCGGACCTGGACAGCCGCTGGCTGCCGATGTTCCAGGACACGAGGCGATGGTGCTGCGGGCAACGGCGCACGGTGAAGCAAATGTCCTGGTGCCACACACTCTCGTCGATGGTGGAACGCTTTGGCAGCACCACCGGCTTGAGCTCGCACCACATCTTCAGCATTTCCTCATGCCGGGAGAAGCCGATTCACACTTGCGTGCTGCAGTGGATCGCGCTGCCTTGCTCATCGAGCAGCAGCAGCTTCGGCTTGATGGAGCGCCCGCAGCCCGGTTGGCCGTCGGGACGCTGAGAGATTATTTCGATAGTCCAGGTCTGCCAGCAGATATTCCCGCACGCGCGTTGAAGCTGATTGCCCGAGCAGATTCTGCCAGCGCAGTACTGGAAGCAATGCTCAGCGTGTTGGGGGAACACTCGATGGATCCAGAGTTATTGAGCTTGAGCAATCCGATTCGGCAAGCGCGTATGAGCGCCGTGGCATTCAGCGCTATTGAGCTCGCCCGCGTTTCATAGGCTCGCAACAGGACACTTCGCACGGGGCGCCGTTGATGGTGCAACCTTTGGAAGGCACGGATCCGAGGTGTTGAGGCTTTTTGCTGCCGATAGATTCTTCGATGAGATCGACCACCATGGACGCAAACGTGTCGGTGTGACCGACAGTTGCGGCGCGAACTACTTCGAGGTTCGTAGGCGCGATGGCGGTTTGGAGCTCATTGTCCAAATCCCAAACCACCTCCATGTGATCTGAGATGAAACCGATGGCGGCTACCACCATCTTTTCTACGCCCTGAGCCTCAAGCTGCTCCGCGTGATCGACAATGTCGGGTTCGAGCCACGGTACGCGCCCGTTCCCCGAAGCTGATTGCCACACCACGTCGTAGTTTTCGAAGCCAAGCTTTTCTGCGACGAGTTTGGAAGCTTGCTCAATCTGAAGGCTGTACAGCGAACCATCCTCGGGCGTACCGGCGCGTTCATTGGCGATGACCGGAATGGAGTGAGCGCTAAAAACAAGCCTCACACCTTGATCTTGCGCTTCCTTGGGGCTCAAACCCCAGTGCCGGAAGGCATCCTCGATGACGGATACCTGTTCTTCAATAAACATTGGATGGTCGAAGAATTGACGAATCTTCAGAAAATCAATGAGCGGCAACCCCTGGCTCTGAAGGTGTTCCCTCATCGCCTGGATGTCTTCACCGTATTGACGGCACCCGGAATATCCGCCCCACGCGGAGGTAGCGAAGACCGCCGCTGTGCGCACACCCGCCTTCGCCATTTCTGAAGCGGTGTCGTTGGCGAAGGGTTTCCAATTTCGATTCCCGAAAAACACAGGTAAGTCAATGCCCCTGGAGGCCAACTCCGCCTCAATGTTGGCGATAATTTCCTTATTCAGATCGTTGAGCGGGCTTTTTCCACCGAAGTGGTAATAATGTTTTCCCACTTCATCGAGACGCTCTGGCGGAATACCTCGCCCAGCGGTGACGTTTTCAAGGAACGGTCGTACCTCATCTACCCCTTCGGGACCTCCAAAGGATAGAAGGAGCAGGGCATCGATGTCTTCGATGGATTTCAGCGTTGCTTCGAATTGAGCATCCGGGCGAGTCATGCCCCATAGGGTAACACTGCGGTTACAGGTTCAACGCAAGCAGCGGGTGCCCTGGAAAGACACCCGCTGAAACGTCGAAAAGCTTAGATCAGTCGCACAACGTACTGGGTCATGCCCGACCAACGCACTGGAGACACTTGCACGGTGGAACCTGATTGCGGAGCCTCGATCATCTGACCGTCGCCGAGATAGATCGCCACGTGCTGCTCGGCGTTCGGGCCGTAGAAGATCAAATCGCCTCGTTGCATCTGCGAAGGATCGACCTTCGTACCATGTTGATACTGGTAGCCCGTGTAGTGTGGCAGCGCGATACCGACGCCCGCGAAAGCATAAATGACCAGGCCAGAGCAGTCGAAGCCGACCTTATTGTAATCGCCGTAGGAATCAGCCACGCCACCGTCTCGAATGCCTCGGGTGGGACCATTGGCGTTACCCCCGCCCCAAGCGTAGGGCACGCCAAGCTGCGACATTGCTCGTGAGATTACGGTCTCGATCTGGGCGCTGCGTGAACCGCTCGTGACCGTCTCACTTGCTTCTGCGGAAACGCTCTCGTTGGTTGCTACCTCCACAGAATCCACGGCCTCGTTGCCGCTGGTGCTCTGCCCCTCGGGGTTCTGCACGGTGTTGCCGCCACCATTGCCATCCAAGGAGGTGTGCTCCGGCTGGGAGGCCTCAATCAGAGCTGCAGCAGCCTCTGTGGACTTGTCTTCACTCGTACTTTGAGCTTCCTTAGCGTCCGCCGCCTTGGACGTTTCTTCTTCAGCCTTTGCTTTTGCGGCCTCAGCAGCCTTCTTGGCGGCTTCAAGCTTCTTCTTCGCCTCCGCCTGCTTGGCTTGGGCGGCTTTCTTATCAGCCTTGGCCTTTTCGTCCGCAGCGGCCTTGGCTTCAGCTTCCACTTGCGCTTTATGAGCGGCTTCAGCCTCGGCCTGCGCCTGCTTTGCGGCCTCTTCTTTAGCTCGTTGCTCTTCGAGAGCCTTCTGGCGAACAGCTTCAGCAGCCTTGGCCGCTTCCTCGGCCTTCTTTCGCTCCTCTTCGGCCTTGATGTAGTCCTGATATTCTTTGCGATCAGATTCCAACGCGCTTACGGTGCCGCGTGCCTGATCAAGCTCCCGCTTCGCCTTGTCTCGCTGTGCCACAAGTTCGGCTCGTTTGCGGGTGTTCTCGTCAAGTTGCTTCGAGGTGTCTTGAATGCGAGATTCCGCTTCTTCTTTTTTGCTCTTCGCGGTCTCCTCGCGGTCTTCGGCGATATTGCGTGCTTCGCGCAGTCGAGACTCTTCGTTAGCCTGCTCAGTGCGTAGTTTGTCAAGCTTTTCGACGTGCTCACGCTGCTTCTCAGCATTGACGCGCTTGAAGGTCTGACGGTCAAGAGCGTCCTCAGTTGTTTCCGTGCCTGCAATCTCCGAGACGCCTTGATTATTCCCACCTTGTCGGCGGTACTCCGAGCGTGAGATCTCATCAAGCACTCGCTGTGCAGCTTCAATTTTCGCCTGAGTTTTGTCGAGCTCAGCACGGGCGCGCTTGACGCCCTCGCGTGCCTGTTCAGCGGAGGTTACAGCGTCGTGATAGTCAACCAGAGCCTTGTTGACAGATTCACGAAGGCCACCCATCTCCATTTCGAGTTGCGTAATCGCAGCATCAGACCGACTAACGGAACTAACAAGGCTCGAGACTTTACCTTCCGCTTGCCCAGCCTGCTGATTCGCGCTCGCAATCTCGGTATCCGAAGGGTTCCTCGGTTGCGCTCCTGCGGGAAAAGCGGTGCCGATGGCTAATGAAGTCGCCAGCGTCAGCGCGGCGGCGATGCGCACGGCGGGGTACTTCGACGCAAAGTTTGACACAAAATCTCCTGTTCACCCGATTGCAGGCGCTCCTTCCACGAAAGAGCGATCGGGCCACTGATACACACGGTTCAGCCCAGGGTTGATCACAGGCGCCGTTGTTATCCGCCGTCTTCTCACTGCGTGCTTCCCCACATGCGCGAGTATCGGTAGATAGTCAAGTTTCTACGATCGACCCATGAGCCGATAACAGAACCATAAAGCACTCCGGCCACTTTGTCTGCTTTCTTCCCTCTAAACACGTCTAATAACACGTGTAACAGCGGCGCTTTTAGAAGATCTTCCACCAGCTCACCCGGGAAAACCGCCGTAGGAATACCTTCCATGTTAGCTTCCTCACATTAGGCCACAACAGGCGCGTCAATGTCCCCGATTCCCCCCAGAACGGTCTATGGACATAAAAGTAAAGCCAGCAACCTTGATTGAGGGGTTGCTGGCAGAGGGGTTATCGCAGCTCAGTTTCGAGAACGCTTGGCAAACCTCGTTGTTACAGCCACTGTAAGAATGATCAGCAAGCCCGTTATCCCAACCATCGTGGTACCAGGCACAGGATCTACATCCAGAAGTGCCGGCATTGCTCTTAGTGCAACGGCACTGTCTGCTTCGTTCGACATTGGAGGCTGTATGGACTCGATCTGTGCACGGGTCAGCTCGTCACTCACCACTACCGCTAGGTCTGGTGATTTCACCACAACGGTGTCCACGTCGTGCTGCTTTTTCAATTGCGTAGCAAGATCCCGAAATACGTCGGTGCGCTGACCAACTTCATCCAGAACCAAAACCTCCATGTCACCATACGGGCGATCTTGGAGCGATTGCACGATGTCTTTGAGTTCGGCTAGCTTCACCGGTTCCGGATGTTCCATAACGATCTGCTGCTGGGCCAGGGGCTCATCGAAGCGCTGGAAATACTCTTCCGGAGAATTCATTGCGGGACCTTCCTTATATACGGAACTCAACCAGTTTTACATAGAGTTCTTTGTTCCGGCGAACTACACGCCGCTGGGCAAAATCGCCCTTTTCGGGGCTAAAAACCCAAACATAACGCTCGTACTGTTAAGATACGCGTCAGGCGACGCCACATCGCAGTCTTCGCGCTACGCTAGTAGTGCGAGGCGATACTTGCGTGGCGCCCGAGGAGCTTTGCGTTTGTAGCGCCAAGCTTTGACACTATTCACGAAAAGAAACTGGAGCTCACTGTGACTGAAAGCAAGAACTCCTTCAACGCCAAGCAGAAGCTTGAGGTTGGCGATAAGTCTTATGACTACTTCGCCCTCAGCGCTGTTGAAGGCTTGGAGAAGCTGCCGTACTCCCTGAAGGTGCTCGCCGAGAACCTTCTGCGTACCGAAGACGGCGCAAACATTACGACCGAGCACATCGAGGCACTCGCACAGTGGGACCCTTCGGCCGAGCCGAATGTGGAAATCCAGTTCACCCCGGCCCGTGTGCTTATGCAGGACTTCACCGGCGTTCCTTGTGTGGTTGACCTCGCCACCATGCGCGAGGCCGTGAAGACCCTTGGCGGTAACCCCGACCAGGTGAACCCCTTGAACCCCGCAGAGATGGTGATCGACCACTCCGTGATCGTCGAGGCATTCGGCTCCTCCGACGCGCTCGAGAAGAACGTCGAGATCGAGTACGAGCGCAACGAAGAGCGCTACCAGTTCCTGCGTTGGGGAGCGGAGAACTTCTCTAACTTCCGTGTGGTTCCTCCCGGAACCGGCATCGTCCACCAGGTGAACATCGAGTACCTGGCACGCGTGGTCTTCGACAACAACGGCCTCGCCTACCCCGATACCTGTATCGGTACCGACTCCCACACCACCATGGAAAACGGCCTCGGCATCCTCGGCTGGGGCGTTGGCGGTATCGAGGCAGAGGCTGCCATGCTCGGCCAGCCAGTGTCGATGCTCATCCCTAAGGTTGTCGGCTTCAAGCTCACCGGCGAAATTCCGGTTGGCGTCACTGCAACCGACGTGGTGCTCACCATCACGGAGATGCTGCGTGAGCATGGCGTGGTGCAGAAGTTCGTGGAGTTCTACGGCAACGGTGTGAAGTCCATTCCGCTGGCGAACCGCGCCACCATCGGCAACATGAGCCCCGAGTTCGGCTCCACCTGTGCGATCTTCCCCATTGATGAAGAGACCACCAAGTACATGCACCTCACCGGCCGCCCCGAAGAGCAGATCAAGCTCGTTGAGGCTTATGCCAAGGCTCAGGGCATGTGGCTGGAACAAGACGCTCCTGAGGCCGAGTACTCCGAATACCTCGAGCTCGACCTGTCCACCGTGGTTCCTTCCATCGCAGGACCGAAGCGTCCGCAGGACCGCATCCTGCTTTCCGAGGCCAAGGAACAGTTCCGCAAGGATCTGCCCACCTACGCCGATGGCGAGGTTTGTGAAGAGGACCAAGGGCTCGAGGCTGTCCGCATGGGTTCCGAGGGCGAGGATCAGGCTGGCGACGAGGATCAGGCTGCCCCGAGCTTCAACTCCTCCCGCGAGGGCCATGGCGAGTCTCTGGCCACCACCGCCAAGGGCCGCCAGTCGAAGCCTGTGACCGTGTCCTCCCCCAACGGCGGCGAGTTCACAATCGACCACGGCATGGTCGCTATCGCCTCCATCACCTCGTGCACCAACACCTCCAACCCCTCAGTGATGATCGGCGCTGGTCTGATCGCCCGCAAGGCCGCTGATAAGGGCTTGAAGGCAAAGCCATGGGTAAAAACCATCTGTGCTCCCGGCTCCCAGGTGGTGGACGGCTACTACCAGCGCGCAGACCTCTGGAAGGATCTTGAAGCTCTTGGCTTCTACCTCTCCGGCTTCGGCTGTACCACCTGTATTGGTAACTCCGGCCCGCTGCCGCAGGAGATCTCGGACGCCATCAACGAGCACGATCTGGCTGCAACCGCCGTGCTTTCAGGCAACCGTAACTTCGAAGGTCGCATCTCCCCTGACGTGAAGATGAACTACCTCGCGTCCCCGATCATGGTGATTGCCTACGCTATCGCCGGCACCATGGACTTCGACTTCGAAAACGAAGCCCTTGGTCAGGATCAGGACGGCAACGACGTCTTCCTCAAGGATATCTGGCCTTCGACCGAAGAGATCGAGTCCACCATCGCCGAGGCCATCTCTCGCGAACTCTACGAGGCTGACTATGCCGACGTGTTCAAGGGCGACGAGCAGTGGCAAAACCTCGAAATCCCCACCGGCAAGACCTTCGAGTGGGATGAGAGCTCCACCTACATTCGTAAAGCTCCTTACTTCGACGGTATGGAAGTTGAACCGAAGCCCGTTGAGGACATCAAGGGAGCTCGTGTGCTTGCAAAGCTTGGCGATTCGGTCACCACTGACCACATCTCGCCCGCTTCCTCCATCAAGCCCGGCACCCCGGCCGCTCAGTACCTGGACGCCAACGGTGTTGAGCGCAACGACTACAACTCGTTGGGTTCCCGCCGTGGCAACCACGAGGTGATGATGCGTGGCACCTTCGCCAACATCCGCCTCCAGAATCAGCTTGTCGACGTCGCTGGCGGCTACACCTTGGACTTCACCAAGGAAGATGCGCCTCAGTCCTTCATCTTCGATGCTTGCGAGAACTACAAGGCTGCTGGCACCCCACTGGTCGTCTTGGCAGGTAAGGAGTATGGCACCGGTTCTTCCCGTGACTGGGCGGCGAAGGGCACCAACTTGCTCGGCGTCAAGGCCGTCATCACCGAGAGCTTCGAGCGCATCCACCGCTCCAACCTCATCGGCATGGGTGTCATTCCACTGCAGTTCCCCGAAGGTGAGTCCCATGAGTCTCTTGGTCTGGACGGCCACGAGACCTTCGACATCACTGGCATTGAGGAGCTCAATGAGGGCACCACGCCGAAGACTGTCCATGTGACCGCAACCAAGGAATCCGGCGATAAGGTCGAATTCGACGCTGTGGTTCGTATCGACACCCCCGGTGAAGCCTCGTACTACCGCCACGGCGGCATTCTGCAGTACGTGCTGCGCCAGATGATCAAGGGCTAAAACCTCGATCAAATCGCGGGGGATCGGAAAACACCGGTCCCCCGTTTTCTTTCCTCACTTAACAATCCTCAAAGGACGCATTCATGCCTGTGGTGAGCAATGCCGAGCTATCTTCTAAACGCCAGGACATTCTTGAAGGCGCCAGGCGCTGCTTTGCTGAGCACGGATATGAAGGCGCTACCGTCCGTCGGCTGGAAGAAGCCGTGGGAAAATCACGCGGGGCTATTTTTCATCACTTCGGGGACAAAGAAGGCTTGTTCCTCGCCCTTGCTCGCGAAGATGCAGCGAGGATGGCTGAGGTCGTTGCCCAGTACGGGCTCGTGGACGTCATGCGCGATATGCTCGCACGCCCCGAACGCTATGAGTGGTTGTACACCCGCCTAGAGATCATCACCATGCTGCGCACCGATCCTGCGTTCCGAGCTCAATGGCAAGCACACCAAAGCGTGTTAGACCAAGCTGTGCGGGAGCGACTTGAGCAGAACGCAGCCAAGGGCAGGATGCGCGACGACGTTCCCATCGAAGTTTTGCACCTCTATTTGGAAACGGTACTTGATGGCTTCATTTCCCGGTTTGCTGCGGGTGAACCGCCAGAACGCCTATCCAGCCTTCTGGATCTAGTTGAGGAAACAATACGCTGCCATGCAATTCATTCAATAAATGATTCTTCAAAAACTAGCCAAAAATAGACCAAGAGGTCTATTATGGCTTTCATGGTCAATGTGCTGTTAGTTTCCGTCCGTACCGGCGAGGACGTTATCCAAGCCGAATACGTCGATGTGCTTGAGACCACCGGGCTTCAACCCGAACACATCACCCACCAGATAGTGGACGACCCCGAAGATTCGATCGACCTTTCCGCCGGTAGCTTCGACGGCATCATCGTCGGCGGCAGCCCACTCAATGTCACCAACGAGCAATACACCGAGTGGCAGCACACCGTGCACCGCGAACTGCGAGCACTCATTCACCAGCCCATTCCTACACTGTTCATTTGCTACGGCAATTCATTTTTGACCTATGCCACCGGAGGCATAGTGCGCAGGAATTTCCCCGAAGAAGCAGGACCCACCGACGTCATTTTGACCGAAGCTGGCATGAAAGATCCACTCTTCCAAGGTCTGCCGCGCAAATTTCAGTCGCTCGGGGGCCACACCGAGAGCGCCGAAGAACTCGACGAAAGCGTCACCCGGCTCGCCGGCGGGCCCCACTGCCCAATACAGGCGATCCGCGCCAACGAATCCACTTGGGCCACCCAATTCCACCCCGAACTCACGACCGAACGCTTCGTGACACGCATAGGTTTCTACCTCGACTACGGCTATTTCAACGCCGCTGAGTTTGACCAGGTAGCACAGCGAGCGCGAGCGATCGATACCACCGCATCAAATCAAGTGATGCTAAATTTCCTCCAGATATGCCAGCAGTACGCCGAACAAACAAAGTCTGGGGTACCTCAATAGGAAGGCTTCACCACCGGAAAGGCGGCAAGAGAGCGGTCGCGAGGGCGTCGAAAAGCTTGGTCTTGTTAGCGCATGCGGAGCTTGACAGCAGCGGCAAGTAGGATGCTGGATATGTTTGCCATCATTTCTGTTACCGGCAAGGATCACACCGGCATTATCGCCGCTGTGTCCGCCGCTTGCGCTGAGCTTGAAGTTAATATCAACAACGTTTCGCAGACCATCATGGACGGCTACTTCACCATGATTCTTCACGTTTCATTTGATGAGGAAGCCACCAATATCGAAGCGATCCAACAGCGCATGCACGCAGTTGAGGAGCAAGAAGCACTGGTGATTCGCATCCAATCCCAGGCCATCTTCGACGCGATGAACACCATCTAGGTGGCAGCCATGCAACAACCAGTGACCACCCTGCACTCTTCTTCGAACATCCTCGACACCATCGAGATGATCGAGCAATACCGCCTGGACATCCGCACCGTGACCATGGGCATCTCGCTTCTTGATTGCGTTCGCGGCTCCATGGACGCCACCTGCGAAGCCGTCGAGGAAAAAATCACGCGGCTCGCCCAGCGTCTCGTTCCCGAATGCGAAACCATTGAGCGCGAGCTCGGCATCCCGATCGTGAACAAGCGTATCTCGGTCACCCCCGTTGCGTTGATCGCCGCGGCACACGAGGAATCGCCGGTGCCACTGGCGCACGCACTGGATCGCGCAGCCAAGAAAGTGGGCGTGAACTTCGTCGGCGGTTATTCAGCGCTGGTGGAAAAGGGCATGACCGCAGCCGATCGGCGTTTGATTGAGTCAATCCCTCAAGCACTCACCGACACCGACGTGGTGTGTTCTTCAGTGAATGTAGGTTCCTCGCGCGCAGGCATCAATATGGATGCAGTACGCGAGCTCGGCCTGGTGATTAAGCAGGCAGCAGAACTTACCAAGGATCGCGACGCCATTGCCTGCGCCAAGCTGGTCGTGTTTGCCAATTCTGTGGGCGACAACCCTTTCATGGCTGGCGCATTCCACGGCGTTGAGGAGCCCGATTGCGTGGTGAGCGTTGGCGTTTCCGGACCTGGCGTGGTGGACCGCGCACTGGGGTCACTTGAGGGTGCGAGCTTGAACGAGGTTGCCGAGGAGATCAAGAAGGCCGCCTTTAAGATCACCCGCGCAGGCCAATTGGTGGGTAACATGGCCTCAGAGCGCCTCGGGGTTCCCTTCGGGATCGTGGATCTCTCCCTCGCCCCCACTGCTGAGCTGGGCGATTCCGTGGCGCACATCCTAGAACACATGGGCCTGGATCAAGCCGGCACGCACGGCACCACAGCCGCACTCGCGCTGCTCAATGACGCCGTGAAGAAGGGTGGCATGATGGCCTGCTCGCGCATCGGCGGATTGTCCGGCTCCTTCATCCCCGTCTCTGAGGACAAGGGCATGATCGACGCGGTGCGCGCCGGCAACATTTCCTTGGACAAGCTCGAAGCCATGACCGCCATTTGTTCGGTGGGGCTGGACATGGTGGCAATCCCCGGCGACACCACGGCCGCACAGATCTCCGGGATGATCGCGGACGAAGCCGCCATCGGCGTGATGAACCACAAGACCACCGCTGTGCGCGTGATCCCTGTCCCCGGCACCAAACCCGGCAACGAGGTGAACTTCGGTGGCCTGCTAGGCTACGCGCCGGTAATCCCTGTATCCAAGGTGGGCAACGAGGAATTCATCGCCCGCGGCGGCTTCATCCCCGCCCCGGTGCACGGGTTTAGGAATTAGTTTTTCTACGCCCGCGCTCACTTCCGGCCGAACAGCAGGAAGGCCGGTGAACCCACACCGTTGATCAGCGTGATCGGCACCCACCATGCCTTCTTGCCGCGGATTTGTTCTGCTGGCAGGTGATAGAGGTAGTGCCAGGCTGCGAGCTTGGCCACAAGGTCGACTCCTCCGAACACGAGGATGCCGGCCTTTTGCTTTTGGCTCAGGTCTTCCCACTTGGTCTTGTTCGCACACTTCTTGCACTTCATGTTGCTGAGGATACGCCCCGATCGGTGGGCGCACGGAGATCTGGATGCGGCATTAGAATCGGCACTATGTTTGAAGGATTTTCGCTCAAGACGTTCCGCGCCCGCATCGACGCGGCGAAGCAAGCTGCCGCCAACTCAGGTTTGGACGGCGTGCTGATCACCCCCGGTCCAGACTTCGAGTATTTGCTGGACTCAAAGATGCACACCCATGAGCGTTTCGCCGGGCTTGTGCTCGCGGAACGCGAGTTCGTCTTCGCGCCGGGCGTCGATGTTGCTGATCTGAAGAAGTCCGTGGCTGGCGAACTCGGCCTCGAGATTATCGGATGGAATGATGGCGAAGATCCCTACAGCTTTGTCCCCGCTGGCAAGCTCGCGGTGAGCGCAGCCATGACGGCTGATCATCTGCTCGAGTTGCAAAGCCGAGGAGTTGAGGCGGTGAATGCCACCAAGGTGCTGGCCGAGGCGTTCGTGCAAAAAGATGAAGCTGAGATCCGCGAGCTCACCCGCGCAGGCGAAGCAATCGACGCTGTACACCGCAAGGTGCCCGAACTGCTGCGCGCGGGTGTGACTGAGCGTGAGGTGGCTGACAAGCTACGCGAGCTCATCCTCCAGGAGCATGTGGTGGTGGACTTCATCATCGTCGGCTCTGGTCCCCACGGCGCTGATCCTCACCACGATTTCTCAGATCGCGTGATCGAGGAAGGTGACATTGTGGTGGTAGATATCGGCGGCACCCTGGATTCCGGCTACCACTCCGACTGCACCCGTAACTACGTGGTGGGAGAACCGAGCGACGAACAGCAGGAGATCTACCACGTGCTCCAGAAGGCCCAGGAGGCGGGCTTGGCCTTTGTCAAGCCTGGCGTTCGCGCGGGAGAGGTGGACAAGGTCGTGCGCGACATCATCGAAGAAGCTGGATACGGCGAATACTTCATCCATCGCACCGGCCACGGCATCGGGCTTTCCTGCCATGAAGAGCCCTTCATCATCGCCGGAAACGACGTTGTACTGCGTGAGGGCATGGCGTTTTCCATTGAGCCCGGCGTGTACTTCCCAGGCGAGTGGGGTGCCCGTGTTGAGGACATCGTGATCCTCGAGGCCGATGGTGCTAGGCCTGTGAACCTCACCCCGCACGAACTGCAGCGGGTGTAGTTACTATCTGTGTGGATCGCGTGAGAGCACGTTTGCAATCAGGTTGAAGACGTGGCTTTTTGGATCTACAACACGTGATCCCACCACCTCAGGAAGGCCGCGTATGGAGGCGCCATTTTGCATCGGCTTTGACCAGCAGCAGGCGCAGGTTCTGCCCTTGTTCAGCAAAAGGCAGGATCCTCCCGCTCCGTTGCGAGGAAACGAACGGTGCGTATTTGAAGGATCCTGCCTTGATTGCCGTGGACACCCCGCCGCTGGAGAGTGGGAGCGTCACTTTCGATGCAAGACTAGTGCACGTCGATGAACTTGCGGTTGATCCACTTGCGAAGCACGAAGAGCATGAGGCTCAAAGCGATCGTGACACCAAACATTGCCAAGAAGTAGGTGCGTTCGGCACTGGCGCTCGTGGGATCGTAAAGCTGCGCCAGCGAGCCTGAGAGCGCGGTACCAAGGCTTACGCTCATCATCCATAAAGCAAACATGCGGGTGGGGAAAGCCTGCGGCGCTAGGCGAGTTGCCATGGAATTACCCACGGGGCTCAACAGCAGTTCAGCCATGGTGAACAGGAAGAAGATCACGAAGATGACGAAGAAGGGCGTGGAATTTGCCCCGCCACCTGCGTAGGGCAGGAATATCAGCATGGTCAGTGCAATCACAGCGAGTGCCAGTGCGAACTTCGTGCCGTAGGTTGGCTGGCGCTTACCAAGCTTGGTCCACAGCGAGGCGAAGACGCCTGCGAACAGGATGATGAACAGCGGGTTGATGGACTGCACCACGCCTGGTGGCAGTTCGTGACCGAAAACAGTGCGGTTAAGGCGCTGATCGGAGTACACGGCCAATACGGTGAACTGCTGTTGGAAGAGCGACCAGAAGGCCACGGCTGCCAGGAACATTGGGATGAAGCCCAGTAGACGGGAGCGCTCATCATCGGTGACCTTATCTGAGCGATACATATCAATCCACAGGAACACGGCAACGCCAAGGGCTACCAATGCGGTGATGTTGGAGAGTTGATTGACGTGAAGCACACCAGTGACGAACAGGCCGACGAACACTCCCACTACGACGAGAACGCCGAGAAATACGGGAAGGTATTTGCTCTTCGGCAGCGGATTCGCAACCTCATGTCCTGCATCTTTAATGGTTTGTTTGCGCATCAAGATGTATTGAACCAGGCCAATCGCCATCATGACTGCAGCGGCGCCGAAGCCCCAGTGGAAGCCCTGCCAACCCCACAGGGCGTTCGTGATGATCGGGCCGAGCAGGGCGCCAATGTTCACACCCATGTAGTAAATGGAGAAACCGCCGTCGCGGCGTGGATCTTCGCGATCATACAGCTGGCCCAGCACTACCTGCGAGGTGGTTTTGAGCCCACCGGAGCCAACCGCAATACAGACCAAGCCGATTGTGACGCCAGTGAAGCCCGGCAGCAGCGCGAGACTGATGTGTCCGCACATCACCAGAATCGCCGAGTAGAACAAGGTGCGTTCTGCGGAGAGGATGCGGTCAGCCACCCAGGCACCAGCCACGCTGGTGAGGTACACCAAACCTCCGTAGGCGCCCACGATGGACAGCGCCGTGGATTCCTTCATTCCTAGTCCGCCGTCGGCGACTGAGTAGTAGAGGTAGTAGGCCAATAGGGCTTGGAGGCCGTAGAAGCTGAAACGCTCCCACATCTCTACGCCGGACAGGTTAGCCAGTCCCCATGGGTGACCAAAAAATTGACGCTCTTTCGCCTGCGGCTCAGGTGATTGAACGCCCTGATGAGTGTCAGAGTGCACTGCTTCATCCTCTGTTGTTCGTAGTGTTACAGATCATCGAACTATAACACTACGGCTGGGAGTCACCCTATTTGCACCAAGCTTTTCGACGCCCCTTCCTCCTCACACCAAACGACCTCTATGCGAGCTCGACGATCTCCATATATTCATCGTTCCAAAGGTCCTCGTCACCATCGGGCAGCACAATCACGCGCTCGGGTTCAAGCGCACGCACGGCACCCGGATCGTGCGTCACCAACACGACTGCCCCTTCGTAGGTACGCAGCGCATCCAGCACCTGTTCGCGCGAAACTGGATCCAAGTTGTTGGTGGGCTCATCCAATAACAGCACGTTCGCTCGAGAGGACACCAGCGCGGCCAGGGCTAGGCGAGTCTTTTCGCCACCCGATAGCGTGCCAGCAGGCTGATCTAATTGTTCGCCAGAGAACATGAAAGCGCCGAGAAGTCCGCGAAGGTCCTGCTCCCCTGCCTCCGGGCACGCCTCGATCGTGTTTTGCCACACCGACTTTTCTGGATCAATGGTGTCGTGTTCCTGTGCAAAGTAGCCGATTTTGAGTCCGTGGCCTGTCACGATGCCGCCTTCACCGTCGGTACGTTCCACTCCAGCGAGCAACTTGAGCAAGGTGGTCTTGCCTGCACCATTGAACCCGAGCACCACCACTCGTGATCCTTTATCAATGGCTAGATCTACGCCGGCGAACACTTCCAAAGAGCCGTACATTTTCGTAAGCCCTTTGGCGTGTAGTGGCGTTTTTCCACAAGGCGCGGGTGTCGGGAATTTAATGTTGGCAACGCGATCCGCCTGGCGTACTTCGTCGAGTGATCCCATCATTCGCTCCGCGCGCGCCAACATTTGCTTCGCGGCGGCCGCTTTGGTGGCTTTGGCACCAAGACGGGCGGCTTGGTCTTTGAGCGCCGAGGCTTTCTTCTCGGCATTCGCGCGTTCACGCCTCCGCCGCGCCTCGTCCGTAGCACGTGCATCTTTGTACTTGGAAAAGCCCATGTTATAGACATCAGCTTCGGCACGTACAGCATCGAGGAACCAAATTTTGTTGCACACGGCGTCGAGCAACTCAACATCGTGGGAGATCATGATGAGCCCTCCCTCGTGCTTTTTCAAAAAGTCGCGCAACCAAGTGATGGAATCGGCGTCCAAGTGGTTCGTTGGCTCGTCGAGAAGCAATGTCACCTGCGACTTTCCGGAACCGGCACTCGCGGCGAAGAGGATTTGCGCCAACTCCACACGGCGACGCTGACCGCCGGATAAGGTGCTGAGCTTTTGATCGAGAATACGCGCGGGAAGCCCCAGGTTGTCGCAAATACGCGCAGCCTCCGATGAGGCCTCGTATCCTCCCAGCGCATGGTAGCGCTCTTCGAGGCGTGAGTATTTCCTGATGGCAGCGTCGCGTTTGCCGGTGTGTTCAGTGGTTTCCATGATCTCCTGCTGTCGATCCATGGATTTCGCAATTTGGTCAAGCCCGCGCGCGGAAAGCACTCGATCCCGTGCGGTCTGCTCGAGATTGCCTTCACGCGAATCCTGCGGAAGGTAGCCGATTTCGCCACTACGGGTGACGTTTCCGCCATAGGGCTCAGTTTCACCGGAAAGAATACGCATCGTGGTGGTTTTGCCAGCACCGTTGCGCCCGACCAACCCAATGCGATCACCCGGCTGCACTCGTAGGTGCTGACCAGGTGCTTCGAGCAGGGTGCGGGCGCCGACGCGTACTTCTAGATCATTGGTGACAATCACGAGGGCAAAGCCTATCAGGAAGCATTGGGGCTCCTTTTAGAACTTGGCACCCAGGCGCTTTCCCATCGCGATGATGCGCTCGCGATTTTCTTCATGGTTGAAGATTTCGACGCATCGTTGCGTTGACTCGCGATCCATCTCCGACTCGCTCTTTGGTGCGCCACTGAGCAACGCACCCAGTGCCTCGGCAATGTGTTGATCAGCGGCTTGGGCGCGCTCATCACCTTCAAGCGACTGCGCATCCTGTTCCCAGCTCAGGTCTTTAGCCAGTTCAAAGGTTGGTTCCCTTGCAGGTTGATACCCGACAGCCAGATCTTCAGCGAGTGCAAGTGCCGCGGCGAGCACGTGATCGGAGCTCATCGCAATCTGATCCTGCTCCCCCAGCACGCCGAGGTCCCAAGCCCCGTAGGCTCCACGCGCAGGTGTTGCCTTCATAGCGAAGTCGAATACCAATGTCTCTGCATTGTTGATGCCACGACTTTGGGCACGAAGTAGATGTTGCATGGGCCCGCCCCATGCGGGGAAAATTCCTACATTGCGCTCAGGGAAACCGATCTTCGCGTCCACATGAACCACCATCGCGTCACTGTGCAGGCTCAATTCTGCACCGCCGCCGAGCGCCACACCTCGAACCGCCGCCACCACTGGGAAAGGTGCGTATTTGATGGCGCGAAGGCTGTTCAGACCGTGGTCCAGGAGTTCTGCGAAGCGTTCAGGGTCGCTATCATAGGCGGCCTGGGCTAACACAGTGACGTCTGCGCCTGCGGAAATCGCCCGCGCGTCGGCACCTGCGAGCACCAGCGCACGCAAGTCGAGATCCGCCGAGGCAGCCAAGATGTCAAGAGCATCAGGGTTCAGCGTTCCGAGCTTCGTCTTGGCCACAAACAGCCCAACGCCAGACTCCAAACGATAGATAGCTGCGGCCTCGTTTTTCACTAATACTTCTGCAGTGGCGATGAGCTCCGAAACCTGAGCAACGCCCTGTTGCTCACGCAGCGCTACCAGTTCTCCAGTGGTGGAAAGTGTCTGCCCTTCGTTTGGGTAGAAGCCACCGGCATCAATCGCGTGCTGCAGCATTGCGGGAACCTCCAAATCCACGCGCTCCAAAACCGCGGCTGCTCGTACCAGACCCACGCTATCCGCCAACGCGAAGGGACCCTGCTTCCAGCCATAACCAAGCTCCATGGCAAGGTCAATGTCTTGTGCGGTATCGGCGATCTCGGGGCCAACTTCGCAGCAATATGCCAGCGTGCGGGCGAATACTTGCCGGGCAAACTCACCTCCGAGCGAATCGACGTCGAGCAGCTCGACCAGACTCTTGGCTTGCAGCGCCGGGTCGTCGCCAAGCGAAACTGGACGATAGGTGAAGTCTTCAGTGATGACTTCTTTGCCGTCCCGATAGAATCCAGATTCGCCGGTGCGCCCAGTAAGCCCGCGCTCAATGAGCCCCTGCATCAGTGGGTGCTCAGCGATATTCCAGCGGTGATAAGCGTCGCGCTCCGGGACGGCTTGGAGGGTGGAGCCCCACACGTCCGGCACCAATTGCAGGCCGATGTAATCGAACAGTCCGAACACACCGGTTCGTGGTACGCCGAAGGGTCTGGAGGCGATGGCGTCGGCAAGCTCGATTGGTACGTCGTTTTCCAAAGCCCAACCGGCGGCTGCGGCCATCCACAGATTTCCCACACGGTTGGCGATGAATCCCGGTGTGTCACGGCACGGCAGTGCGCGCTTACCCAGTTGCTGCTCGATGACCTGCACGATCCATTCCTGACGAGCCTCAGGAACACCAGGTGCTGCGATCAGCTCTACCAGTGGCATCACGCGGGGCGGGTTGAAGAAGTGGGTGATAAAGAATCGCTCTCGCAGATCGGCTGGCAGCTTCTGAGTCAGCTGCTCGAGCGGCAACGTGGAGGTATTCGAGCTTAAGATCGTTTGCTCACCCAGGTGCGGCTCTAGGCTGGCGTATAGGTCTTGTTTCGCTTGGAGGTTTTCAAAGATCGCCTCCACTACCCAATCGGCTTCCGCGACGACAGCCAAATCATCGGTGGTGTTGCCAACGGTGACGTTTTCGGCCATAGAGGGGTGCGTAAAGCCACGTCGTTGGACCTGTATGTCTTTCCCCTTTTGCGCACGCTGGTTGCGCTGCCCTTCCTCGCTGGCGATATCCAGTAAAGTGACCTGCACTCCGGCACTGGCGATTAATGCAGCGATGCCGGAGCCCATGGATCCGGATCCGATAACCACGGCTTTGCGCACGGGGTGTTCCAGCAGCGTTATTGGGTTGGGTGCTTGGGAATATTTGTCTGTGTGGTTCATGCTTTCTCCAATACCAATGCAATGCCCTGGCCGCCACCGATGCACATGGTGACCAAGCCATAGTCCAAATTGTTGCGGTGCATGTGATGCAGCGCTTTCACTGTCAAAATCACGCCCGTCGCACCCACCGGGTGCCCGAGGGCAATGGCACCGCCGTTGGGATTGACGATCGCCGGATCAAACTCCAGTTCACGGCTGACCGCGATGGCTTGTGATGCGAAGGCTTCATTCGACTCGATCACACCGATTTCCCCCAGCGATACGCCGGCGGCCTTCAATGCTTTGGGGACCGCAGGGATTGGTCCCAGTCCCATCAGGTGTGGAGGCACTCCAGCAATGCCCCAACCCTTGATTTTGGCCAGGGGCTTCACACCATATTTTTGTACCGCCTCAGCAGACGCGAGCAGCACCGCAGCAGCGCCATCGTTGATCCCGGAAGCATTGCCCGCTGTCACGGTTCCATCTTTTTCGAATACTGGCTTGAGCGTGGCGAGCTTTTCCTCGGTTATCTGGCGCGGGTGCTCGTCGCGTTCAACAACAACGTCACCCTTTCGGCTCTGCAGTTTGAGCGCCGCTATCTCATCTTCAAAGAGTCCTTGCTCGATGGCTCGAAGCGCTCGGCGTTGGCTCTCGGCGGCGAAGGCGTCCTGATCTTCGCGGCTGATGCCGTGTTCACGGGCGACGTTCTCTGCGGTGACGCCCATGTGCCCGGTTCCGAAGGGGCAACTGAGTGCACCAAGCATCCAGTCCTGCGTCGTTCCATCACTCATCTTTCGCCCGCTGCGCAGTCCAGGAATGGAATAAGGCGCATTGCTCATGCTTTCGGTACCCACAGCGAGGCTCATTTGCGCTCCCCCGCTGAGGATGTCGAGAGCCGAGCTCACGATGGCCTGTACTCCAGATCCGCATAGTCGGTTGACGTTCATCGCGGTTGAGTGATCAGCCATCCCCACCGTCTTCGCGATCCGCCTGGACACATACAGATCCTTCGGTTCATTTGGCAACACGATGCCTGCGATCAGAGAATCCACCGCCTCGGCACCCACGCCCGCGCGTTCGAGAGCAGCGCTGGCGACGTGGGCGCCGAGCTCCTTTGGACCGAGACTGGACAGTTGCCCGCCAAAGCTGCCGATAGCGGTTCGTGCCCCTGAGAGAATGTAAAGATCTTGTTCCATCATCATTCCTTTGCTTTTCGACGACCCAGCGGGGTCTACACGAACGCGCCGACTCCGGTGATGCGGCGGCCGACGATGAGTTCTTGAATGGTCGCGGTGCCTTCATAGGTGTGCAGCGTTTCCAAATCGCCCCAGTGGCGCACCACGTGGTTTTCAAGCAGAATGCCACTGCCCCCGAGCATGTCTCGGGCATCGGAGGCCACCTCGCGCGCTGTGGAGGTACAAAAGCCTTTTGCCATGGATGCCTGTTCTGGTTCGAGACAACCCTGGGCGTCCAACACCGCAAGTTGCTTGCAGTGCAACACCATCGAGGTAATGCTCTGCAGCATCACGCTGAGCCGGTGTTGGATCAATTGATTCTTTACAAGAGGTCGCCCGAATTGGATTCGAGTTTTGGCGTGTTCCAAGGCACTTTCATAGCAGGCGATTGCGTGTCCAAGCGCTGCCCACGCAACCGAGGAGCGGGTAGCCGAAAGGATTCGGGCAATGTCTTTGAAGCTGCTCACCCCGGGAAGTCGCGCGCTCTTTGGCACGCGGACATTCTCCAGTGTGATGAGGGCTTGGTGCACGGCACGCAGCACCGCTTTGCCCTCGATCACCTCGCCACGATATCCGGGGGTGTTTTGATCCACGATGAAACCACCGATCGATCCATCTTCGAGCCGAGCCCAGATGATGGTGAAATCGCCATTGGCCCCGAATCCAATCCAGCGCTTTTGTCCATTCAACACGTACTCATCGCCGTCAACGCGTGCGGAGGTTTCCAAAGAAACGGAATCTGAGCCGTGATCGGGCTCTGTGAGCCCGAAGCCCCCGAGCAGCTCGCCACGACAGATCCCCTCAACGTAGCGGTTTTGCTGTTCTTCGCTGCCGTACAGCAACAAGGACCGAAGAACCAGTCCGCCCATAATTGCATGGATGGTGCCCAGTGACCCGTCCGCGCGGGAAAGCTCCATGCTTACCAACCCTGCTGCGAGCGGAGTGAGCTGCTCGTGACCTTCAATTTCGAGTCCATCGGTATAGAGATCCTGCGCCCCAAGTTCGCGCACTACTTCACGATCTACGCGGGCAGCCTCCCAGTCCGCATTGACCCGCTCGACGTACCGCTGGCCCACTTTCCGGGCACGCTCCCACGCGCGAAGATCCGTCTCGTCGAGGTGGTGGAAGATTCCGTAGTAGTCGGTGCTCGGATCGAGCATGCTGTGCTGCATCACTGCCTTCCCTTCTGGTTCGTCACGTCATCGCCTCCGCGCAGGTGACTAACTAACGCTCGTTCTTTTCCAAATATGGCATGGGTTACACTGTCTGTCAAGGGCTCAATTGAGCGGAAGTGTAGCCTCACTCCGAACACCAAACTCGACCAAGCACAGGAATGCGAAGATGAATGCCACGCAACGCCAATCGGAGATCGCCGATCACGCCATGCGCCTGTTTGCCACACGCGGCTACGAGGCAACCTCGATGCGCGACCTCGCCGAGGCCGTAGGCGTCCGGGCCGCAAGCCTCTACAACCACTTTTCCTCGAAGCACGAGATCATCTTTTTCATTGCCATGCGCTCCATGCGCGAATTGACTCGCCTTCAACAGGACACACTCGCCGGCGAAAGTAATCCTGCACGGCAATTGGAGTTGGCGATGGCAGCCCACATCCATTTCCACGCCACCCACAAAGAAGACATTCAGGTCACCCTCCAAGCCCTCAAAGCCCTGCAACAGGATGCCCGCTCAGAGCTCCTTGCTTTTCGACGCTCCTATGTGTACACATGGACCGAGATCTTGAAAGCCGGTGTGCGCAACGGCCAATTCGATTGCCCCAATCCTAAGCTCAGCGCCTACGCACTCATTGACATGGGCATAGGCGTTTCTACCTGGTACAACCCAGAGGGCCCCCAAACGCTCGAACAGATCAAGCAGTACTATTCACAGCTCGCACTACGCACGGTGAGCAATCCACTGGGCTCGGGATAGAAAAAGACACCACCGTGTGAAAACGGTGGCGTCGAAAAGCTCCTGCCTACACGGAGAAGCCGAGGGCGCGAAGTTGCTCGCGGCCATCTTCGGTGATCATGTGCGGACCCCATGGAGGCATCCACACCCAGTTTAGCGTGAGCGAATCGGCGATCTTGTTGCCAACCACTGCTTGCTGCGCCTGATCCTCAAGCACATCGGTCAAGGGGCAAGCCGGCGAGGTCAGCGTCATATTCACATGCGCGTGCGTCTCGTTTTCCATCCAAATGTCGTAGACCAAACCCAGATCCACCACATTGATGCCCAGCTCCGGGTCGATCACATCGCGGAGGTATTCCTCCACATCAGATGCCTTAGCCAAATCCGCCTCGGACTGCTCCGGGCGATGAGGCTCAACGTTATCCAGTGCGTTCTCTTCGCTCATTTACTGCTCCTTCGATTCGAGAGCCTCAGACGTTGCCGCCTGAAACGCCTTCCACCCTAACAACGCGCATTTCACGCGAGCCGGGTACTTTGCCACACCCGAAAACGCGATGCCGTCACCGATGAGCTCATCATCACCCTCAACTTTGCCGCGAGAGGTAATCATTCGCTCAAATTCGGCGAGCTTTTCCATGGCCTTATCCACCGGCTGGCCCACGATTTCCTCGGCCATCACGGAAGTCGATGCCTGGGAGATCGAACACCCCTCAGCGTCGTAGGACACGTCCTCGACGGTGCGGCCATCCTCGGAGAGGTGTACCCGCAATGTGATCTCGTCGCCACAGGAAGAATTCACGTGGTGCACCTCGGCGCCGAAATCTTCGCGCAAGCCAGCGTGGTGAGGGTTCTTATAGTGATCCAAGATCACTTCTTGGTACATGGATTCCAAATTCATCGTCTAATCCTCCACTCCGAAGAAACGCTTGGCATGCTCAATTGCTTCGCAGAGCAGATCCACTTCTTCCAATGTGTTGTACAGATAGAAGGATGCGCGTGCGGTGGACTGTACACCGAGACTCCGATGCGCTGGCCACGCGCAGTGATGACCTACCCGGATGCACACGCCTTGATCATCTAGCACCTGCCCAAGATCGTGCGGGTGCAGACCATCCACCTGGAAGCTCACCGAGCTACCGCGATTTTCAGGCGTGGTGGGCCCAATGATCTTAAGCCCCTTGATCCGGCCAAGACGCTCCAGGGCATAGGCAGTGAGCTTGTGCTCATGCGCGGCAATAGCCTCCATGCCTACCTCATTGAGGAACTTCACGGCCTCACCTAAGCCGACGACCTGGCTGGTCATCTGCGTGCCAGCCTCAAAGCGCTGCGGGGGAGGCGCAAAGGTGGAACCATCCATCTTCACCACCTCGATCATGGAGCCACCCGTCAGAAATGGAGGAAGCTGATCCAAGAGCTCGGCCTTGCCGTATAGCGCCCCTACGCCGCTAGGTCCACACATTTTATGTCCAGAGAAAGCAGCGAAATCTACGTCGAGCGCGTGAAAATCCACCGGCATGTGCGGCACCGACTGGCAAGCGTCGAGCACCACGAGGGCACCGACTTTCCGCGCACGGGAGACGAGCTCGGCAACGTTCGCTTGGGCTCCGGTGACGTTAGACTGTTGCGTAAAGGCAAGTACCTTGACAGAATCGTCCAGTTCCAGTGAATCCAGATCGATGCGGCCATCCTCGGTGGCCTTGAACCAGCGCAGTGTAGCGCCCGTGCGCTTGCAAAGTTCTTGCCAAGGCACGAGGTTCGCGTGGTGCTCTAGCTCTGTAACAACCACAGTGTCACCCTCGCCCACAGCCAAGTCACCCGCGCGAGGATCACCCAGCACGTACGCCACCAGGTTGAGCGCCTCCGTGGCGTTCTTTGTAAACGCCACCTCATGCCCCTCAGCACCCACGAAGCTCGCGATGGCATCGCGAGCATCTTCATACGCATCAGTGGCTTCTTCAGCTAGCTGATATGCACCGCGATGCACGGGTGCATTGGTGTGCAGCACGAAGTGTTCCTCTGCACGCCAGACGCGCTCGGGGCGTTGCGAAGTTGCGCCCGAGTCTAGATAGACCAGAGGTTTATCGGCACGAACTGTGCGCTTGAGAATCGGGAACTCAGCGCGGATCGCATCAAGGTCAAGGCTGCCGTCGGAAAGGGTGTACTGGCTCATGAAAGGAATTGGTCGTAACCGTTAGCCTCGAGCTCGTCGGCAAGCTCGGGGCCACCGGAGGTGATGATTTGGCCGTTGGCAAACACGTGCACATGATCCGGCTGCACGTAGTTCAGGATGCGCTTGTAGTGGGTAATCATGATGATGCCGCCGTTAGTCTCCTCCTGATAGCGGTTGATGCCCTCGGAGACAATGCGCAGAGCGTCAACGTCCAAACCAGAGTCCGTCTCATCCATCACGGCGAACTTCGGGCGCAGCAGATCAAGCTGCAACACTTCGTGGCGCTTCTTCTCGCCACCGGAGAAGCCCTCATTCACCGAACGCTCAGCGAAAGCCTTGTCGATCGAGAGTTGATCCTGGGCCTGACGCACTTCCTTTACCCATTCGCGCAACTTAGGAGCCTCGCTGCGAACAGCGGTAGCGGCCGAGCGCAGGAAGTTCGCCATAGAAACACCGGGAATCTCGGTTGGGTATTGCATGGCCAAGAAGAGGCCAGCGCGGGCACGCTCGTCCACTTCGAGGTCGAGGATGTTCTCGCCATCGAGCAGCACCTCACCTTCGGTGATCTCGTAGCGCGGGTGACCCGCAAGGGTGTAGGCAAGGGTGGACTTGCCGGAGCCGTTGGGGCCCATGATGGCGTGGGTTTCACCAGAGTTTACGGTGAGGTTCACGCCCTTGAGGATGGGCTTGGGGTCGGCGTTTTCATCAGCGGGAATGACCTGTGCGTGCAGGTTACGAATTTCAAGGGTACTCATGCGTATGTACTTCTTTCAGCGTGTTTGAGGTGTGCGTTTAGTGCGTCTTGGCTTTGAGGGTGTCGAGCTCGTCTGCGACACGGCGCTCCAACTCCTCGCGGATGTCTGCCACTGGGATGCGGCCGATCACCTCTGAGAAGAACCCGCGCACGATGAGGCGACGTGCCTCCTCGGCGGGGATGCCACGGGAGCGCAGGTAGAACTCCTGCTCATCATCAAAGCGACCAACGGTGGCTGCGTGCCCGGCACCGGCGATCTCGCCGGTCTCGATTTCGAGGTTTGGCACAGCGTCGGCGCGAGCACCTTCGGTAAGCACCAGGTTGCGATTGGCCTCGTACGTGTCCGTGCCTTGGGCATCGGCGCGAATCAGCACGTCGCCCACCCATGCGGTACGTGCCTCTGGTTTATCGGAATTCTTATCCGCCTGGAGTGCGCCCTTGTACAGGACGTTGGATCGGCAGTTCGGGACGGCGTGATCCACCAGCAGGCGCTGCTCGAAGAATTGTCCGTCGTCGGCAAAGTAGACGCCCAACATCTCGGCGTCGCCACCGGGGGCGGTGAAGCGAACACGAGGCACGATGCGCACCACCTCGCCGCCGAAAACGGCAACGTTGTGACGCAGCACGGCGTCGCGCCCCAGCACTGCGGCCTGACCAGACAGGTGTACCGCATCATCATCCCAGGATGCGTCCACGATCACGGTGAGCTTGGCGTTATCGCCCACGATGAATTCAACATTGTCTGCATGAGTGCCTGAACCGGTGTAGCGCAGGTCCACGACGGCCTCAGCGCCCTGCTCCACGTCGATGACAAGGTGACCAAAGCTGGTCACGCCCTCACCTTGGCCCTGCACATGCACGGTGACGGGCTCGGTATTGCGAGAATCCTTGTCAAAGTGGACGTAGCGAGCCTTCTGCGCGGATGTGAATGCCTGCGCGCCCACGCGGTCCACAGCACCACCGGTGCGGCGCAGGCGATCGTCGTCAAGCTCAAGTACTTCTGCCTCAATCCCCTTGGCCGTCTCAGGAAGCGTGATCTCCACGTTGGGCAGTACGGCCTCGGCGAATTCGCCGTTGTGCAGGCCGCGAAGACGACGCAGCGGCACAAACTGCCACACCTCGTCCTTGCCGTGGGGCACGTCGAAGTCAGCGACGTCGAAGGAGGTGAAAAGGTCGCCCTTATTGTTGTGGACGGTTGCGTTCTTTACTGTTGCATCGGCCATGTGGACTAACCCACCGATCCTTCCATTTGCAGTTCAATCAAGCGGTTGAGCTCCAGTGCGTACTCCATTGGCAGCTCCTTGGCGATGGGCTCCACGAAACCTCGGACAATCATCGCCATGGCCTCATCCTCAGCGATGCCGCGGGACATCAGATAGAAGAGCTGCTCCTCAGATACCTGCGACACGGTAGCCTCGTGGCCCAAGGAAACGTGATCATTGCGAATGTCGTTATACGGATACGTATCCGAACGCGAAATGTTGTCTACCAGCAGAGCGTCGCACTCGACGTTGGAGGTGGAGTGGTGAGCGTTGGCGTTGATGCGTACCAGACCGCGATAGGCGGCGCGTCCGCCACCACGGGCCACGGACTTGGACACAATATTGGAAGAGGTGTGCGGCGCCATGTGCGTCATCTTTGCGCCGGTGTCCTGGAACTGACCTTCGCCAGCGAACGCTACGGAGAGCACCTCGCCTTTGGCATAGGGACCGGTCATCCACACAGCCGGGTACTTCATGGTGACTTTCGAACCGATGTTGCCGTCCACCCATTCCATGGTGGCGCCCTCTTCGCACTTGGTGCGCTTGGTCACCAGGTTGTAGACGTTGTTGGACCAGTTTTGAATCGTGGTGTAGCGGCAACGGCCGCCCTTCTTCACGATGATTTCCACCACCGCAGAGTGCAGCGAGTCCGACTTATAAATCGGAGCGGTGCAGCCCTCAACGTAGTGCACGTACGCATCCTCGTCGACAATGATGAGGGTGCGCTCAAACTGCCCCATGTTCTCAGTATTGATGCGGAAATATGCCTGCAGCGGGATCTCCACATGCACGCCCTTGGGCACATAAATGAACGATCCGCCCGACCACACTGCGGAGTTCAGTGCTGAGAACTTGTTATCACCGGCCGGAATGACGGTGCCGAAGTACTCCTTGAACAGCTCCTCGTGCTCGCGCAGAGCCGTGTCGGTATCAACGAAGATCACGCCCTGACTTTCCAGGTCCTCGCGAATCTGGTGGTACACAACCTCGGATTCGTACTGAGCAGCAACACCGGCCACCAGGCGCTGCTTCTCAGCCTCGGGGATACCAAGCTTGTCGTAGGTGTTCTTAATATCCTCGGGGAGATCTTCCCAAGAGGTTGCTTGCTGCTCGGTGGAGCGCACGAAGTACTTAGTGTTGTCGAAGTCGATATCCGAGAGATCGGCACCCCAGGTGGGCAGCGGCTTCTTATCAAAGATGCGTAAAGCCTTGAGGCGCTGTTCCAGCATCCATTCCGGCTCGTTTTTCTTTGCCGAGATGTCTCGAACGACGTCCTCGCTCAAACCACGGCGCGCTGCAGCGCCGGCGGTGTCGGAATCGTGCCAGCCGTAGTTATATGGGCCGATGGACTCGATGATCTCGTCGTCGGTCTGCGGTGCATGTGACGTCGCTTGAGTCATGAACCGCTCCTTTCTTGGGGTGGATGTAGGTCTGTTCGTTTTGTGTTCACGATGGGTGTAATCGGGATATTGGTGGTGCACAGGTCATGTCCGTCCACGATGGAGGCCAGCGGTTGCACATGATGTCCAAGAAGCTGGGCAATGGCCTGATGCTCGGCCTCGCACAACTGAGGAAACTCGGCCGCCACACCGGAAATGGGACAGTGATGCTGGCAGATCTGCACGCTATGCCCCGCATCGGTCAGAGTGGCCTCGTATCCATGTTCGCTGAAAGCGCGCACAAGTTCTTCCGCAACTTCACCAATGTTGGCGCCAGAGCTAGCAAGCTTTTCGACGCCACTGAGCAGCTCTTCCGCACGCTTTCGCGCGAACGCACGCACAGCTTCTTCACCGCCGGTTTCCTTCAGCGTTGTCAATGCCTGGTACGCGAGCTCGTCGTAGCCATGACCAAACTGTGCGCGACCGCGATCGGTGAGGCGATAGGTTTTCGCCGGCCTCCCGCGTCCCTTCTTAGCGCCCTTGTTTGGAGCAACCTCCGCGAGACTGTCTGCGACCATGGCGTCGAGGTGTCTGCGGATACCAGTTGGCGTGAGGTTGAGTTCCTCCGCGATTGCGGAAGCGGAAATGGGGCCTACCTTGAGCATCAAAGCCATGATTTGCTTGCGCGTTTCACCCTCGACGGTTCTTGACTCCATCGTTGCCACCTCCTTGTCGCGCATGTTCGGGTTTGGGTCAGACGCCTGGGCGGCCTGCTCCACCAAACACCTTTTAGCAACACTAATATGTCGCTATTTCTTCCGCCAACATAGCCCACACTAATTCGAAATTCAGTTCTACTGCTCACGCAACAACGGTGCCCGACACATCCGACTCCGTCGCGGCATGTGAGAAGGTGGCGCAAACCCTGAACCAACCACCGAGTTCGCTACGATTGTCGATGTGTCAGATGAACAACACCGCTTGCTCGAAGCGCTCAAGCGCCCGCTCAAAGCGCTGCGCCAAGAACTGCCGAGGATTGGCACTGCAGGTTCGCGTTCCACGCACTTGCACGTTGATGTACCAGAACAGAGCGAGCAGCCCCAATCTGACACACATCTGGTTGTTGCCGTCACCGGGGCAGATTTACTCGATCCCGCCCACCGTGAACGAACGCAACGCGTGGGCAAAGCGCGACGTCTCGAAAAAAGCCTGAGTTATCAAGAGCTTCGGCGCTTCGCCATTGTTCGGTGGATGGGTACCGTTGGCGCACTGTTGTTGGGGCTCGGAGCACTTGGTGCGGGAGCCTTGCCTGTTCGCGACAACCCGTACAGTCAATACCCGCTCGGATCGCTCATGGGGCGGATGCTCCAAACCTCAACCATTATCTGCTTTCTCGGAATTGGCATGCTGGTGCTCGCATGGTTGTTCATGGCTCCATTCAGCGGAGCGCTGTGGCGCCTGGGTCAACCGCGCACAGGCTTGGTTTCCACTTCGATGCTTCGGCGAACTTTTATTGCTTGGACGTTCCCCATCCTGCTCAGTGCCCCAATGTTTACGCAGGATATTTATTCTTATCTGGCCAACGGCAAAATCATTCGCCTCGGGCTTGATCCCTACAGTGCTGGCCCCATCGACCTGCTCGGCACCAATGATGTCCTGGCCAGAAGTGTGCCGTTTATTTGGGCACATTCTCCATCGCCTTACGGGCCGGTTGGGCTCGG
The DNA here is from genome assembly GCF_003813985.1 of Corynebacterium gerontici. Classification (NCBI taxonomy): domain Bacteria; kingdom Bacillati; phylum Actinomycetota; class Actinomycetes; order Mycobacteriales; family Corynebacteriaceae; genus Corynebacterium; species Corynebacterium gerontici. Next base: position 1,227,859 of record NZ_CP033897.1, read on the forward strand.
CCTTGCCACAGTTATTAGTTGGGTCACCAACGACTCCATCGTCTGGGGCGTGGTTGCCCACCGGTGCGTATCAATTGCCGGTGTAATGCTGGCAGCCTGGGGTCTGCACCATTTAGCCCTTCGATGCAAGGTCACCCCTCAAGCCGCTTTTTGGCTGGGCATTTTGAACCCCATCAGCATCCTGCATCTCATCGGCGGCATTCACAACGAGGCCATCATGCTGGGCTGCATCATGGCCGGCTTTGAGTTCGGGCTTCGGGCGAGTGATCGCATCGCCATCGGCAGAACTCGAAGTGCTTTTTGGTTTGCACTCCTTGGCGGGTTCCTCATGAGCTGCGCTGGCATGGTTAAGGTCACCGGCTTCATCGGATTGGGATTCATCGGCATGGCATTCGCTCGCGCCCTGCACGCACGAGGCTGGTCGCATTGGCGCGCCATCACCTGCGCTGCCGTTGGCTATCTCGGCGTCCTCGTAGCAAGCATTGCCGTGGTGACGTTTGTGACCGGAATTCCCACAGGCTGGATCACCGGCCAAGGTGGCGCTGTTTCGATCCGTAGTTGGATGTCTATCACAACGGCCATCGGTGTCATCAGCGGTTGGTGGGGCATGGTCTTGGATTTGGGTGACCACACTGAAGCCATACTGCAGGTCACTCGTGCAGCGGGACTTGCCGTGGCCGCCGCATTCATGATTCGCATGTTGATCGCAACGTATCGTGGCACAATCGCCGCCATCGGCGGGCTCGGCGTTGCAACGTTTGTGCTCGTGATCTTCTTCCCGGTCGTCCACCCTTGGTACATGCTGTGGGCCATTGTCCCGCTCTCCGCGTGGGCAAACAGGGTGTTGTTCCGCTGGGCTGTGACCGCGTACTGCGCCCTGCTGAGCTTCTTCGTACTCCCCCGCGGGCTATCACTGCCCCCAGCCACCGTGCTATCAATCTATTTCTTTGCGGCCCTCAGCTTTGTTGTCTCACTGATTTTTTTGCGGTGGCTATTCAACCGTCCCCGGCGGCGAGGAATACACTAGATCCTCGTGATCGCTACAAATGCCGAACCTGCACTCGTGCTGGACACACTCAGCAAGTCTTTTGGCCCTAAAACGGCAGTCAACGGCCTCTCCTTACGCGTGGAACGTGGAGAAGTGCTGGCTTTCCTCGGCCCGAACGGTGCCGGCAAGACCACCACCATCGAAATGTGTGAGGGATTTCAGAAACCTTCGTCTGGCAGCATCCGAGTGCTCGGGCTCGACCCCACTCGAAATCCGGACCTGCTTCGTCAAAGAATCGGCATCATGCTCCAAGGCGGCGGATCATACTCCGGCATTCGGGTTGAAGAGATGCTCAAACTCACGGCCAGTTACTCCAAGGATTCAGTAGACGTCGAGTGGCTCATCGAATTGCTCGGCCTCGATGGACTACGCAAAACCACGTATCGTCGGCTCTCCGGCGGCCAACAGCAGCGCCTCTCGCTGGCACTTGCCCTAGTAGGACGCCCGGAGCTCATTTTTCTTGACGAACCAACCGCAGGGATGGACGCACAATCGCGCCTGGTGGTTTGGCGTCTGATCGAACAACTCAAACAAGACGGCGTCACCGTCGTGCTCACCACACATTTGATGGATGAGGCCGAAGCTCTGGCAGATCAGGTGGCCATCATCGATCGTGGAGTTTTGGTGGCAAAAGGCACCCCGGAGCAATTGCGTTCAGAGTCCGGTGGCGGAGGTCAAGTCAGTTTTAGCACCACCGCGCACCTCAAACTCGAGCTGCTGCCTGCAGAACTTGCCGCCACGATCACCCAAACCCGCCCTTTGCACTACCGCATTCAGCAACAGGCGACCCCGGAACTTTTGGCGTCGTTGATGGAACAAGCCCGGCAACAAAACGTGCTGGTGAACAAGCTAGATTCAACCGCCAGAAGTCTCGAGGACGTCTTCTTGGATCTCACCGGCCGAAAGCTCAGGAGCTAACGTATGGACACCACTGATCATTCCTTGACTGCACTGAAGTTTCAGCCGGGTGCTTTTCGCCCGCATCCCCAGCGAGCCTCCGTCGCTACGATGCTGGCTGCGCAGGGCTGGATAGAGGCCAAGCTCTTCCTGCGTCATGGCGAACAGCTCCTCTTGAGCTTCATTATTCCCATTGCTGGCCTGCTAGCTCTGCATTTCCAGCCGGTGATCGACACCCACCTTGATCACGTTTTTCCCACCATGCTCGCGATGGCCGCGATGAGTTCTGGTTTCACCGGGCAAGCAATTTCCTTAGCGTTCGATCGACGCTACGGCGCGCTGAAGCGAACAGGAGCCTCCGGAGTGCCCGCCTGGACCATCGTGTTGGGAAAGATCCTTGGAGTTCTCGGCGTCAGCCTTCTCCAAATCGTGTTGCTCAGCCTTTGTGCGCTGGCGCTGGGCTGGGACGTATCCGGCGCGGGCATTGCCATCGGCTTAATTACCTTCTTCATCGGCGTGGCAATGTTCACCACGTTTGGGCTCCTCATGGGTGGATCACTCTCTTCCGAGCTCGTCCTCGGCTTTGCGAACCTCCTTTGGTTCGCCCTGATCGGCGTTGCCGCGGTGGTGATGATGCGTGACGGCGAGCCCCCGAGCATTGGCTTGGAACTGGTGCCCTCGGTTGCGCTTGCCGACGGCCTACGCGATGCCTTCAACGGCGTATTCCCCTGGATGCAAACGCTCATCATGCTGGGGTACAGCGCCATCGGCGTGCTCGGTGCCAACAAATGGTTCAAGTTCGCCTAAGAGGCCTCGCACCCTTAAGGCTGTGTTTGATCCCACTGTACTGACTGTGGTGATATTCACCTCGGTGATTTTCCAGCTATTGCCGTGTTGGGGTGCGTATTCAGCCCGAGGCACTGGGGTAACATTTAGCCCGTGGCTAAGCAAAAAACTCAAGCAAAGCAACCATATTTGGATCGTCTCCAAACCTCGCGTATGCAGGCATTATTGGCGATGCTGCTGATGATCGCTCAGGGTGCAATCACGGTAACTGGCTCAATTGTGCGTGTGACGGGCTCGGGGCTGGGGTGTAACACCTGGCCAAATTGCCATCCTGGCTCGCTGGTACCCGTAGACGGAGCCGCACCTTGGGTCCAGCAAATGATCGAGTTCGGCAATCGCCTCCTCACCTTCGTATTGGTGGCAATCGCGATCGCGCTAATGCTTTCTGTGCTCAATCGCCGTAAAGAGATTCTCTTCTACGCCATCGCTCAGATCGTTGGCATAGTGATTCAGGCAGTCATCGGCGGCATTTCTGTCCACCTCGACCTCAAATGGTGGGCCGTCGCACTTCACTTCCTGCCGTCCATGGTGTTGGTTTGGCTAGCTGCTGTGCTGTGGGTTCGAGTGCAAGAGCCCGATACGGGCATCAACCACACCGTGATCCCCCAAACCATCCGGTCCCTTGCCTTCGCCAGCGCCGTACTGTTGTCCATCGTGTTGGTCACCGGAACCATGGTGACCGGTGCGGGCGTGCATGCTGGTGATACTGGTGTGGGCATGGAAGGGCGCCTGAATGTAGACCTGGGGTTGATGGCGCATATCCACGCCTGGATCATGTACGTGTACCTCGCGGTCACCATCGTGCTCGTTGCGGCCCTGGTGGCAAAGAAGGCTCCGAAGCGCATGCAGAAGACCGGCTGGCTGCTCATTGTCATGATTGTGGTTCAGGCTGGCGTTGGCATCTTGCAGTTCCGCATGGGAGTGCCTCGTTGGACAATTCCAATCCACATTGGCTTGTGCTCCTTCGTGGTTGGTACCTGCGCAGTCCTATGGGCGTACGGCAAGACCCGCGTCCCTCGTGATACCCCCGTGCAGTAGACGCACGATTCCTGAACACACCGCCGCAGTACTTATTGCTCCGGCGGTGTTCTTGTTGGTGGCTTTACCCCTGCGCTACAGTGACGTCAATGGATTGGATGTTTTGGATTCCGCTCGTATGTGTGGCCTGCGCTGTCTACGTCACGGTTACTGAACTGCGCAGGGAAGCTCCTGCAGCATTAATTGGTTTGTGGGCGGCAGCCTGCTTAGTGTTCCCTGTGGTTGGTTTCCTCGCCTGGCTTTACTTTCGCCGCGAAGCATAAGGCCCCTTGAAATACAGAAGCCACTGCGATGTGCAGTGGCTTGGAGCTGGTGGGCGTCGAAAAGCTTAGAACATTGACGTCAGCTGATGCAGCCCCAGCACAGCGTCGAGCGATAATCCAACGAACAGTAAGGACAGGTAGTTGTTCGAAAGGATAAACAGGCGCAGCGGACGTACCGGCGTTCCGTGCTGAACACCGTGGTGCAGTTTGTGCGCGACAACGAGGAACCAAACGCCCGAGGCAACAGCCACCAGCGCATAAAGCCAACCGGCCGCCGGAATAAGCAGGAACGTCACCAATACCGTAGCCCAGGTGTAAGCGACAATCTGCTTGGTCACCTGTACCTCAGTGCGCACCACAGGCAGCATGGGCACACCGGCCGCTGCGTAGTCCTCTTTGTACTTCATGGCCAGCGCCCAGGTGTGAGGCGGTGTCCAGAAAAAGATGATCAAAAATAGCACGACGGCTTGCCACCAATGCGCTGGCGAGCCTTCGGGCAAGTTATCTACAACGGCAGCCCATCCGACAACTACCGGCATACAACCCGCAGCGCCACCCCACACAATGTTCATGTGAGTGCGTCGTTTCAGCATTTTGGTGTAAACGAAGATGTAAAACGCGATCGTCAGCATTACGAACACCGCAGCGGTGATCGAGTTACACACCAGCCATAACCACAGAAAACTCGAAATAGTAAGCACCCATGCAAATACAGTGGCCTGCTGATTACTCACGGTGTGCTTGACCAATGGACGTTTGGCGGTGCGGCCCATCTTTTGGTCAATGTCAGAATCAGCCACCATGTTGAAGGTATTGGCCGCTGCCGCACCCATCCATCCGCCAAAGAGCGTTCCGAGCATCAGGCCGAAGTGGATGTGGCCACGATCAGCTTGCAACATCGCAGGGATGGTGGCGACGAGGAGAAGCTCAATGACCCGCGGTTTCGTCAACGCGAGATAGGCCTTGATTCTCTCCAAGGAAAATTCCTCCATAAGTGGTGTTCGTTTGCGTTCTGTTGTTCCGGGGCGCTGCAGAAAGCAGCGAGGCCATAAGGAAGTGGTCGTATCCACCACCTTGAAAGTTCCGCGAACAGCTCAGAATGCCTCAATATAGCTAAAATCCCTGCAACAACGGGTGTGTCACCAGGGATCTCTCTGCAACGAAGATTCGAGCGGACGTCGCTGTTTTCAAGCCACGCGAGGAGCCAACAGGACATTAATCCTAAACCTTCCCGCCCCTTATTCCCCAATGCCACACCCGTTCCGCTTCGCACTCACCCGCTACCCACCCCACAGGCACCCCTTTCGCAAGTACTATGAATAGCGACTCTTGCGCCCGATCAAGGCCAGGTCTTACTCAACTCTGCAGCCGGTAATGTCTAGCTGGCTGCTGATTGGGGTTCGTCCTTGAATTGAGCGCAGGGAAGCAAATAACAGCACAATTTTTAGCACGCAATGCACAAAGGATGGCTTTTTCGTGTCTTTAGCTCCCGAACTCCAAGCGCTTACTCAGCGCAACTACCCCGCCGACTGGACTGAGGTTGATACCCAGGCAGTGGACACAGTCCGCGTCCTGGCTGCCGATGCTGTGGAGAACTGCGGCTCCGGACACCCCGGTACCGCGATGAGCTTGGCCCCGCTCGCCTACACCCTCTATCAGCGCGTCATGCGCCACGATCCGAAGGACGTGCAGTGGGCTGGCCGCGACCGCTTCGTTCTTTCTTGCGGTCACTCTTCGCTCACCCAGTACATTCAGTTGTATCTGGGTGGATTCGGTCTGGAACTCGAAGATCTCAAGGCTCTGCGCACCTGGGGCGCCAAGACCCCCGGCCATCCGGAATACCATCACACGGACGGCGTAGAAATCACCACGGGACCGCTCGGACAGGGGCTAGCTTCGGCTGTCGGCATGGCGATGGCTTCTCGACGCGAGCGCGCGCTTTTCGACCCACAAGCCGCCGAGGGCGAGTCGCCATTCGACCACCACATCTACGTGATCGCCTCTGATGGCGACCTGGAAGAAGGCGTGACTGCGGAGGCATGTTCTCTTGCGGGCACCCAACAGCTGGGCAATCTGATTGTGTTCTGGGACGACAACCGGATCTCCATCGAGGACGACACCCAGATCGCCTTCACTGAAGACGTAGTTGCTCGCTACCGCGCATACGGCTGGCAAGTCATTGAAATTGAGGGTGGCGAGGACGTCACCGCAATCGAGCAGGCCGTCGCTGAAGCGAGGGCCGATACCCAGCATCCAACCTTCATCCGCCTTCGAACCATCATTGGTTATCCCGCCCCCACCATGATGAACACCGGATCGGTGCATGGTGCCGCCCTCGGCGCCGAAGAGGTGGCCGCCACCAAGCGCGAACTCGGCTTTGATCCAGAGCGCAGCTTTCACGTACCAGACGAAGTAATCGAACACACTCGCAAGCTCGTTGATCGAGGCGCAGAAGCTCATCGAGCATGGCAAGAGCGTTTCGACGCCTGGGCTGAACGCAATCCGGAGAACAAAGAACTGTTCGATCGTCTTTCGCGCCGCGAGCTGCCTAAGGATTTCGACGCCCAGCTTCCTGAATGGGACGCTGACGAAAAAGGCGTGGCTACCCGCAAGGCATCCGAGGCTGTACTGCAGGCGCTGGGCAAAACTATGCCAGAGCTTTGGGGTGGTTCCGCGGACCTCGCAGGATCCAACAACACCGTGATTAAGGGCTCACCTTCCTTCGGCCCCAAAGAAATCACCACGGATACGTGGACTGCAACCCCCGGCGGACGCAACCTTCACTTCGGTATCCGCGAGCACGCCATGGGCGCGATTCTCAATGGTATCTCTTTGCATGGTGGCACCCGTCCCTATGGCGGCACCTTCTTGATCTTCTCCGACTACATGCGTCCGGCCGTTCGCCTCGCAGCGCTGATGGGAGTGAACGCGTACTACGTGTGGACTCACGACTCGATCGGACTTGGTGAAGACGGCCCAACCCACCAGCCGGTGGAGCAACTCGCCTCCTTGCGTGCTATCCCGAACATGTCCATGTTGCGTCCCGCCGACGCCAACGAAACTGCCGCCGCATGGCGAGCAGCGTTGCAGTACAAGGCTGGCCCAAAGGGCATCGCCCTGACCCGCCAGAACGTTCCTGTGCTTGAGGGCACCAAAGAAAAAGCTCGCGAGGGTGTCGTTCGAGGCGCGTATGTGCTCGTTGAAAGTTCGAAGGAGCTTCCCGACGTTGTGTTGATGGCCACCGGTTCCGAAGTGCAGCTCGCCGTGAGCGCTGCGGCAACCTTAGAGAAGGAAGGCATCGCCGCACGCGTCGTCTCGGTTCCTTGCATGGATTGGTTCCTCGAACAGGAGCAGGACTACCGCGACGCAGTACTGCCACCTTCGGTGAGCGCGCGTGTGTCCGTTGAGGCCGGCGTAGCCATGCCGTGGTATCAGTTGCTTGGAAGCCAGGGTCGCGCGGTGTCCCTGGAGCACTTTGGCGCATCTGCCGCCTACCAGAAACTCTTTGAAGAGTTCGGTATTACTGCCGACGCCGTAGTTGCCGCCGCCAAGGAGTCGCTCGGCGCCAACTAGCTCAATAGGGTTCGTATCACTTCTTAGCCCATGCCACCGTAGAAACCCGGTAGCATGGGCTAAGGATTTTTCAGCACCAAATACAACCGCCCCAGACACACGGGGCGTGAGGATGACCTTATGAACGCTATTGAACAACTCGCCTCCGTCGGAACGTCCACATGGCTGGACGATCTTTCCCGTGACCGCATTAGCTCGGGACACCTGCAGCAGTTGATTGAAGAAAAGCACATCGTGGGCGTCACCACGAACCCCGCGATCTTTGCCGCAGCAATGTCGAAGGGCAATGCTTACGACGAACAGCTCGCGCAACTGAAATCCGAAGAAGCTAGCGTAGATCAAGCGGTGTACGCGATGAGCATCGAAGACGTCCGAAACGCCTGCGATGTCCTCATGCCCGTGTTCGAAAAGACGTCAGGGCAGGACGGACGCGTCAGCATTGAGGTGGATCCGCGTATCTCGGAGGACCGCGATGCCACCATCGCGCAGGCTCGTGAATTGTGGAACAAGGTGGATCGTCCCAATGCCATGATCAAGATCCCCGCCACCGAGGAATCACTTGCAGCGATCACTGATGCACTCGCGGAAGGGATCAGCGTCAACGTCACCTTGATCTTCTCTGTGGCGCGCTACCGCCAGGTGATTAGCGCCTATCAGGAAGGGATTCAGCAGGCCGCCGAAAACGGCTTCGATGTATCCAAGATCCACTCCGTTGCCTCCTTCTTTGTGTCTCGTTTGGACACTGAGGTGGATAACCGCCTCGAAGCGATCGGCAGCGAAGAAGCTCTCAAGCTACGAGGCAAGGCGGGCGTGGCCAATGCTCGTCGTGCCTACCAGGTATTCCAGGATTCCCAAGACACAGAGCTACCCGAGGGCGCTAACGTACAGCGCCCACTGTGGGCCTCAACCGGCGTGAAGAATCCGGAGTACCCGGCTGATCTGTACGTTCGTGAGCTTGCAGGTCCTGACACCGTCAATACCATGCCCGAAGCCACCATCGACGCCACGATCGAGGCGGACGCAATCCAAGGCGACACGCTCAGCGGTACCGCAGAAGAGGCTGAAGCAGTCTTTGCTGAGCTGTCCAAGGTGGGCATTGACTTTGAGGATGTCTTTGAAGTTTTGGAACGCGAAGGCGTAGAAAAGTTCGTTGACGCCTGGAACGAACTCCTGCAATCTATGCAGACGCAACTGAGCTAGGTATGATCCAAGCGGTACGCAGGTGGCAGTCACTGATTGCCACCTGTTTTCCTGCCAACGCTCCTCGCCCACAAGAAGGAAGAAGATATCCCTCGTGAGCTCTACTGCTTTGCCCGACCACCTCGAACAAGACGGCTGGGAAAATCCGCTGCGCCGGGCCGCAGATAAGCGCCTCCCCCGAATCGCCGGCCCGAGCGGCATGGTGATCTTCGGTGTCACCGGTGACTTGGCAAAGAAGAAACTACTGCCGGCGATCTATGACCTCGCAAACCGTGGTCTATTGCCGGCTGGATTCTCGCTGGTCGGCTACGGTCGCCGCGAATGGAGCAAAGAGGACATCGAGCAATACATACGCAAAGCCGTGGAAGCGGGGGCCAGAACCGAATTTCGCGAAAACGTGTGGGAACGCCTGGCCGATGGCATGCACTTCGTGCAGGGCAACTTCGACGATGATGAAGCCTTCGACAATCTAGCCGCAAAGCTCAAGGAGATTGACGAATCCGGAGCTACTTCAGGCAACTGGGCTTTCTACCTCTCAGTACCACCGAACTACTTCTCCGATGTGTGCCACCAGCTCCAGCGCTCGGGTATGGCAGAGGCGAAAGGTAAATCTTGGCGCCGGGTGATCGTCGAAAAGCCTTTCGGTCACGACCAAGCGAGCGCCAAGGAACTGAACCAGATCATCAACTCGGTATTCCCCGAACGCTCGGTATTCCGCATTGACCACTACCTTGGAAAAGAAACCGTTCAAAATATCATGGCGCTGCGGTTTGCCAACCAACTGTTTGACCCCTTGTGGAACTCCCACTACGTGGACCATGTGCAAATCACGATGGCCGAAGATATCGGCCTTGGCGGACGCGCTGGTTACTACGACGGTATCGGTGCCGCTCGCGATGTGATCCAAAATCACCTTATCCAGTTGCTTGCATTGGTGGCGATGGAGGAACCGGTAGATTTCACACCAGCGCAATTGCAAGCTGAGAAAGTCAAGGTACTGCGCGCTACCAAACCGGTAGAGCCTTTTTCCAAGACCACCGCCCGCGGACAATATACGGAGGGCTGGCAAGGCTCAGAATTGGTTTGCGGTCTACGAGAAGAAGAAGGATTCGATCCGGAATCCAACACCGAGACATATGCCGCTTGCACCCTTGAGATTAATTCCAGGCGTTGGGCGGGCGTCCCTTTCTACTTGCGTACCGGCAAGCGCCTTGGACGACGAGTTACTGAGATTGCCTTGGTATTTAAAGACGCGCCTCACCAACCGTTTTCTGAAGGCACCCGCGATACTCAAGGCCAAAACGTTGTCGTGATTCGGGTCCAGCCCGATGAAGGCATGCTGATGCGCTTCGGCTCGAAGGTTCCTGGCTCGGCGATGGAAGTTCGCGACGTCAACATGGACTTTTCCTACTCTGAGGCATTTACAGAGGAGTCTCCGGAGGCCTATGAACGCCTCATCTTGGATGCACTGTTGGACGAGGCCAGCCTCTTCCCCACCAATGAGGAAGTTGAGCTGAGCTGGCAGATCCTCGACCCGATCTTGAAGTTCTGGGAGGAACACGGTTCCCCCGAGGACTACGCCGCCGGTACCTGGGGTCCAAACTCTGCAGATCGAATGCTCCAGCGAGTCGGCCGAACGTGGCGCCGACCTTAACACCACCGCCCGCTACTGCTACGAAGGCCACCGCATGATTTTCGAACTCCCAAACACTGACACCCGTGAAATATCGAAGACTTTGGTTCGCGCCCGGGAAACCGGCGGGCAAGTAACCACAAGCCGTGTGCTTACGCTCATCATCGTCGCGAAAGAAAGCGACGATGTTGAGGCCATTACGAAGGCCACGACGGAGGCTTCTCGTGAACACCCTTCACGCGTGATTCTTTTGGTTAGCGGCGATGAAGATGCCACCTCTTCCCTGGATGCATCAGTGAGCATCGGCGGTGACGCCGGGGCTTCGGAGCTGGTGATTATGCGCTTACAAGGTGAAGTGGCCAAGCACCTGGTGCACGTTGTGACGCCCCTGCTGTTGCCGGATACCCCGATCGTGGCATGGTGGCCCTCATCTGCACCTGTGAACCCGAGCGAAGATCCCATCGGAAAGATCGCACAACGGCGTATCACTGACACCTACAACGATCCGCCGGCTGACGCGCTATACAACCGCCGTAATAACTATGCTTCCGGCGATTCGGACCTCAGTTGGGCCCGCATTACACCTTGGCGTGGCGTCGTGGCTTCTTCGCTCGATCTTCCACCGCACGAAGAAGTGCACGACGTTCGAGTGTTCGGCGCTGCAGAAAATCCCAGCGTTGACCTCGCAGCGGGTTGGCTGGCGAACCGCCTAGGCGTGACGGTCACCCGCCATGCGTGCGATATGGAGGACGCCCTCGATGAATTTGGCCAGAGTGCCATTCCAGTAAAACGGGTCGAGTTGGATAGGCCCTCAGGGACGATGGTGCTGGAGATGCAAGAAGATCAGTCCACGCTGGCGCTGAGCATTCCTGGGCGTGCTACGGCGCTTGTGGCCTTGAACCGTCGCTCTGAATCGGATTGTCTTGCAGAAGAGCTGCGTCACCTCGACCCCGACATCGCCTACGCAGACACTCTCAAGTGTCTGAACCACATCGAATTCGCCACTGACACACCCGCCTCATAACACCGGAGCTCGGAGAACACCATGCCGCTAGAAACTATCAAAGTTCAAGACCTCGATGCCGTGATTCAACGCGCCGCAAACGGCATTGAGCAGGTGCTGCGCAGTGCAAGACAGGGATCGGGTCTATACCAGGACGGCATGGCAAGAATCGTCCTCACCGGCGGAGGCGCTGGCATTGGCACTCTTCAGGAACTCGCTCGACGGGGCACGGACATCTCTAACGCGCACTTCTTCTTCGGCGATGAACGAAACGTGCCGTCAGAGCATCCAGATTCAAATGAGGGCCAAGCACGCGCAGCGCTTCTTGAAGCCGCGGAGATCCCCGAGGCACAGATCCACGGCATGCAACTCGACGGTTCCGCCATGCAGGAGGCTGCCGACGCCTATGAACAGGCAATCAAAGAATTTGCACCCGATGGTTTCGATCTCCATCTTTTGGGCATGGGTGGCGAAGGCCACATCAATTCGCTCTTCCCCGAAAGTAGTGCAACGGCGGAGCGCGAGCGCCTAGTGTGTCCCGTGGAAGACTCTCCTAAACCACCAGCTCAGCGCGTCACGTTGACGCTTCCAGCCGTTGCGCTCGCTCAGCGCGTGTGGTTGCTCGTGGCCGGTGAGGAAAAGGCCGAGGCAGTTCGAATGTTGCAGGCTGCGGTTTCGCCCGATCAGTGCCCTGCGGCAGGTGCTCACGGGCGCGAAGAAACATTGTTGATCGTAGCTGAGAACGCCTGCACTTAAGCTCGCATATCGACGCAACCAAGCCCCTCTCCAAGCATTTTGGAGAGGGGCTTGGTTGTTTTTGCGTGGCTGTGCCTTAGGCGTATGCCTGAATGAGATTCAGAGCCACAATGCAGGCGATCCAAATAAGCCCGGTGAAAATCGTCACTCGGTCAAGATTCTTCTCTACCACGGTGGATCCAGAAAGGTTGGACTGCACACCGCCACCGAAAAGGCTGGACAGACCGCCACCTTTGCCTCGGTGCAGGAGCACGAATAGTGTCATGACCACCGAAGAGATCACGAGCACAATTTGGAGAGCTAAAGCCATCACAGCATCCTTGAGTTACGTATTCCGAAGTTTCACACGCAAGCGTCATGCAGGCGCATACCGTGAACACTATACACGCCAATAATAGCGTCGGCGCCCACCCCACGGGCGGGGCGCCGACGAATGTCTAGCGCTACTAGACCTCAGAAGCAGCGTTTGCCGCGAGCTTCGCAAACGCTTCACCGTCCAGCGAAGCGCCACCGACGAGGCCACCGTCGACGTCGGTCTGGCCGACGATCTCGGCAACGGTGTCGGCCTTCACAGAACCGCCGTAAAGAATACGGATGTTTTCGGCCACGGAGGCGTCGGCAAGCTCTGCGATGAGCTTGCGAATGGCCGCGCAGACTTCTTGGGCATCTGCAGCGGAAGCTACCTTGCCGGTACCGATCGCCCAAACGGGCTCGTAGGCGATGACGGTCTTTGCCAGATCCTCAGAAGACAAGCCAGCCAGAGAGTCGCGGGTTTGCTCTACGACGTATTCAACGTGAGTGCCCTTTTCACGGATCTCAAGTGGTTCGCCCACGCATACGATTGGGCTCATGCCTTGGCCAAGCGCTGCCTGGGCCTTCTTAGCAACCAAAGCGGAGCTCTCGTTGTGGTACTCACGACGTTCAGAGTGGCCGACCACGACCCAACGACAACCGAGCTTCGCCAGCATTTGCGCCGACACCTCACCGGTATAGGCACCCGACTCGTGCTCAGAAACGTCCTGGGCGCCATACGTGATCTGCAGCTTGTCACCTTCTACTAGAGTCTGCACCGAGCGCAGATCGGTGAAAGGAACGGTGACTGCAACATCTACCTTTTCGTAGTATTCCTTCGGCAACGCGAAGGCGAGCTTTTGAACCGTGGCTACGGCCTGTAGATGATCCAAGTTCATCTTCCAGTTACCAGCGATCAATGGGGTACGTGCCATAACAGTGTCCTTTCTTTGGACTTTGAGGATTAGCTTTCGAGGACCTTCACGCCCGGCAGGTCCTTACCTTCAAGGAACTCCAGGGACGCGCCGCCGCCGGTGGAAATGTGGCTAAAGCCTGCTTCATCTAAGCCGAGGGAGCGCACAGCCGCAGCGGAATCGCCACCGCCTACAACAGAGAATGCGCCATTGCTGGTGGACTCAATGATGCCTTCTGCCAGGCCACGGGTGCCCTTCGAGAATGCTTCAAATTCAAACACGCCCATCGGACCATTCCAGAAGATGGTTTTGGACTCTGAAAGGACCTTCTTGAAGGTTTCGACAGTCTCGGGTCCGACATCGAGCGACATCCAACCCTCGGGGATGGCGTCAATAGCCACCACCTTGTTGTCGGCCTGAGCATCGAACTTCTCAGCGGCTACCAGGTCGACGGGGAGCACAATCTTGTCACCGTAGGTTTCGAGCAACTTCTTGCAGCTCTCAATCTGCTCTTCTTGAAGCAGCGATTCCTGCACGTCGATGCCCTTGGAAGCCAGGAAGGTGTAGCACATTCCGCCACCGATAATGACGTGGTCCGCTTTCTCTGCGAGAGCCTGAATCACGCCGAGCTTGTCGGATACCTTGGCACCGCCGAGAACCACGGTGTAGGGGCGCTTTGGCTCCTCTACGACCGCCTTGAGAACGTCGATCTCCTTCTCCACGAGCTTGCCCGCATAATGCGGGAGACGCTGTGCAACGTCATACACCGACGCTTGTGCACGGTGGACAACACCAAAACCATCGGAGACGAACGCGCCGTTTTCGGCAGTCAGAGCTACGAGTTGATCGGCAAATTCGCCACGCTCTGCTTCGTCCTTCGAGGTTTCGCGAGGATCGAAGCGAACATTCTCCAGCAGCAGCACGTCGCCATCATTCAGGCCATTCGCGCGCTCATGCGCATCTTCGCCAACAACGTCGCCCGCAAGGGCAACGTACTGATCGAGTGCCTCAGAGAGAGCTTCAGCAACGGGAGCCAGTGAGAACTTCGGGTTTACCTCTCCCTTGGGACGTCCGAGGTGTGCCATGAGGATAACGCGGGCGCCACCTTCAACAAGCGCCTGAATGGTGGGCAGCGAAGCATTGATGCGGCCAGCGTCCGTGATTTCACCCGCATCATTCAGGGGAACGTTGAAGTCGGAACGCACGAGGACGTGGCGACCTTCAACGCCTTCTTGAAGGAGATCTTGAAGATTCTTGGTGGTCATATCCATCCTTAGAGATTGTGATGGCGAACAGTGCTTGCAACAAAGGCACTTCCGAGCCTAGTCAACTTCCTTGCAGTTTTGTTCGCATAAATAAACCCGGGGTGTACCGCGGAGGTACACCCCGGGCTACGAGGTGAGAGCTGTTTGAGTGACAGCGCTCAAGACGTCGGTGATTAGAGGCGCTCGCCGACGTACTCGGTCAGAGTAACGAGCTGGTTGGAGTAACCCCACTCGTTGTCGTACCAGGAAACGACCTTGACCTGGTCGCCGATAACCTTGGTCAGGCCGGCGTCGAAGATCGAAGCGTGAGCGTCGGTGACGATGTCGGTGGACACCAGCGGATCCTCGGTGTAAGCCAGGATGCCCTTGAGCTCGCCCTCAGCGGCCTTCTTGATGGCTGCGTTGACGTCTTCAACGCTAACTTCCTTGGAAGCGGTGAAGGTGAGGTCGGTTGCGGAGCCGGTGGGCAGCGGCACGCGCATTGCGTAACCGTCAAGCTTGCCCTTGAGCTCGGGCAGCACCAAAGCAACAGCCTTAGCGGCACCGGTGGAGGTGGGCACCATGTTGATCGCGGCAGCACGTGCGCGACGAAGGTCCTTGTGAGGAGCGTCGAGCAGGCGCTGATCTCCGGTGTATGCGTGAACGGTGGTCATCAGGCCACGCTCGATGCCGAAAGCATCGTTGAGCACCTTTGCCATGGGAGCCAGGCAGTTGGTGGTGCAGGAAGCGTTGGAGATGATGTGGTGGTTCTCCGGGTCGTAGTCGGTGTGGTTCACACCAACAACGAAGGTAGCGTCTTCGTTCTTCGCAGGAGCGGAGATGATGACCTTCTTAGCACCGGCTTCGATGTGAGCCTTTGCTGCTTCAGCGTCAGTGAAGAAGCCGGTGGACTCGATCACGATGTCTACGTCGTTCTCGCCCCACTTGAGATCCTTGGGGTCACGCTCTGCGGAAACGAGGATGCGGTGTCCGTCTACGGTGATGGACTCATCGTCGTAGGTGACTTCCTTGCCCAGACGGCCCAAGGTGGAGTCGTACTTCAGCAGGTGTGCCAAGGTCTTGTTGTCGGTCAGGTCGTTCACGGCCACGATCTCGATGTCCGAGCCGCGCTCGCTCAGAGCACGGAAGTAGTTACGGCCGATGCGGCCGAAGCCGTTGATTCCTACGCGAATCGTCACTGTTGTCTCCTCAAAATAGAGTGATCGTTCTATGGTGTCCGGGATGTGCTTAAGACGTTTCCGGTTATTTCCGAATTCCGTCCGTTTGCCCCGGCGCAACCTTCATTCCCGAAGTGTACCGAGCAATACGACAGCGCGCAGAAGTTTGTTTTCTGTTGGGTCCAGGTAGCAACCCAAGCTTTTGAACTTTCGGGGGTAGCAGGCCGCTGCGAATGTCAGGAGAAGTACATTCACCAAAGTCGAAGAGATTGAAAAAGCCAGATGAGCCCACCTTCCGGAGGTGGCAACCCCACACCCAAACACAAACAGAAATGTGATAAGACTTGAGCATCGCTCGTTAATGTGACATTCAACACACTAAATCAAAAAGGAAGTCACACGTCTCAAAGTCTGTTTCAACATAGTCAAAAGCTAGGCGTCGTGCCCGGTTTTTTGTTCACTTGGGTTTTTAGGAGCGAATGGCCACGGCCGGACGTGCGGATCAGGATTTGGCGCCAGAAGGGTCGTCCTTGGGATTAGTGTTCTTTACACGCTGAGTGGTGTTTGGCACCCCCAGTTCCTCCGCCCGCTTATCCGCCATGTGAAGCAAGCGTCGGATTCGGCCTGCGATCGCGTCCTTGGTCATTTGCGGATCGGACAGTCTACCCAGTTCCTCCAAGGAAGCATGCTTATGCTGGAGCCTCAGCTGGCCAGCCTGAGCCAGATGATCCGGAATATCGTCGCCGAGAATTGCCATCGCTTCTTCTACTCTCGCAGCGGCGTGCATAGCTGCTCGAGCGGATCGGCGCAGATTGGCGTCGTCAAAATTGGCCAAACGGTTTGCTGAAGGCTTCGATTCCCGCTGAATTCGCTTCTGATCCCACAACAACCTGGTGGTGTGCGCGCCCAGACGCGACAACATAGCACCCACGCCCTCACCGTCTCTGATCGATACCTTCTCAACTCCCCGACTTTCCCGAGTTTTGGCAGTTACCCCCATGCGGCGTGCGCACCCAACCAACGCAAGCGCAGCTTCTTGCCCTGGTGCTGCAACATCGAGCGCAGTAGAACGGCTGGGATCAGACAAAGAACCTGCAACCAAAAACGCCCCTCGCCAGGCAGCTTCTGCAATTTCAACCGTGCCGGAAACCACCTGCAAAGGCATCCCGATGATCTGGTGCCCGCCTGGGCTGACCATCCCCGTGCGCCGGATGAGCTCCTTCGCACCTTCCTCCACCCGCGCTTCAAAGAGATAACCGCGTTTCGCTCCGGGAGTCTCTCGGATGATCGGCACTGCTCCCACCACCGCCTGGACTTGTTGCGCGAAGCGCTGCGCAACGGCCTCCGATTCCGTGCGCAACACAACGAGCAGGGTGTTGTGCTCAACGCTGAGTTCGCCGCCGAATCGAATCATCCCCGCCAGTTCCGCCAAGCGCTGCGCACCTTGAGCGGTAGGAACTCGCACAAGTTCTGCTTTGGCCTGATTCGATAACGCCGACATGTTTCTCGCTTCCAGCTTTTCGAAGAACGAACGCGCCCCGAAAAAAGAGCGCAATGGGATTAGGCTACCGCAACGGTCGTGGCTCAGCCCGCTAGCGGTATTCACTCTGCAGTGCTTGGGCTAACTTCTCGGCGTCGTGACGCTCCAGGAGCAGACCATCTTCGTCTTCCTCTCGAAGGTCATAGAAGGCCAACCGAGCCCCCAAGCTCTTGGCGGCTCTCTCCAGGTGTAAGCGATCTGATTGATTAGGAATCATCCGAGCATCCACGATGACCACGTCGGCCCTGAGACGCTGATCGTGCTGCGCCAAAATATGCAGATGGCGCTCAGCGCTAAAACCTGCAGTTTCACCAGGCTCAGCACTCAGATTCAGCACCACCACACGCATCGCATCTGTTCCCGCTATCGCCTCGGTGATCCCGTCGACCAACAGATGTGGAATGACGGAGCTGAACCAGGAGCCCGGCCCCAGCGTCACGATGTCTGCGCCATTGATGGCATCAACGGCCTCTTGTGCCGCTCGTGGGCGCTCGGGGATCAAACGCACCCTCCGGACGGTACCAGGCGTAGATGCAACAGCCACTTGCCCTCGGACTTCGCGCATGATGCGAGGATCATCATCCAGGCCGGACACTTCCGCCGCAATATCCAGCGGCCTATCACACACGGGTAGCACTCGGCCTTCGGCTCGGATTGTTTTCCTCAACATGTCCAAAGCCTGAATTTCGTCACCAAGAACGTCGACAAGCCCGGCGAGCAGAAGGTTACCCACGGCGTGCCCTGCCAAAGCGCCGTGCCCACCAAATCGATGCTGCAATGTCTGCTCCCAGATCAACCCCTCATCGTCGAAAGGTGCTAAGGCTGCAAGGGCCATACGCAGATCTCCGGGCGGAACTTGACGCAATTCTTTCCGGATACGCCCGCTCGAACCACCGTCATCGGCGACAGTGACGATCGCGTCGATGGAAGTGTGCGGCAATTGGCGAACAGCACGCAGTGTCTGAAACAGTCCATGACCACCGCCAAGGCACGCGAAAGAAGGCTCAGAAACCCGGAGCATTAGTTCC
The DNA here is from genome assembly GCF_003813985.1 of Corynebacterium gerontici. Classification (NCBI taxonomy): domain Bacteria; kingdom Bacillati; phylum Actinomycetota; class Actinomycetes; order Mycobacteriales; family Corynebacteriaceae; genus Corynebacterium; species Corynebacterium gerontici. The sequence continues at coordinate 1,246,311 of NZ_CP033897.1, forward strand.
TCCCGATATCGCGATGTTGGACGCTGACATCCAGATCCTCACGTTCGCGCAATCGGCGCCCGATCTCCTCTGCAATTGCGACGCTGCGGTGATGTCCGCCGGTACAACCAATCGAGATGGTGATGAACTTCTTGCCCTCATGCTCGAAACCAGGGCGCATATCATCGAACATCTGTAAGAAGTGCTCTAGGAAAGGCTCCGCGGCGGATTGTCCCAAAACATAATCCGAAACAGGTTTGTCCACACCGCGAAATGGCCGAAGCTCGGGAACCCAAAAAGGATTCGGCAAAAAGCGTACGTCAACCATCAAGTCGGTATCCCGTGGGGAACCGTGTTTGAAGCCAAAGGACTGCACGGTAACGTGTTCCTGCTTGTTAGCGACGGAAGAGAAGTTGGGCTCGATCACCCTCCTCAAGTCGTGAATCGAAAGATCCGAAGTGTCAATAATGACATCCGCAGATTCGCGAATCCCTGAGAGCATCTCACGCTCACGCTCGATGCCTACCAACAGCGTCCCACTTCCCTGGAGAGGGTGGGTACGCCGAAGATTATCGAAGCGTTTCACCAGCACATCGTCACGAGCATCCATGAACATCACCAATGGTTTCATGCCTCGTTCAGAAAGCTGCGCGATGATCTGTTCAAGTCCGCCACCGAAATCACGGGAACGGACATCGCTAACGATCGCCACCTTATCCACCGGGGACGAATCGTCACCGACCAACTCAGCGAGGTGAACGATTAACTGAGGGGGTATATTTTGGGTAACGAACCACCCCATATCCTCGAGCACCCGGGCGGCCGAACTTAATCCCGCTCCAGAAAGGCCCGTGATCAGCGCCGGAGGAATTTCAGTGCGTGGTTCTGGGGTACTCTGCAGGTTCATCATCATGCTGCCAGTGTAGCTTTTTAACGCAGTCGGACGCGCCGTTACAGTGTTTCATTCAGGGGCTTTCAACCACGAGCAGGGCCAATGCCAACGCTAGCAACGCGCCGCGAAAGCGGTACCTATTCGGGGTGCAATGCGTCAAAGCACGCCTGCGCCAACTTTGGCCCAAATCCGCGCACTTGTGCGATGTCTTCAACGCTGGCTTGCTTCAGCTTTTTCACCGACCCGAAGTGTTTCACCAGTTCCTTCCTGCGGGCATCGCCAAGACCGTGTACCTTGTCCAACTCGGATTCCCGCATCCTCTTGGAACGTTGCTGGCGATGGAACTGGATGGCAAACCGGTGTGCTTCATCGCGCAATTGCTGGATCAGATACATCGCCTGGGAGTTTCGAGGCAGGATGAGTGGCTCATCATCGCCGGGGATCCAGACTTCCTCGAGACGCTTGGCAATGCCGATCAGCGCGACATCAACCACTCCGAGTTCATCCAGAACCTCCTGAGCCGCCGCGACCTGCGGGGCACCACCGTCAACCACAAACAGTTGCGGAGGGTAAGCGAAACGTTGCTCCCTCTTCGGAGCAGATTCATCGGCAAAACGCGCCTCATCAGGCTCTTCGGGCATCGCCAGGGCATCTTCTTTGTAGCGTAGGAAGCGGCGCCGCGTGACCTCAGCAATGGAAGCCACGTCGTTGGAATGACCATCGCCGGCGGCCTCCTTGATTTTGAAACGGCGATAATCCGACTTCTTGGCTAAGCCGTCTTCAAATACCACCAAAGAGGCCACCACGTCGGTCCCCTGGATATGCGAGATATCTGTGCACTCAATACGCAATGGCGCTTGCTCAAGACCCAAAGCTTCCTGCAATTCCTGCAACGCCTGCGAACGTGCCGTGAGATCACTGATGCGCTTCATTTTGTGCTGACGCAGTGCATCTTTGGCGTTCTTCTGCACCGTTTCAAGCAGTGCCTTCTTGTCACCTCGCTGGGGGATCCGCAGATCTACTTGGGCGCCCCGTAAATCCGAAAGCATCTGCTTGGTGTGCTTCGCATCCTCGGGTTCAACATCCACAAGGACTTCTCGTGGAACCACTTGATGCACACCGTCATCTCGCGACCACGGCGTGCTGTTATGGCTGAGCTGATCAACGCCCCGTCGTGCCACTTTTTGCTCTGTGTCCGCAGTAATATTTTCTTGCTCCACTGCGTCCGAGTAGAACTGAATGAGGAAATTTTGCACAAGCTCGGCCAATTCCTCATCGCTATCGGCGGTGCGTTCGACAATCCAACCACGCTGGCCACGTATTCTTCCGGCACGAACGTGAAACATCTGGATCGATGCCTCAAGCTCATCGGCATGCACGCCCACGACGTCGGCATCAGTGCCGTCGCCAAGCACCACTGCCTGCTGCTCGGTGATTTTTTGCACCGCTTGGAGATCGTCGCGGAGCCGAGCTGCTTTTTCGAAGTCCATAGCTGCCGCGGCTTCGTGCATCTGCGCGCTCAAATCTCGAATCACCGCGTCGGTGTGACCCGCCATAAAGCGGACGAAGCCATGCACAATTTCCCGGTGTTCCTCTTCGCTTACCTTGCCGACGCACGGTGCACTGCATTTGTCGATGTACCCAAGCAAACAGGGCCGCCCCAAGGTTTCGTGGCGGTTATATACGCCCTTAGAGCACGTACGCACGGGGAATACCCTGGTGAGCAAATCCAGCGTCTCGCGCACAGCCCAGGCATGTGAATAGGGGCCGAAGTACCGCACGCCTTTTCTGCGAGGGCCGCGGTAGAAGAAAGCCCTAGGGATCCGCTCACCGGTGCTTACAGCCAGCACGGGATAGGTCTTGTCATCGCGATACTTGACGTTGAAGCGTGGGTCGAAGCGCTTGATCCAGGTGTATTCGAGCTGTAGTGCCTCCACCTCGCTGGCAACTACCGTCCACTCCACAGACGCGGCAGTGGTCACCATTTGACGGGTACGAGGATGCAGTTGAGAGAGGTCTTGAAAGTAGTTTGAAAGTCGCGCCCGAAGGTTTTTCGCCTTGCCAACGTAGACAACTCGTCCGGCAGGGTCGCGGAACTTGTACACCCCCGGATCCGTAGGTATGGAACCGGGAGCCGGGCGATAGGTCGATGGATCTGTCACCGGTCTACTCTAATCCTCCGGCATATACTGCGCTTCAAGTGCGCGGAAGTCTTTCACGTCTTGCACCGCCTGAGCTCCGTCGGCAGATTGCAGTGCCCATAGGGAAACGTATTCAAAATCCGGTAGCTCAAGGCGCGCCATGCGAGCCCCTTCAGGGAAATTAAGACCGTAGATGACGAACCAAGGGTAGAACTTCGTGCCCAGGAAGTTTCGGACTTCCACCCCGTCCTCATTCACCTGCACTCGCGGCCGCCACAACGCGATGAACACCAGTGCGGCGAGCAATACACCAACAAGGAAGTATCCCCACTGATCAATCACTGTGACGGTGGTGCCGGTGTCACCGATGGCGACCACGAGGGCGAGAAAAACGTGCAGGGCTATGATGACTCCAGCGCTCACCATCGCCCGTATGCGCAGCTTACGTGAGGTGATGCTGAGTTTCCAAGGCTTAGAACTTGTCAGCGCAGCGTCGGCAGCAACGTAGCGTTGGAGTTCTTCTTCGCTGAGTTCTCGGTGTCGCTGATTGATGTTGTCCACTTCGCTCATCTTGTTGCTCATCGCTTTTCTTATTGGTTGCTACGCCGCGAGCTTCACGATTGGCGTATTGATCGTGCCCATCCTAATACGCTGGGCGGCGCCGCAATTTATCGCGGTAGTTTTTCCAGGACCTTAGCGGTGTGCAGCGCCGCAATGACTGCCTCCGCTCCCTTATCTTCGGCCGAGCCTTCAAAGCCGGCTCGATCCACGGCTTGCTGATCATCGTTGCAGGTGAGCACACCGTTGCCGATCGGCGTTCGCGTATCCAGTGCCAGCCGGGTCAAACCCTGGGTGACCGAATCACATACGTAATCAAAGTGAGGAGTTCCACCGCGAATCACGCACCCGAGTGCAACAACGGCATCACAAGTATCGCTGAGCTTTTGCACCACCACCGGCAACTCCAGTGCCCCCATGACTCTCGCCTCGACCACGCGCGCGCCAGCATCGTGTGCAGTAGCGACCGCGCGAGCATGCAGTTGATCGCAAATTCGTTCATTCCAGGTAGCCGTCACGATGCCGACCGTATAGCCGGGGGCCTGGAAATTTTCTACCGTGGGTAAGCCTGCTACAGCCATGAAAGCTCCTCTAAGGTTCGTCGTTGTTCTGCATAGCTTCGGAGGATGGGCAACGCCTAATGCTCATCCAACCAAGGCAATTGGTGCCCCATCCGGTCACGCTTAGTTTCAAGGTACCGGCGATTGTCCTCGTGAACGGCTGCTCGAAGGGGCTTCACCACGGAAGTTCGAATACCGAAAGCCGCGAGTTCTTCTGGTTTCTGGGGATTATTGCTGAGCAGTGCTATCGACTGCACTTCCAGATCGTGCAACATCATTGCAGCTACCGCGTAGTCGCGTGCGTCCACCGCCAGACCGAGAGCCAGATTTGCGTCTACCGTATCTGCTCCATCTTCTTGCAGCTTGTAGGCCTCAAGCTTTTCCATGAGCCCGATACCACGACCTTCGTGGCCGCGGAGGTATAACAACACGCCCTCGCCTTGTGATTCAATTGCTCGCATGCCTGCGTGAAGTTGTTCGCCACAGTCGCAACGTCGAGAAGCAAAAACATCGCCCGTCAAGCATTCGGAGTGGACTCGCACCAATACATCGGATTTGCCCCGTACATCGCCCTTGACCAACGCAACATGCTCAAGCCCATCAAGGACGCTTTGGTAGCCAATGCATTGGAAGGTTCCGAATTCGGTGGGCAGCGTGGTGCTCACTTTTCGACGAACCACCTGCCGATCATGCTCGATCCGCCATCGTTTGAGCTGATCAATTGCAATCATCTTCAAACCATGGATATCAGCGAAACGGCGCAGTTCCACTGCTCGGGCCATATCCGTGGGATCATCCTCACTGACAATCTCACACAACACGCCGGCCGGTGCCATCCCAGCCAAACGGGCAAGATCAACAGCCGCTTCAGTGTGACCGTCGCGGGCGAGCACTCCCCCAGCGCGCGCACGCAATGGCACCACGTGTCCCGGACGGGTGAACTCGCTCGCCTGAGCCTCGGGATCCGCCAGACGCCGAATGGTTGCTGCTCTACTGCGAGCAGAAATCCCCGTGGAACCATCCGCCAGATCAACCGTTACCGCATACGCAGTTTGTCGCTGGTCCTGGTTCTGCGCCACCATCGCGGGCAGCGCCAGTGCATCCAGCTTTTCGCTTTCCAGCGCGGCGCAAATGTAGCCGGAGGAGTAACGCACCATGAAGCTCACGAGTTCAGGTGTGGCGAGTTCCGCGGCGAAGATGAGGTCGCCTTCATTCTCGCGATCAACATCGTCGACAACAACGACGGCTTCACCACGGGCGATGGCAGCAATAGCCTCGTCCACGGAGTCGAGCGAGATCGCATCTTGTTCAGCTTTGGTCACAGTGATTAAGCCTATCCCGCGGCCGCCGAATCGCTTGATTGGGGGTCGAAGCGCAACATCCGTTCAACATATTTCGCCAGAACATCCACCTCGAGATTCACTTTCTGGCCCACCTCGAGCACCCCCAGGGTGGTTTCGTTCAAAGTGGTGGGAATCAAAGAAACCTCGAACCAACCATCCTCATCCAACGTTGATTCTGCGGAAAGAGCACTGACAGTAAGTGACGTGCCGCAGACGGTGATGGATCCTTTCTCCACCACATAGCGTTTGAGGTTGGGCGGCAAGCTAAATCGCAATACGTCCCAATGCTCCTCCGAATGGCGTTGGAGCAATTCTGCGGTGCCATCGACATGTCCCTGCACAACATGTCCGCCAAAACGTGCATTTGCCGCCATCGCGCGTTCGAGGTTGAGTCGATCCCCCACGGACTTGTGCCTTAGCGTGCTGCGCTTGAGCGTTTCTTCCATCACGTCAGCGGTGAAGACCTCACCTGATTCAATCGACGTGACTGTCAGGCACACGCCTTCAACGGCAATTGAACAACCGTACTCGGCGTCATCAAGCAGACCAGGAGCATGGATGCGCAGGCGAACCGCGCGCTCCAGATTTTCTACAGCAAGAATCTCGCCTTTGGCTTCAACAATTCCGGTGAACATCGTCGTGGTTTTTCCTTTTCAGTACGGTGCAAGTATCGGGTTGCAGCATCTGCACCCGCGACATTTCAAACGTCTTGGCGGCGTCGATTGATTCCCCAAGCATGTCTACGCACTTCTTCCCAGCACCAAGCAATTTTGGAGCCGTGTAGATGTGCAGCTCATCGACCAAATCACTGCGCAGCATGCTAGTCAGGAGCCCCGGCCCGCCTTCCACCAGCACATGGCGATGCCCGCGCTGCCAGGAGGTCTGCATGGCGAGGTCAATGTTAGAGAAACGCCAGGGCGCTTTCAGCGCTAATTCTGCGGGCAGCGGTCGAGTGCCTACGACAACCGGCTGAGGCTGGTGCGGAAGGTCGCGGCCGTTTTCACCGCGGGCGGTCAATCGTGGGTTATCGGCAAGGACGGTTCCCGTCCCAACCCAGATCGCGTCGACATTGGCACGCACATCGTGGCTGAACTGGCGTGCCGCGGAGCCGGTGATCCATTTTGAGCTGCCATCATGTGCCGCGACGAACCCATCAATGGTTTGCGCGACTTTTCCCACGACGTACGGACGCTGCAGGCGTTGGGCAGCTAGCCAGGGCTCGAGTGCCAGCACCGGCAATTCGATGGCACGTACTTCTACACCAGCATCGCGCAAGCGTTGGGCGCCGCCACCTTCAGCTTCACCCGGATCTTTCTGGCAAAACCACACCCGTTGAATGCCCGCTCGTTTGATGGCTTCGCTGCACGGCCCGGTTCTTCCGTGGTGGTTACATGGTTCGAGCGTGACCACCATTTCCGCTCCCCTGGCGTGTTCACCCGCGGCCGCAAGCGCTACGACTTCGGCATGGGGGCCACCAGCCGGTTGTGTACCTCCCACCGAGATCACTTGGCCGTCTTGATCGAATACTCCGGCGCCCACCGGCGGGTTCGGGCTTGTGGCACCACGCACCTGCTCCCCGGCGCGCAATGCCGCCATGAGGGCGCCGGCTATGTGATCCGGGACCTTTGCGTGGCGGGCGTGGATGATCTGCTCACCGCCCCACGATCCGAGCGGCAGAGCTAAACGAGTCACCGTTTAGCTCGCAGCCTGCGCGAGTCGCCGCAACTCTTCTACTGCGCCAGCCGGATCATCGTTGCCGTAGACGGCTGATCCCGCCACAAAGGCGTCGCAACCAGCCGCGGCTGCCGCTTCGATAGTTTTGGCACTGATGCCGCCATCGATTTCGATGATTACGTCCAAATCGTGCTCATCGATGTAGGAACGCAAGGTTCTTACTTTTTCGAGTTGCTCGGGCATGAAAGACTGACCCCCGAACCCTGGTTCAACGCTCATCACGAGCACCTCATCGAATTCATGCAGGTGCTCAAGCATGGGTTCGATGGGGGTGCCTGGACGCAGTGAAAACCCAGCCCGCACGCCTTTGCTTCGGAGGTCGCGTGCCAGCGATACTGGATCTTCGGTGGCTTCAATGTGGAAGATGACGCAGGAGGCACCTGCGTCAATGTAGTGATCCACCCACTGCTCGGGCTTTTCGATCATGAGGTGGACATCCAGTGGCAGCTCTGTAACCCGGGAAACCGCTTTTGTGATGTCTGCTCCGAAGGACAGATTGGGCACGAAGTGCCCATCCATCACGTCAACGTGAACCCATTCGGCATTCGCAATGGCTTTTACTTGTTCGCCTAGCTGGGTGAAATCCGCTGCGAGGATGGATGGGGAAATGATGGGTGCGCGTTGTTCAGCCATGCCCCTCAGTCTAGCGGGACATTTGTGGCACGACTTCGACTAGTGGCTGTGCACCCAAGGGGCTTATTGCCCCTGTTTGCGCAAAACTGCAAAGAACATTGCATCGGTGCCGTGGCGGTGTGGCCACATCTGCACCGAGGGGAAACTACCGGTGTTTTCCATCCCCGGCACCAGCGCCTTAGCGTCTACTTCCTTAACCATGCCCTCAGCCAATACGGCGTCGACGACCTCGCGGGTTTCGCGCATGTCCGGTGAGCAAGTGGAATACACCACCACACCCCCGGGACGCACCAGTTCAATGCCGTGGCGCAGCAACTGCAATTGCAGTTTTTGGAGCTCCGGCACGTCGGATTCTTGTTTCTTCCATCGCGCTTCCGGTCTTCTCCTGAGCGCTCCGAGTCCGGAGCATGGGGCGTCGATAAGCACTCGATCATAGCTATTTGGAGTGCCGAAGCTTCGCCCATCGGCCGTGTGCACGGTGACGGGCAGCCCCTCGACTGCGCCGCGCACAAGACCCGCGCGGTGAGAGGAAACCTCCACGGCATCCACATGCGCCTGATCGATTCGAGCAAGTGAAGCTATCAGCGCGGCCTTTCCACCGGGGCCAGCGCAAAGATCCAGCCAGCAGCCGGTATCTTGGCCTTCAAGCGGCGCATTCACCATCGCCCGAGCGATGAGCTGGCTGCCTTCATCTTGGACAGCCGCCATTCCTTGCTGCACTGGCTCGAGTTTGCCCGGGTCGCCGCTAGGAAGCTTGACTGCATACGGGGAATACTCGCCCATTTCTCCGCCGGTAATTAACGCCAACTCTTCGGCGGTAATTTCTCCTGGGCGTGCCACCAAGTGCACACCCGGACGATCCGAATCTGCGGCGAGTGCAGCGGCCAGTTCCTGCTGTTCAGACTGATCAAGCAGCATGGGATCCAACTCCAACGCTTTGCTGAAGCTTCTGGCAATCCATTCCGGGTGAGCGTGGCGAAATGCCGCGCCCGCCAACGCAGTGTCGGGGCTGAGCTTGGTCAACCATTCTTCGGTGTTGCTTCGTGCAATGCTGCGCAGCACGCCATTGACGAAGCCTTTGGCGGACTCGCGCTCCCTCTCTGCAACGATTTTCACGCTCGTGTCCACCGCCGCGTGAGGCTCAACGCGGGTAAACAGCAATTGATAAGCGCCCAGCCGCATGGCATCGAGCACCTCGGGGCTAATCGAATCAATGCCGTTCGAAGCGAGATGATCGATGACGGTATCCAGCACTCCTTGGGTTCTGAGCGTGCCGTAAGTCAATTCGGTGGCAAATGCTGCATCGCGGCCGCTGAGCTTTTGCTCCTTCAACAACGCTGGCAAAGCAATGTTGGCGTAAGCGCCTTCATCACTGACTCGGCGAAGCACCTCAAACGCCACAGCCCTGGGGGCATCCACACTTCGCATAAGGCCACCGCGCTTAGAAAATTCAGCTTTTCGACGTTGCCCCTGCCCCTGCTTGCCCCTGCCTTGATGCTGGGGGTTCGCGCGTTGACCACTTTGTACTTTCGCATTTTTCGTGCGAGATCGGAATCCGCCTTGGCTCATTGGAACATCTTACTTTCTAGGTCGTGTTGGCCGCGTGCCCAGTCGCGAGCAGGCATGTACTTTTTCCCCGGTGGTTGTACGTTCCCTAATTGCACAACCCCGTCAGCGGTGCCAACAAGGACCCGCTTTTTTTCCACAAGGATGCAACCTGCAGCGAGTTCTTGCTCAAGCGCTGCGGCATCAAGGATGCTGATTGGTCCAAACTTCAAGCGCTGATCATCAAGCATGGCCCAAGCACCGGGTTGAGGCATGAGTGCCCGGATCAGGCGTTCAATCGTGGCCGCATCCTGATGGAAATCGACGTGAGCTTGCTCCGTGGTGATTTTCCCGGCGTAGCTCGGTTCACCGTCTTGTGGCTGAGGGACAACGAAACCGCGTTCAAGGCCGTCGAGCACCTCGCAAAGCAAATCCCCGGCTTTGATCGCCAGATGATCCAACAGGCTTTCCGTGGTGGCATCGTTCGGCATCGCCTCAGCATAGGTTCCAAGGATGGGGCCGGTATCCAAACCCTGCTCGATGCGGAATACCGTCACTCCAGTTTGTGTATCGCCAGCCATAAGCGCCGCTTGCACTGGTGATGCGCCACGCCAGCGTGGCAAAAGGGAAAAATGCGCGTTCATCCAACCGTGCCGTGGAAGATCTAGCAACTCTGGACCGATGAGGTTACCGTACGCAACCACGGGAATGCAGTCCGGCTCCAATGCTTCCAAGCGAGCCCGAAGAGCATCGCCTTCCTCGGTGCCTTGACGAATGGTCGATGGGGTGAGCACCTCGATGCCGTGCTCGAGGGCAAGAGCCTTGACAGGCGATGGATGCAGGTTTCGGCCCCTGCCCTTGCGCGCATCCGGGCGGGTAATGACGGCAGACACCTCGTGTTCACTTTCAATGAGCGCGGTGAGGGTTGGAACCGCAACTTCGGGAGTGCCGGCGAATACTAGGCGCATAGGGGTAGCTCTTTCCTTGTAGTGTTCTTAAATTTATTGTTGGAACCACTCAGATTGGCGGATCTCGCGCATCGCTTCTTTCCGCAACGCCGGGCTCAGGCGCTTGAGAAATAGCACCCCATCTAGGTGATCATATTCGTGCTGGATGCAACGAGCGAGCAACCCGGAGGCTACAAGAGACACCGGGTCCCCATGCACGTTGTAACCACGCAACTCGACGGTTTGAGCCCGCTGCACATCTTTCTGGATTTCTGGGATAGAAAGGCAGCCTTCTTGGCCAATCTGGGTGTCCTCGCCAATTGAATGCCACGTGGGGTTGATGATGTGGCCCCGCAAACCCCCTTCGGTGTGGGCGGTGTCGTACACGAAGACTCGCTTGAGCACCCCAATCTGGTTGGCAGCCAAACCCACGCCTCCTGCCGCATCCATGGTTTCTAGCATGTCTTCTACCAGTTGTTCCAAACCGGCATCGTAAACGGTGACGTCCTCGGCTTTGGTGGTCAAGACCGGATCTCCGAAGATGCGGATGTTGCGGATAGTCACAATAAAATTTTTCCTTTAGGGATCTGTTCTAGCTCAATGATCTGGTACTCTAGATTAGCCAACCCGGATCGGGTCAATCTGGATGCGTAATGGCAAATCATTTTTCCTTGCCTGCTTTTGCACTCTCGCCGCGCGTAATGCCTGGCCAAGATCGTTTCGGCCCTGCAACGGTGTGCGCAACAAGATCCGCTGCGCAGGCCCGTAAACCTGTTGATCGTATTCGCCGGGCAGGTGAACATCTCTTGGTAAATCCACAGGCCCAAGTATTTCGGTTGCCGGTGGTAGCTGCGCCAGCTCCAGAAAATCTTCCAGGGCTGCAGCGGGGGCATCAATGGCAGCCATGTGGTATGCGGGCGGGAAGTGCACTTGGCGTCGAAGCTGCAGTTCCCGCGCTGCCATCCCAACAACGTTCCATAACAAGAGCGCCTGCACTTCGGCCAGGGCATTGTCAGCGGCGATCACGACGGTACCGCCCTGCTCCGCCGGTTTACCAAGAGCAATCGCCGCAGACCATGTCCTCATAACGTCTTCGGAAGCCCTGAGGTCCTCTCGCCCCAACATCATCCAAGCGTCAAGCAACACCACCGCGCCATAGCCGCCATCGACCCGTGGCTCCGCGCCGGGCGTAGCAACCACAATTTGCGCCCGGTGCTCAATATGGTCAATCACCCGATTACCACCGGAAACTACTACTGGTGTGCCCGCGTACGCCCTACCGATTTCTTCTGCCGTGCGCACGCTCCCGCGTTGTTGAGCACGCACACCATGATGTCCACACTGCACACAGGCGAACGCTGTCTCGGGCCGTCCACACCAACGACACGTTAAAACATTGCCTTGGTGCGCCTGCTGGTCTTGAAAGCTCAATGGACCATTGCAAGCCCGGCAGCGTGCAGGCGTGCGGCACCGCGCGCAGCTCAGGCCGGGGATGTAGCCCTTTCGTGCTACCTGGACAAGCACTGGGGAGTCACTGTCCAATGCGGTGCGCATCGCTCGAAAGGCTTTCGCCGGTATACGTCCGCGATAGTTCTGGTGGTCACGTTCGATACTGAAGGCCGAATCTTCAATGGCCTCTATTTGTGGCAGTTTTGCTTTCAGCACTTCAGGCGGCGCCACAAGATCGTGACACCACCCCGATTCCACCAGCAATTGTGTCTCCGCGGTACGGGCATACCCTGCGATCAACAATGCACAATGTTCTTGTGCGGAGCGCGTACTGAGTACTTCCCGCGCGTGATAATAGGGCGCCCGCGGCTCAACCAGGTTTTCATCACCGTCGTCCTCGATCACCGTGAGGCGAAGATTTTTCACCGGTGCGAACGCCGCGCTACGCGTACCCACCACAATTCTCGCCTGTCCATGCAAGATGGACAGGTAGCGCCGATAACGGGCCTGTGGACCTTGAGCCGCATTGAGCACCGTGACTTGTTTCGCCCCGACATAGCGGCGCAAAGCCTCCTCCATCGCGTCAACTTCGCGTTGATCAGGCAAGACGATTAACACGCCTCCACCTTCGATCGCCACCTTCGTTGCCAGAGCCCCGAGATGATCCATCCAGGGATCACAGGGCAACAATTGCCACGCTGCTCGTGCTGGCGCCCCTCGGAGAACTGCATCCACGAAGCTCTGACCGTGCCGAAAACTCAACCACCCAGCCAGATCTGGCTCAGCGACCTCGCCAATCGATTCCCACGAAGCGTGAGTGTCAGATTCTTCCGCCTTTGCGTGACGCGGAGGAACCACGAGTCGAATCAAATCTGAAGTCACGCCCGCGTAGCGAACCGTCAGCGATTCCACTAGCTCACGGGTTCGTTTCGGGTAGACCACCTCGGGCGAAATGACACGCTCTACCCATGCAAGCTTGCCCTGGTGCTGTTGATGGTCACTCCTGTGCAACAGTATGGCGTCGACAAGCCTGCCGGAAAACTTAACTCTGAGCCGGACGCCGGGTTTGGCTTCGTGATGCTGTTCGGCAGTAATGAGGTACTCGAATGCCCGGTCCAGGTGCGAAATACCCAGAAGTGGCAGGACATGTGCCACCGGGTTTTCAGGCGCTGGGGTGCGGGCGTAAGACATGCTGGCATTCTAGCGAAGTGCCTCCGAGCGGCCGATGTACCAACGGCATGAGCCGGCTTATCCTGCTACTGAGCTACTCCCGCCGCGCGCTGCAAAGTCTCGGCGCGATCTGTACGCTCCCACGGCAAATCCAGGTCATCGCGACCGAAATGACCGTACGCTGCAGTATCGGCGTAGATGGGGCGGAGCAAATCCAATTCGCGAATGATCGCTGCGGGGCGAAGATCGAATACCTCGAGTACGGCTTGTTGGATGCCTTCATCGTCAAGGCCGTGTTGAGCGGTGCCGAACGTTTCTACGTAGAGGCCGACTGGCTTCGCCCGCCCGATCGCATAAGCGACTTGAACCTCGGCGCGCTCTGCCAGACCTGCCGCAACGATATTCTTGGCAACCCACCGCATCGCGTAAGCGCCGGAGCGGTCGACCTTGCTCGGATCCTTGCCGGAAAACGCGCCGCCGCCATGGCGAGCCATACCGCCATAGGTATCCACGATGATCTTGCGGCCGGTCAGGCCCGCGTCCCCCATGGGGCCACCCACCACGAAGGAACCAGAGGGATTCACCAGTAAGGTGTAATCACTTGCGTTCAAACGCGCAACGACCCCGGAATCCTCGAGCACCCAGTCCACCACGTGCTCTTTGATTTGATCTCGCAACCACTCTTGAGTGACCTCGGGATCGTGCTGCGAAGACACCACGACCGTATCGAGCGCTACAGGGGCACCGGCTTCGTCGTAGGCAAAGGTGACCTGCGTCTTGCCGTCGGGACGAAGATGCTTGACAATGCCTTCCTTGCGCACTTGAGTCAGGCGACGAGCGAGGCGGTGTGCCAAATCAATAGGCAAAGGCATCAACGTCGGCGTTTCATTGGTGGCGTAACCGAACATCAGGCCCTGGTCACCGGCACCCGCTTGATCTTCGAGTTCCTCGGACTGACCATCGCGAACCTCTTGGGAAGTATCGACACCCGAACCGATTTCGGCGGATTGCTCGCCGATGCTCACCGATACGCCACAGGTGGTGCCGTCAAAACCCACATCAGAAGATGTAAATCCGATTTCCCGTAGGCGATCGCGCACCAATCGGGGAATCTCCACATAACCGCTCGTGCGGACCTCGCCCACGACATGGACCAAACCGGTGGTCGCTACGGTTTCGACGGCCACGCGGGCACCCGGATCTACCGACAGTAAAGCGTCCAGGATGGTGTCAGAAATGGAATCGCAGATTTTGTCTGGGTGCCCCTCGGTGACCGACTCGCTGGTGAAAAGGCGAAGTTTTGGAGATACAGCGTTCACGGCGTTGCTTTCTACTAATCGTCAATTTTACGGGCATTAAGCCCATCGCTTCGCTCCAAGATAGACCAAGCTGTCTAATTTTGCAAGCAGCTTAGTCTGGCAAGCCTGCCAAGGTTACAAAAGCGACAAAACAAAAGCGATTACGAGTCTCGGCGAAGTCGCTCCGCGATCTCATCGAGTATCACACCAGCCACTTCCAACTTCGTGCCATCGGCTACTGGTGTTTCACTGCCGTCACTACCGAGCAGCACACCGCGATTCCGCAACTTTCCAAACACCTGATCTCCAGAAACCTCGTTGAACATCAGCAAGTCGCAGCCCTTGCGTTTGAGCTTTTCACGAGCCAGGTCCAGCGCGTCGCGCTCCTTACTCCCCGTCTCCGCGGCAAACCCGACGATCAACGGTTGCGCCTTCATCCCTCCGCTGTCGCGAGCCTGCACCAGGGACCGCAGAATATCCGGATTCTCCTTCAAAGTAAGTTGCTGCAATTGCGCATCGTTAGCACCTTTTTTCAACTTCGTTTCCGCCACTTCCGCGGGTCTCACATCAGCTACCGCCGCAACCATCAAGATCACATCCTGGTTCTCGGCGCGCTCAAACACAGCCTCCTGCAGGTCTCGAGCAGAACGCACACGAGCCACCACAGCCCCGGCAGGGGTAGGCAAAACCTCAGTATTCGCAGCCACGATGCTAACTTCAGCACCACGCTGCGCGGCAAGTTCGGCGAGCGCATAGGCTTGACGGCCCGAAGAATGATTGCCGATATAACGCACGGGATCGATATGCTCTTGAGTTCCGCCTGCGGTAATTAGAACTCGCTTCCCCTCAAGGTCGCGTCTGAAACTAGTAGATGCGTTTGCAGCCAAAGCAAGAGTAACGATTTGTTCAGGGTCGAGAAGACGACCGGGACCGGTGTCATTGCCCGTAAGCCTACCGTGCGCAGGTTCGAGAACGATCACCCCACGTGAACGCAGCAGCTCTACATTTGCCTGCGTAGCGGGGTGCTCCCACATTTCCGTGTGCATCGCTGGAGCCACCACCACGGGACAGGTTGCCACGAGGAGGGTGGTGGTGAGTAGATCGTCGGCACAACCATGCGCCATGCGCGCGAGTAGATCCGCTGTCGCCGGCGCAATCACTACAAGGTCAGCCTCTTTTCCAACACGGACGTGCTGTACTTCGTCCACAGCGTCGAACACCGTGGCACTCACCGGATTGCCAGACAGCGCCTCGAACGTGGCCGCTCCGACGAAGTTCAGAGCAGCGGCAGTCGGCACCACCCGCACTTGATGCCCTGCTTCTTTAAAGTGGCGAACCACATGGCACGCTTTATACGCGGCGATACCACCTGCTACACCGACAACCACATTCATGGGGCTCGTGCTCACCTGTTCTTGCTCCTTTTTGGGGAAGTTCCCGCCTGTGCGGGTTCGAAATTGTCACACTCACGGTTGCTGAGGGCAGATCGTGCAAGTCTGCCCAATCTCGCAGCTCTCAATACCAAACTAAACCTAGCCAGAGTATGCAAGTGCGTGATGCATGAGACATATTCGAGCACTGCAATTCACGCTCGGGGCATACCCCTTTACACGGTCATCGTCCACCTGTCCGTTGTAGCCCCGCCTGCTGCTGCCCTATCGGTGATCGTCTGGCTGCTCACCAAGCGACGCCTTGGACTCGCAACCATCGTCACCACAGACACCCGTGCCGCTGCGACGATCTTCGCAAAGATCACCGGCGCACGATTGTTAAAGCAAAGGGGCTACAGCGAAGGACAACCGGAGCCGGCTGCGGATCACGCCGATTGGGCAACTTACGCCGTGATGTCCGTATGCGCCATGTTCGCTACTGCCGCGGCAACTTGGTTTGGCGAACATCGCGGCATGCTCACTTTTACACGTGTAGCCAAGGTGCTGTTAGTCATCTACGCCGCTGTCTCGATCATTACCGTCGTCGCAACTGGTCACGGAGGTGCCATGTTGGTGTGACAGCATTAAGCACTCCAGCAGTGGAAGAAAATACGAAATGCGCCCGCGAGGGGCGCATTCTTTTTCTTGCTTTAGCCTTCTTCGTGTTCGAGCAGCCCTGCGTCGATTTCGCGCAAAGCAATCGACAGCGGCTTCTCCCCTGTCTCGGGGGTCACCAGTGGCCCTACGAATTCGAAGACGCCCGGCTCATCGTCCTGGAAATAGCTGTTGATCTGCCGTGCGCGCTTCGCAGCAAAGATCACCAACGCATACTTCGAGGAAACTCGCTTCAGCAATTCGTCGATCGGCGGAGCGGTGATGCCGGTTGGCGTGTCAAACACGCTGTCGTTATTCTCAATCACGTTGCTTTCAAGCACCTTTTCTTCAAAAGTTGTTCGTACCAGCGGCTATGATCCACCTAGAAGAATCGAACGCAGGGTTGCGATCGTGTCTTCAAGATCTTCATTGACCACTACATGTTTAAACTCGTCGCTACACGCAAGTTCATTGCGAGCGGTTTCGAGACGGCGCTGGATCACGTCTTCCGCTTCAGTTCCCCGACCCGTCAGGCGAGCCACCAGCACCTCCCAGGAGGGCGGCGCAAGGAACACGGTTTCAGCTTCAGGCTTTAGCTTGGCGACGTTGCGCGCTCCCTCAAGGTCCACCTCAACCAAGACCGGCCGGCCAGCAGACAACGCTTCGTCGACGGGCTTCGCCGGTGTGCCGCTGCGCTGCAGTCCACCGTGAATTTCTGCCCACTCGAGCATTTGTCCGCGGTCGATATTGCCTTGAAACTCCTCCGGAGTCACGAAGTAGTAATCCTGACCATGCACTTCTCCCGGGCGTGGAGCGCGGGTGGTCATTGAGACCGAGAAGTACAAGTTCGGCACCTCTTCGCGTAGGCGATGAACCACCGTCGATTTGCCTACGGCTGAAGGGCCAGCCAGCACCACGAGCCGACCCATTTGGTTATCGCCTTGCATGAGTTAGCCTTCGAAGCCGAAGCGCTCGAGCAGTGCGCGACGCTGACGCTCGCCGAGGCCACGAAGACGTCGGGTCTGAGCGATCTCCAGCTCCTCCATGATCTCCTTAGCCTTAACCTTGCCAACCTTGGGCAGGGACTCGAGCAGAGCAGACACCTTGGTCTTGCCGATGATCTCGTCGGAAGAGGCCTTGTCAAGGACCTCCTTCAGGGTGATGTCGCCGCGCTTGAGCTGCTCCTTGAGCTCAGCGCGTGCCTTGCGGGCTTCTGCAGCCTTCGCGAGGGCTTCCTTGCGCTGCTCGTCAGTCAACTTGGGAAGGGCCACGGGGTTCCTCCGATTCAAAAGATGTACGTTTTCATTAAATCTGCGCCTTCAGCGCCGGCATTCAACCATACACACCTCGCATTCAGGCAGAAAACCCTCATGCTTGCGCGTTCTTCAGTTCAATTTCGACAACTTCAGCGCTTGTGCAGCCGGGGCTCGGATGCCTTCTGAGACGCCTCGTACCGGCCACAACTTCCAGCGCTGGGCGCTGACGTCCGACTAAGTCTAGCACCTAAAGCTAAAACACTAGGTAATCCGGGGTATTTCTCGAAAATTCCCAGCTCAGAAGCCTGCCGATAAAGCCGACGCCCAACGCTGTGAGCTGCGGGAATTACGGTCGTGCAATTCCTGGATAATCCTGTGCGGCAGTACGCAATGCCGACGACAGCGCGTCCACATCTGGACCCTGTTTCAGTACCGCGCGGGAAACATTTGGAATCGCAAGCGCCTCATTGCCAGCCGCCAGGCGTGCCACATCCCGCGCACCTGCCCCCTGGGCACCAACGCCCGGTAGAAGCACCGGTCCGCGTAGTTGAGTCATCTCTGGTGCTCGTTCTAAGGTCGCCCCAACCACAACACCGCAATTACCAAAGTCACGCCCGGGATGCTGTGCAGCATTTTCTTCCCGCACCGCGTTGACAATCTGTTGTGCGATGCTCAATCCGTGCTCGTCGCGTTGATCCTGAAGCTCCCGCGCTTCGGGGTTGGACGTAGCGGCGAGCACGAACACTCCTGCATCGTGGGCGTTTGCTTTTTGCAACAACGGCGCCAATGAACCAAAACCTAAGTATGGAGACACGGTAACGGCATCGGAGCACAGTGGCGAGGCAGGATCGAGCCACGCTGTTGCATACCCCTGCATGGTGGAGCCAATATCGCCACGTTTGGCGTCGGCAAGCACCAAAGTGCCGGCCTCCCGCAGCGCAGCAATGGTTTCTTCCAACACCGCAAATCCCTGGGAACCAAATGCTTCATAAAAAGCGACCTGGGGCTTGACAAGTGCACACCGTCCAGCAAAAGCCTCCACGCAGCGTTGCGAAAATTCTCGCAGTCCACGAACGTCGGTGGATAGACCCCACTGCTCGAGAAGTGCGGCATGTGGATCAATACCAACGCACAGTCGCCCGTGCTCTTTGGTTGCTTCATACAGGCGTTCGCCGAAGGTTGCCATGGAGATGCTCCTTATTCGATGTTGATAGACAACATGCGCCCTAGCATCTCGGATGAAGACGTTCTAGGGCGCATGTGACGGTGTTAGTTGGCGTTGACTGCGTGGTCGAGTTCTTGCAGAGCCCGAACTGTGATGTCACCGCCGCGCAGCGCCTCAATGCCCTGCACTGCGGCCGTCACTCCCTGGACGGTGGTCACCAACGGCACACCGATGTTCACGGCCGCCGCGCGGATTTCGTAGCCGTCGTGGCGGGCGCCGGAAGAACCGGCCGGGGTGTTCAGAATCAAATCAATTTCCCCAGCGTTAATCATGTCCACGATGGCACGCTGATCACCGGTGCCCTCGCGAGCCTCGGTCTGCTTCAACACCGTCTCACACTCCACGCCATTGCGGCGCAACATCCCGGCGGTGCCTCCGGTGGCAAAGATCTTAAAGCCGAGCGTGGCAAGACGTTGGATCGGGAAGATCAAGGTGCGCTTGTCTCGATTCGCTACGGAGACGAACACGTTGCCCTGGGTGGGCAATGCGCCGAAGGCTCCCTCTTCAGCCTTGGCGTATGCGGCACCGAAGTTATCGGCAAGCCCCATCACTTCGCCAGTCGATTTCATCTCCGGGCTCAGAAGTGTGTCGAGCATGGAGCCATCTGGGCGACGGAAACGGTTAAAGGGCAGCACAGCCTCCTTCACAGCAATGGGTGCGTCAAGGGGCAGTGAGCCGCCGTCGTGAGATGTTGGGATCATGCCCTCGTCTTGGAGCTGCGGGATAGTTGCACCCGTCATGATCCGCGCTGCTGCCTTCGCCAGGTGCACGCCGGTGGCTTTGGACACAAAGGGAACGGTTCGAGATGCACGAGGGTTCGCCTCAATGACGTAGAGCACGTCGTCTTTGAGCGCGTACTGCACGTTCATCAGTCCCTTCACACCAATGCCATGTGCCAAGGCCTCGGTGGAACGGCGCACACGCTCAATGTCTTCCTTGCCCAGTGTCATGGGTGGCAGAGCACAGGCGGAGTCACCAGAGTGAATGCCGGCTTCCTCAATGTGTTCCATCACGCCAGCCAGATAGACATTTTCACCATCACAGAGCGCATCCACGTCAATCTCAATGGCGGAATCCAGGAAGCGATCCACCAACACTGGGTGATCGCTGGTGATTTCGGTGGCTCGTTCGATGTAATTCTCCAACGCCTGCTCGTCATAGACGATCTCCATGCCGCGGCCGCCGAGCACATAGGAGGGGCGCACCAACACTGGGTAGCCGATGCCGCTCGCCACTTCCTTAGCCTCGGCGAAAGACGTAGCGGTGCCGAAAGCAGGTGCGGGCAAATTCGCCTTGCGCAGCACCTCACCGAATTCGCCGCGATCCTCTGCCAGGTCGATGGCCTCCGGGGTAGTGCCAATCACGGGCACGCCGGCGTCGCGCAAACGCTCAGCCAAGCCCAGTGGCGTCTGCCCACCAAGCTGCACAATCACGCCAGCAACGTTGCCGGATTCAGATTCCGCATGGTAGACCTCCATGACATCTTCGAAGGTCAGCGGCTCGAAGTAGAGGCGGTCGGCCGTGTCGTAGTCAGTGGAAACCGTCTCTGGGTTGCAGTTGACCATCACCGTCTCGTATCCGATGCGAGAAAGCTCAAGGGCTGCATGCACACAGGAGTAGTCGAACTCGATGCCCTGACCGATGCGGTTCGGACCGGAACCCAAGATGATGATTTTGTCCTTGTCCCGCTGTTCACGCACCTCAGACTCAGCCGCAGGATCGAGCTCGTAGGAGGAATAGTGATACGGCGTGGCGGCTTCGAATTCGGCTGCACAGGTGTCCACCGTTTTGAACACGGGGCGAATGCCGAGCGACCAGCGCAAGCGACGCACACCGTCCTCGCCCGCAAATTCGGGGCGCAAGCGGGCAATCTGGAGATCGGAAAGCCCAAAGAACTTGGCCCTGCGCAACAGTTCTTCGTCGAGCACTGGGGCGTCAATAAGCTCTTGACGGAACTGGACAAGAGCCTCGAGTTCGGCAAGGAACCAGGGGTCAATGCCTGAAGCCTCGTGCACCTGCTCAACACTCGCACCAAGGCGAAGCGCCAATTCTGCGTCGTACATGCGGCCTTCCGTCGGGCGCTGAAGATCCTGCAGCACGGCCTCGACGTCCTTGGCGCGATCCCCCGCGAAGCTCGCATCATCGATGGTCCAGAAGCCGGACTGCTTGTTTTCCAGCGAGCGCATCACCTTATTGAGCGCGGAGATGTAGTTACGGCCAAGGCTCATGGCCTCGCCCACCGATTTCATGGTGGTGGTGAGCGTGTCATCAGCGCCGTTAAACTTCTCAAAAGCAAAGCGTGGAGCCTTGACCACCACATAGTCAAGGGTCGGCTCAAAGGCTGCTGGGGTAACAGCGGTGATGTCGTTGGTGATCTCATCGAGCGTGTAGCCGATGGCGAGCTTGGCGGCGATCTTGGCAATTGGGAAGCCCGTGGCCTTTGATGCCAGCGCCGAGGAACGCGACACGCGGGGGTTCATCTCGATGGTGATCAACCGGCCATCGTTGGGGTTCAAGGCGAACTGAATGTTGCAGCCGCCGGTATCCACGCCAACTTCGCGAATAATCGCGATGCCCTGATCACGCATCTTCTGGAATTCGCGGTCGGTCAGCGTGAGCGAAGGCGCCACGGTGACGGAATCACCAGTGTGCACGCCTAGAGCATCCACGTTTTCAATAGAGCAGATCACCACGACGTTATCGGCTCCATCGCGCATCAGCTCGAGTTCGTATTCTTTCCAGCCGAGGATGGACTCCTCGATCAGCACATTGGCCTCCGGTGACGCAGCGAGTCCGCCACCTGCGATGCGCTCAAGATCTTCATCATTAAATGCGAGACCCGAGCCAAGACCACCCATAGTGAATGAAGGGCGAACCACTACGGGAAGCCCCAGTTCAGCGACCGTCTCGTGCACTTCCTCCATGGAGTGACACACGCGCGAACGTGCGGATTCTCCACCGATTTTCGCCACGATGTCTTTAAACTTCTGGCGATCTTCACCGCGTTCGATGGCATCGATGTCGGCTCCGATGAGCTCAACGCCGTACTTCTCCAAGCTGCCGCGCCGATCAAGCTGGATCGCAGCATTGAGCGCGGTTTGCCCACCTAGCGTCGCAAGGACGGCATCAATCGGGTGTCCCTGCTCGATCTCTTTTTCAAAAATCTTCTCGATATATTCGGGCTGGATCGGCTCCACATAAGTGTGATCAGCGAACTCAGGATCGGTCATGATGGTGGCGGGATTCGAGTTAATCAGAGTGACCCGAAGCCCCTCTTCTTTGAGCACCCGGCACGCTTGTGTACCCGAGTAGTCAAATTCGCACGCCTGACCAATCACGATCGGCCCGGAACCGATGACCAGGACGTGCTGTAAATCGTTGCGCTTTGGCATAAATCTTCCTTGTACTTTCCTGATCTCGGTTTACTTGCCGGTTTGCTTGCTTTTCGACGTCCCCTGTTGCTCCATCAGCTCAATGAACTGATCAAACAATGGATTAGCATCGTGCGGCCCCGCAGCGGACTCGGGGTGGTATTGCACGGAGAATGCCATACCGTTCTCTAGCGCCACGCCCTCCACCGTGTTGTCATTGAGGCAGGTGTGAGTGACCTGGGCGGTACCGAACGGCGTCTCGAATGGCTTGCCGGCTTCACCCTTGAGCGCAAAACCATGGTTCTGTGCGGTGATGTCGATGACGCCGGTGAGGTGATTGAGTACTGGCACATTGATGCCGCGGTGACCAAACTTCATCTTGAACGTTTCAAGCCCCAACGCGCGGCCGAGGATCTGATTGCCGAAGCAAATCCCGAAAAATGGGATTTTGGCGTCGAGCACGTCTTGGACCACCGCCACCATTTCGTCGGCGGTGGCCGGATCTCCCGGTCCGTTGGAGACAAACACGCCGTCGGGTTCGTACTGTTTAATCTCCTCAAATGGTGTATTCGCGGGCACGACCACCGTGCGGATACCGCGCTGGGCAAAGTTGCGCGGAGTGTTGGTCTTGATGCCCATGTCGTAGGCCACAACAGTAAATCGCTGCTCGGTTTCAGGCTCCACGATGTAGGTCTCATCGGTAGCCACTTCCTTGGCTAGGTCGGCACCCTGCATTGAGGGCTGTGCCTTCACCTTGGCGAGAAGTTCCTCATCGCTTCGCTGAGCATCGTCACCAGAGAACACACCCGCAGCGATTGAGCCAAAGTTGCGCAGGTGACGCACCACCGCACGGGTGTCCACGCCCGCGATACCGACGATGCCCTGGGAGATCATCTCATCTTCCAAGGAGCGCTCTGCTCGCCAGTTTGACACCCGCACCGAGAGGTCACGGATAACCAGACCAGCAACCCAAATCTTGTCCCCATGGGACTCCCCATCCTCGTCGTTCCAGCCGGTATTGCCGATCTGCGGCGCGGTCGCCACCACAATCTGTCGGTGGTAGGAGGGATCAGTCATCGTTTCCTGGTACCCGGTCATCGCTGTGCTAAACACGGCTTCGCCCAGGGTGGTGCCAACTTTGCCGAAGCTTGTGCCGCGGAAAATCTTGCCGTCGGCGAGCACAAGCGCGGCGGGATAGCGCTTTGGCGCTTGGCTTGCTTGGGAATTACTCAAGAGGAATCTTGCCTTTCAAAAAATTGTTGCGTGCTCTTTAGCTTGTGCGTGCTTGGGCCGGAACACCGTTCGAGCTTGTAACGCGTCCGCGCAGGATCGTTGCCTTTACTTTCGTGTCAAAGTCCATGCCCTCATATGGCGTGTTGGCTGCCTTGGATGCCAGCTTCTCCCCCGCAACCTTCCAGTTTTCCTTAGAACTCACGATGGTGAGGTTCGCCGGTTCGCCTTCTGCGATTGGGCGCCCATGATCTTTGAGCTTCAGTAGTTCGGCCGGGCGCTCGCTCATCACTTTCGCAACAAAACGCCAGTCGGCCAAGCCTGATTCCACGAAGATCTGAGCGATGATCGCCAGTGAAGTTTCAAGCCCCAGCATGCCTGGCCGAGCATTTTCAAACTCGCAGCACTTTTCTTCAGAGCCGTGCGGGGCGTGATCGGTTGCCACGCAATCGATGACGCCCTCCAAAAGAGCATCGCGCAACGCAAGGGTGTCTTTGTGCTCACGCAGCGGGGGGTTCACCCGATTCACGCCATCATAAGTTTCTAGGCGCTCGTCGGTGAGCAGCAGGTGGTGAGGCGTTACCTCGGCAGAAAGCGGAATGCCCTGATCTTTAGCCCAACGCAGCAGCTCTACTGTGCCTTCAGTTGAGGCGTGGCAGATATGCATGCGGTTGCCATAATCCCGGCATAGCAACGCATCGCGGGCCACGATGGATTCTTCAGCAACACGGGGCCAGCCGCGCAAACCAAGGCGCGCAGCAATTTCACCCTCGTGCGCTACTGCACCTTCAGTCAAGCGTGGATCTTCGCAGTGCTGAGCCAGCAACACGTCGAGACCTTTGGCATATTCGATAGCTCGACGCATGAGCAGCGGATTATCCACGCATTTGCCGTCATCGGAGAACATGCGCACCTTGGCGTCGGAACGCGCCATCATGCCGAATTCGGTGAGTTCTTTGCCTTCGAGACCTTTGGTAATTGAGCCGACCGGATAAACATCGCAGAGTCCGATGTCCTGTCCCTTATGCCAAACTGCCTCCGCAATCACAGGCTGATCCATCACCGGCTGAGTATTCGCCATGGTGAACACTGCGGTAAATCCACCATTTGCCGCGGCGGCTGAGCCAGTTGCGATCGTCTCGGTGTCCTCGCGGCCCGGTTCACGGAGGTGAACATGCATATCAACGAGACCGGGCAACAGCACCCCACCCTCACCTTCAACCACGACGCCGTCGAATTCTTGGTCAGCGGCAATGGTCTCGATCACGCCATCGCGCACGAGAACATCCGTGGCTTCGCCTTCACCGTAGAGGTGCACATTCTTAATCAGGACAGATTCTGCGTGCGCCATTGGCACTACTCCTTCGTTCTTAATGCTCATAGCGCCTCGTTTCCACTGGCAACCAGGCTAAACAGCACTGCCATGCGCGTGTGCACGCCGTTGTTGACCTGCTGCAGCACTGCTGTGCGTGGAACGTCTGCAACTGCGTCGGAGATTTCCATGCCACGAAGCATGGGACCTGGGTGCATCACGATGGCATGATCTTGCAGCTTCGCTTCTCTCGCAGCCGAAAGGCCGAATAATGCGGCATATTCCCTGTGTGATGGGAAAAAACCGCCGTGCATTCGCTCCTGCTGGACCCGCAACATCATCACTACGTCGGCGTCGACAAGCTCTGCATCCATATCAAAACTGGTGCGCACCGGCCATTGTTCAACGCCGGTGGGCAACAGCGTGGGCGGTGCCACCAGGACGACCTCAGCGCCGAGAGTGCTGAGCAGATCGACGTTGGAACGTACCACGCGGGAATGCAAGCAATCGCCCACGATCACGATTTTGCGCCCGTCGATATTGCCGAGACGCTGGCGCATCGTCACCGCATCAAGCAGCGCCTGGGTTGGATGCTGATGTGAACCATCGCCAGCGTTGATTACCGAGGGGCCATTGCCAGCAGGGGCAACCCACTGCGCCAATTGTTGTGCAGCGCCCGAGGAAGGATGGCGCATGATGATCGCGTCGGCGCCGATGGCAGAGAGCGTTAAGCCAGTGTCTTTGAGCGACTCGCCCTTTTTCACTGAAGAGGATGAAGCGGAAATGTTGATCACGTCTGCGCTCATCCACTTCCCCGCAGTCTCAAACGAGGAACGCGTGCGGGTGGAGTTTTCATAAAAAAGCGTGAAGATCGTGCGTCCACGCAAGGTTGGCAATTTTTTAATCTCACGCCCCAAAAGCGCTTCGCGGAAACGGTCAGCCTCGTCCATGAGGCCGATTATTTCGTCCTTGCGGAGATCTGAAATGGAAAGCAGGTGTTTCACTGTGCAGCGTCCTGTCGATAAAGCTCAACGGCATCGCGGCCGTCAATATCGCTGATGAGCACGCGCACATCCTCGTGGCGCGCGGTGGGCAAATTCTTCCCCACGTAATCAGCTCGGATCGGAAGTTGACGATGGCCTCGGTCTACTAGGACCGCGAGCTGGATCATTTCTGGCCGGCCGAGGTCTCGCAATGCATCCAAAGCAGCACGAATGGTACGGCCGGAGAAAAGGACATCGTCAACCAGGATCACGGTGGTGGCATCTACGCCGACGGACGGGATACGGGTAGGTTGCAGCGCCCGGTGCGGCTTAGTGCGCAGGTCGTCGCGGTACAACGTGATGTCAAGGGAACCAACCGGAACATTGATTCCGGTGAACTCTTCGATTTTTGCCGCCAGGCGCTTCGCCAGCGGCACCCCACCCGATGGAATCCCCAAGAGCAGCACTGGTGCGGCGTCATCATCGTCCAGTGCCGTTTTTTCAATAATCTGGTGCGCGATGCGCGCGATTGTCCGGGCTACATCGTCGCTGTTGAGCAGCGTTGACGTCGCTTCCGAGTTCTCGCTCATCGTGACCTCCTTCCCCGCCTCTCTGTGCGGTCCGTTAAAGGATGTCTGCCTTCGCAAGCATCGCCACAGATACTAGCATTTACGCGACATTTCTACCCCCGTTGCCCGAAAGCACTGCCGATTCCCCTTGAACAAAACCTTCCACTTTTGCATTCAAAATAACTAAGTGTGGCTACACTGGTGACGACAATCGCCTTCCGCCCAATCATTCAAAGGGCTAGCGACATTGCCGAGGAGCGCATTTTCACCATGTCATTTCAAATCAGTCACATCATCGACGCCCCGCGCGAACAAGTCTGGCAGTGGCACACGCGCCCGGGAGCAGTGGTTCGACTCACTCCATCATTCCTGCCGATGACCCCGCTCCAGCAGGCATCAAGCCTTGCCGACGGCACCACCGTATTTAGCCTCCCGGGCGGGCTTAGGTGGGAGGCAAAGCATGAGTTCAGCGGCTACGTTAGCGGATACCGCTTCACTGATCGTTGCGTCAGCGCACCGATAGCAGCACTTGCGAAATGGCGCCATGTCCATGTTTTCGCAGAGGCTTTGAACGAACACGAACAACTAGAAGCTACGAAAATAACCGACTCCCTAGATACTCGCCTTCCAAAAGCAGCATTGACCGCCGCTTTTGCGTATCGCCAACAACAATTGATCCAAGACTTTGCAGCGCTCAAACGTTTCGAAGCGCTGGTCCAGGATCAAGCCAATGATCAGCCTCTGGTGATCGCCATGACGGGCGCCAACGGCTTGGTGGGAACCGCGCTTTCCGCGCAGTTGCAAACCATGGGGCACACCGTCATTTCGCTTACCCGCAACAACCCTGGCGAAGGCGAGCGATTGTGGGAACCGGAGAACCCAGCGAACGACCTGCTAGACGGCGTCGATGTGCTCGTGCACCTCGCGGGAGAATCAATCATGGGTCGCTTCACAGACTCCCATAAGCAGGCCATTTATGATTCACGCATTGGGCCGACAAAAAAGCTCGCAGCTCTCGTACGAGCATCGGATACCTGCCACACATTGGTGAGCGCATCAGCCATCGGATTTTATGGTCACGACACAGGAGAACACACCGTCGATGAGCAGTCTGATGCTGGCGAAGGCTTCCTCGCATCGGTCTGCGAGGACTGGGAGGCCGCCGCTACACAGGCAGCGGCGGACGGGAAACGCGTATGTCAGGTCAGAACAGGCATTGTTTTAAGCGGAGCAGGCGGGCTACTGCCGGTAATGAAGGGACTGTTTTCAGTAGGGCTTGGAGGCGAACTCTCCGGCGGCAAACCCTGGTTCTCCTGGATCGCTATCGACGATCTCTGCGACATCTATTGCCGAGCAATCTTTGACCAACGGTGCACAGGACCAATCAACGCTGTTGCCCCGAATCCAGTGCGTAACGCGGAATTCACGGAAGCTCTCGGGCAGGAATTGCATCGTCCTACTATCATCCCAATTCCAAACCTCGGCCCCAAACTCATCTTGGGCGAAGAAGGCGCCAAGGAACTGGCCCTCGCGAACCAACGGGTCGCCGCGACAAAGGCCGAAGATCTTGGTCATGTGTTCCGCTACGAGCACATCCAGCAGGCGCTCGCCCACGAGTTGGGCGGCGAGACACTTCAACATCCGCCCCTGAAATAGCAGAAAAGGCTGCACCACAATCCGGTGCAGCCTTTAGCGCAGCACCACGCTTAAGACGATTCTTCAGGTGTTGCGGCTTCCCCATCCTCATGAACGGCGGGAGCATCAGCGATGCCTTCATCCACAGTATTCGATACTTCGGGCACTTCCTCAGCGGTGGATGGTTCGCCGTCGATCGTGTTCTCGGGATCTTCCTCAACGGGCTGCTCCAAGGATGAAGCCGCACGCACATCCTCGATGCGCTGGGCGATAGCGTCCAACATCGCGTTGATGTATTTCGGCGAATCGTCCTGGGAAAGCTGGAACGCCATTTCAACTGCGTCGCTAATCGCTGTCTTTACCGGGATCTCGGGATTGAACACGAGTTCCCAGATGGCAACGCGCAGAACCGCACGATCAACCGCCGAGATGCGCTCAATTTCCCAGTCCTCGCTGAGGTTTGCCGCAATGAGCTCATCGATGCGATCGAGTTCTTCGGCGGCACCTGCAACGATTTCCTGACCGTACGCGGCTACCGGCGCTACACCTTCGACGTTTGCGCGAGCCAGTTCGGTGCGATCCTCGGTAATGCGAACTGGGTCGACGTCGCGAAGCTCGGCTTCGTAAAGCACCTGCGCAGCACGGAGGCGAGCGCGATAGCGAGAACCGTGGCGTTTATGCCGCGGCACGCGGCTGTGTTGTTTCGAATCAGTCACGGCAGATTAGGCGTTCACGCGCGAAATGTACGAGCCATCGCGGGTATCGACGCGCAACACGTTTCCGGTTTCAATGAACAGCGGTACCTGAATTTCCGCGCCGGTTTCCAAGGTTGCAGGCTTGGTGCCGCCGGTAGAGCGGTCACCTTGCAGGCCGGGATTAGTGTGCTCCACGCGCAGATCGATGGAAACTGGTAGTTCAGCAAACAGTGGTTCGCCATCGTGGAAGCTCACCTGGACGCGGGTGTTCTCCAGGAGGAAACGGCCTGCGTCGCCAAGCAAGTGGGGAGCCAATTCGATCTGGTCGTAGGTCTTGTCGTCCATGACCACGTAGTTCTGACCATCGTTATAGAGGTAGGTCATGTCGCGACGATCGACGGTCGCGGTCTCGACCTTTACACCGGCATTGAAGGTCTTATCAGTGACCTTGCCAGAGACGACGTCCTTGAGCTTGGTGCGCACGAATGCGGGGCCTTTACCCGGCTTCACGTGCTGGAACTCAACGATCTGCTGGAGCTTGTTGTCGATCTTCAACACGAGACCGTTTTTGAAATCAGCGGTGGTTGCCACTCGTTCCCAACTTCCTTTTCTTTGGACGTACGTTTTAGCCCCTCAAGGCTACGCTGCTCAGGTTACTGGGTTCAACATGGGGCTCAAAATGCCCCACGCCTCGCCCTGTATGCCGGTTTCTTAGATGATGTGCAACTTCTTATCCAGCTTGGTCAGGTTCTCTGCACCGCCCGCTTTGATCACCAAGGTGTCTTCAATGCGCACGCCGCCCTTGCCAGGAACATAAATTCCTGGTTCGACCGTCAGCGTCATGCCCTCGGCAAGCTCTCCCTGGGAGTTCTTAGCTGCGGCTGGTGCTTCGTGCACATCGAGCCCAACACCGTGCCCAGTGGAATGCACGAAGTATTCCCCGTAGCCAGCATCTTCGATGATCTCGCGGCACGCTCGATCGACGTCTTGGGTGCTTGTTCCCGGATTCGATACGGCAACACCGGCTTCTTGGGCACGAAGTACGATTTCGTAGATTTCTCGTGAGAAGTCATCTGCTTCGCCAACAATCAGAGTACGAGTGGTATCGGAGTTAAAGCCATCTTTGTGGGCTCCAAAGTCTACTGTCACGATGTCGCCATGCTGAATCACTCGTTCAGAAGCGCCGTGGTGAGGCTTGGCGGAATTGGGCCCAGAGGCAACGATAGTGTCAAAGCTCGTTCTCTCCGCACCTTTGAGCCTCATTCGATATTCGAGGTTGGCTGCAACATCAATCTCGCGTTTGCCAGCCACTAATTCTCCGGCTTCGAGCATTTCCGCAAACGCCTCGTTGGCGATGTCGGCCACTTCACGGAGCTTGTCCAATTCCACAGCGTCCTTGATGATACGAATATCTTCCGCGACCCCAGAAACGGGAACGAGCGTGATCTCATCGCTGATATTCTGCTTCAGTTGCTCGAGAGCTTCCACGCTCATGTGCGCGGCTTCAAAGCCAACCCTGCGGGGTCCTTCACACTCTTTGAGCAATTCAGAGGTTAGCGCTCGGGTGATCAGAGCTTCGATATCGGGCACTTCTTCAGCGATCTGCGTGGTGTAACGGCCATCCGTGGCAATGCGAGCGGAAAGGTCTTTATTGATGAGCAGCGCTGCGTTGGAACCGGAAAAACCGGAGAAGTATCGGATGTTGGTCAGATGGGTTAACAGCATTGAGTCAACCCGCTGCGCAGCGAGTTTCGCCGCTAACGCTCTCCGGCGGTTTTCGAAGCGTGAATCTGAGAGCATGGTGTTCTCCTCCGTTGGTCTCTCGGTGTTAATCAAAAATGAGGGCAAAAAATTGCAGACTTGTGGGAATCGGGATCTATGCCTGGTGAGTTGCGGTAAGCCTTTCGGCAATATGTCGCACTGCCAGGAGGTAGCCTTCAACACCAAAACCGGCAATCACGCCTTTTGCGATCGGGCTGAGATAGCTATGCGCACGAAAACTCTCTCGGGCGTGAACATTGGAGATGTGCACCTCGATGAATCCGGTGCCATCGGCAACTTCCGCTAGGGCATCGCGAAGTGCAACGGAAGTGTGCGTCAAGCCTCCCGGGTTGATAATGACTGGCCAGCCCTGATCCGCAGCATCGTGGACCCATTCAATCAATTCGCCCTCGTGATTGGATTGCAGACATTGCACACCGACTCCAAGTTCGGTAGCAAGGGCGTCGATTGAGCGTTCAACGTCAGCGAGCGTGGTGGATCCATATACCTCGGGCTGACGCTTTCCCAAGCGATCGAGATTCGGACCGTTGAGCACGAGGATCTTCGGCTTCATGTTGCAATGCTCCTTCGTTTCCTTGCCGGGTCGGGATGTGAATCCCATCATAGAAGGCTGAGGGCATTGTAGGCGGCACGGAGCTGCTCCTCCGTTGGGCCTTCAATACGGGTGGTGTCCCCAACCCCACGAAGCCCTACAAAACGAATGGCTCCGTCTCTGTTCTTTTTGTCTCTGCGCATTCCCTGAAGCAAGGTATCGAA
Organism: Corynebacterium gerontici; assembly: GCF_003813985.1. Taxonomy (NCBI): domain Bacteria; kingdom Bacillati; phylum Actinomycetota; class Actinomycetes; order Mycobacteriales; family Corynebacteriaceae; genus Corynebacterium; species Corynebacterium gerontici. The sequence goes on from NZ_CP033897.1 coordinate 1,277,398, forward strand.
ATGGCCAGCCTCGTAAGTTGTTGGCAATCCAATACCAGCAATGATTTCCTTATGACGGCGCAACAATTCGGCGTCGATCAAGCCGAGCTGATGCGAGAGATGCGCTACAAACATCATGCCGACGGCTACCGCGTTGCCGTGGCGCCACCGGAAATCTTGATGCAGTTCTACTGCGTGGCCAAAAGTGTGACCGTAGTTGAGAATTTCACGCAAGTTGGATTCTTTGAGATCTTGCGCTACAATATTCGCCTTGACCTGTACTGACCGTGCAATCAGTTCCGGCAGATGCCCCTCCACGCAAAGGCAGGCATTCGGATTCTGTTCGTAGAGTGCGAGGATCGCTTCATCGGCGATAAAACCGGTTTTGATGATCTCGGCTGAGCCAGAGACCAGCTCACTGTCAGGCAAGCTCGCAATGTAGTCAAGATCAATGAACACTGCGGACGGTTCGTGGAACGCCCCAACCAAGTTCTTCCCAGCCGCGGTATTGATTCCCGTCTTACCTCCAACTGCGGCGTCCACCATAGCGAGCAACGTGGTTGGCACCTGCACCACTTGGATTCCGCGCATCCAAGCGGCGGCAACGAAACCGGCGAGATCTGTCACCGCTCCCCCGCCCAAACCGATGATGCCGTCCCTGCGTCCAAACTCTGCTGCTCCCAACGAGTCCCACAAGCGGCCGGCTACCTCGAGTGTCTTTCCCGCCTCAGCGTCGGGCACTACTAGGTTGAGCACCTCCAGGCCTCGCGTTCCGAGTGCCTCGCCGAGCGCAACTTGTGCTCGCTCCATGCTTGGTTGAGCGACGATTGCTACCTTGCTCATTTGGCGTTCGCTCAGAAAATCTGCGATGGCTGTGTTGAGGCCATGACCAATGTGCACGGTATAAGGTGATGCGGTCTGAACGTCGATGCTCTTCATGGCTTTCGGGCTCCTTCTTTTGCGCTTGCTTCTTGGCATGCGGCTACTCGGTCAAGTTGCATTGACGCCACGATCCGTTCCTCCGTCGCGTCGCGCCCGGGGACCAGATTTCGTCCGGATTCATGGCGATCATCGTGAGCATCAAGCTCGTCCAAAATATCGGCCACGACTCGTTGTGGACTGCGATCGTGTGTACGTACTCGGAAATCCGCTACCTCTCGGAAGAGTGGTTCGCGACGTTTGAGCATCGCCGCGTACTTTTCGGCCCGATTTTCACCTTGGAGCAGCGGCCGGGAGGGATCGTCGGTCCGGCGAAGCCCTTCTTCCAGCGATATATCTATCCATACCACCCTTTGGTGCTGCAGCATTCGGCGCACTTTCGCGGTTTCTACGGCGCCACCACCGAGACTGACTACTCCTCGCGAACGCAAAGCCTCAGCAATCTTTTGCGTTTCTAACTCGCGAAATGCTGGCTCTCCGATGGTGCTGAGGACCTCTCCGCAGCTTTGTCCTGCGTCGTGGGCGATGAGTTCATCGCTGTCCACGAAGGTGGTGGAGAGTGCGCGTGCAAGCCTTCGCCCGACGGTCGTCTTTCCGGCTCCGGGAGGTCCAACCAGAACGACGAGTGGGCCTGTTACTTTGCTTTTCGACGCCCCCGGTATCCGTTGCTGACTCGGAGTTACATTGTTCATCGACGTGATACCCCTTCCGATGCGTTAGGGAAATTCCAGGCGTTGCGCCACTCGTTGTTGATAGGCAGCGAAATTCCGTCGTGTTTCTTCAAGGGAATCGCCGCCAAACTTTTGCAGGACGGCGCGGGCAAGCACCAGCGCAACCATCGCTTCTGCCACCACTCCCGCTGCGGGGACGGCGCAAACATCCGAGCGTTGGTGGATGCCGGTAGCCGGTGCACCCGTTACCATGTCAACGGTCTTGAGTGCCCGAGGCACCGTCGAAATGGGCTTCATCGCCGCGCGAACTCTCAGTGCTTCACCATTGGTCATGCCGCCTTCGATTCCGCCCGCACGGTTGCTAAGCCTATGCATGCCTTGTTCATTGCGCACCATTTCATCGTGTGCTTGCGAACCCCGACGGCGAGCTTCCTCAAAACCATCTCCAATTTCCACGCCCTTGATCGCTTGAATGCCCATGAGCGCCGAGGCGAGCTGCGCGTCCAGACGATCCTCACCCGATACATAGGAACCCAGACCGATTGGTAGGTTTTCGACGATGACCTCGACAACGCCGCCTAGAGTATCGCCTTGCTTCTTTGCTTTTTCAATTTCAGCAATCATCGACGCCTCGGCCTCGGGGTTGGCCGCGCGGACCGGCGAAGCATCGATTGCCTCAAGCATGTCAAAGCTCGGCGCCGCTCCTTCTTGCAACTGTGAAGCACCGATGGAAACAACGTGAGAGAACACTTCCACACCAATCGTTTCGCGCAGGAAGTTCCTTGCCACCGTTGCTGCGGCTACACGCGCGGCAGTTTCACGAGCAGAGGCGCGTTCGAGCACCGGACGGATCTCATTCAAGTCATACTTGAGCATTCCGGCGAAGTCAGCGTGACCAGGACGTGGCCGAGTCAAACGGGCGCCGCGGCCGGACGCCATGGCGGCGGCAACATCTTCGTCGTTCAGGTCGATCGGATCGGCTGACATGATAGTGGTCCATTTCGGCCACTCGGTGTTGCCGATCATGATGGCAATCGGGCTTCCCATGGTGCTGCCGTGTCGCACACCACCAAGGAAGGTGACCTCGTCTGCTTCAAATTTCATTCGAGCACCGCGGCCATAGCCAAGCCTGCGTCGAGCTAATTGTTCGCTCACGTCTTCCCGAGTGAGCGGCACACCGGCAGGCATTTGTTCCACCATCGCGATCAGTGCTTGACCGTGGGATTCTCCAGCAGTAGTCCATCGAAGCATGAGTGAATTATGCCACGAGCTGGTCGATAACCTGGCATTAGTGCCCTCCTAGCAACTCAATGCGATGCACGCGGCGATGAGCATGCCCGGACCGTGAGGCGTGCCACGATTCCGCAACGCTCCACGTTTTCGGCTGATAATCGAGGAAATCCCAGCGAACACCATGGTGATCGCCGACGCGATCACCATGGCCACAAGCACCGCGAAAAGTCCCTGCTGAGCTGAGATGATGCCTAGTGTGGGCGCTAATTTGACGTCTCCGCCACCCACCCCGCCGATCATGAGAGCCAGGAAAAGATACGATCCGCCCCACAGCAGCGCACCCCAAAGCATTGTGGGATCGTTGAGCATCGCCCACCCAACTGCCACCGCCAGCGCAGGCAAAGTGAGTGCATTTGGCAAGATGCCACGGTGGACGTCGAAAAGCAAAAGGCACAGGCCCCAAGAAACAATGAGTATCCCCCAAAAACTCATGAAGCTAAGCCTAGCGCTTCGCGCGTCGGTGCGCTCAGTGAATCTTGAGGTCGCGCTCCAACGCAATACGCATCGCCTCACGCGGCGGCTGAACCCCGGTGAACTGTTCGAACTGCCCATAGGCCTGTTCAGCAAGCATCACATAGCCACCCACGAAAGCAGTACCAAGCGCTGAGGCCGCCTGCATCAACGGCGTTGGCCAAGGATCATAGATCACATCGAGCACGGGAATCTGCGCGAGCGTCTGGGCAAACGGTGCAACTACTTCTGCGGGAACAGTAGAGACCAGGACATCCGAGCCTTCCAGCGCGTCTTGGAGCTGATCAAAGGATGAAAATTTCAACTCGACGCCCAAAGCCTCTGCAAGGTCGCCAAATTCCTCACTGCGGTCGCTACGATTGACAATTGCTACCGATTTCGCTCCCCGCTTCGCCAGCGCATAGAGAGCAGGTCTCGCCGTTCCACCGGCTCCGACAACGCAAGCCCTAGTGATCGCTTGCGTGCCCATCAGCTCAGCAAGAGCACCCAGCACGCCGTCGATATCAGTGTTATCGGCGTGCCAGCCTTCAGGTGTCCGGAGTAGCGTATTGGCCGACCCAACCAGGGCTGCACGCTCGCTCACGCTGCTTGCACACTCCAGTGCCGCAAACTTGGCTGGCATGGTGACTGAACAGCCACGAACCTCCGGACCGAAAGCCTCCAAGGTCGCTGGCAATCCCTCCGCATCGCATTCCTGGCGCTCGTAGTGCCAATCACGCATGCTGAGAGCCTCATAGCCGGTGTTGTGGAGCAGCGGCGAACGAGAATGTTCGATTGGCTTTCCCAACACCACCGCGCGGAACTGAGTCATCAGCGGTTGCTGTCCAAAACGCCGTTATCCATGGACTCCTTGGTGGCCTGCTGGTGATCTTCAAAGGAGTTGCTGAATACCGTGGTGCCGTCCTTATCCACGGTGACAAAGTAGAGCCAATCGCCTTCTGCCGGGTTCTCCATTGCCTTGATGGCTTCTACGGAGGGGCTGGCAATCGGCGTCGCAGGCAGGCCGTCCTTGGCATACGTGTTCCAAGGAGTTTCACGGGCGCGATCTTCGTTCGTAGTTGCGACCTCTTGTTCTGAAAGGTCGTAGTTCACGGTTGAGTCAAACTCCAGGCGCTGCGGTTCCGCCAAGCGGTTCAAAATCACGCGCGCCACCTTATCGAAGTCCCCCTCCGGTGCCTCGCGCTCGACGAGGGAGGCAGCGGTCACCATCTCATACGGGCTTAGACCGACGGCCTTGGCGCGGTCTTCCAGATTAGTTTCGGCAAACGTCTGTGCCGAGCGAGTAATCAAATCCTTCATAATCGACTGAGCGTCAGCGTTCGGATCAACAATGTACTGCCCCGGCACAATGAGACCTTCGAGCCGGCGAGGATCGTCACCGCGTTCCTTGACCGGCTCCATAGCCCAGCCGGGCACGCCCAGTTCTTCAAGGTTCGCGGTGGCACCAACACGCTGCAGCTCTTCAACCTGAATGCACTTCGATTTTCCTTGGGCACAAGAAACCTGAGAAATCATGGAATAGATGCCGTATCGGGTGTCGCCTGCAACCACCTTCACGTCCATGAGCGTGGCACCACCTGGGATATCCAGCATCTCAATCTGATTCTCAGGGTTCAGCAGTGATTCTACGGCCGCCTTCGCACTCATTTCCTGCTGAAGCTTATAAAAACCAGGCTTGAGTTCCGAGGCTTGCTTATTGGCGTAAGCAGCGCTGGCAAAGGTGTCAGCGTCTGCCACGACATGCTTGTCTTCCAAATCGGGGCCGAGCTCAGACATGGTGGCACCCTCTGGAACTTCCACGAGCACAGTGGTGCCATTGCCCCGCCCTTGATAATCACTGCTATTAGAACTCATATGCACACCGATGTAGACGATGGCCGAGACGAGAAGAACTAACGCCGCGATCATCACGGCCAGGCCGCGCTGGCGTCGCTTAACGTACTTCGGTTCCATGCGCATCGATCGCAGGCCTTTCTCTCAGGTGCACGAATCCAAGATGCGTGCTGTTAGGTTAAATCTCTAAAATTTTTCTGAACACCAGGGATCAACGATTAACGATACCTTTTTTCGGCCCGGGTTTGGGCAACCGTCGTGGTAATACCTTCAAACGTTGATCCAACCAAGACTGCAGAATTTCCACAGCAGCGGCTTGGTCTATCCGACTGCGAGCGTCTTTCTCTTTGACTCCAGACGTCCGCATGGCTTGGGTGGCTACTACGGTGCTGAGGCGTTCATCCGCTAACTGCACCCGGCACCGAGGACGCACTCGTTGCTCATTGCGCAATCTTTCTATGCCCCGGGTCAAGCGCCGGGCAATCATGACCGCGTGTTGTGCACTTTGCGAACCCCTGCCTTTGAGATCGCGCGGTAGCCCCACGACTACTTCAACTACCTCAAGCTCCTCGACCAACGCCAGCAGACGCTCGATGTCAGCACCGTCTTCGTCACGAAGCCCTGTACGCCGTTGAATTGTCTCAACTGGTGAGGCCATCGTTGCATCACGATTTGATACCGCGACCCCAATTCGAACGCTTCCTACATCGACGCCGAGTCGGCGACCCGCGCCCGGATCTTGTGCACCTGGCGTGTCTGGTATGGGAAAAGTTTCCATCATCCTTGTTTTTATCAGTGCCTGACGCTGATCTCATCTCACAACGGGAAAAATACTTCCATCCCGAGAGCAGAGATCAGTCGTCCAAGAAGAACAATGAGCTAGGCCTGGAGTTGCTCGCGGATTGCGTTCACGCCTTGCTCGAAACCACCGATGTCTGAGCCCGAACCTTGAGCCATGTCGGGCTTTCCGCCACCGTTACCGGAGATGTATTGGCCCAACACTCCCGCGAGTTCCTTGGCGCTGTGTCCGGCCTCTTGTGCCGGCTTCGACGTTGCTACGACGAAAGGCACTCGCCCGCGATCATCCGCCGCTACTAACACGATCACCCCGGCCTCGTTGCCCAGCTTGGACTTCATCTCCATCGCCAAGGTGCGCAGATCACCAGCCCCGGTACCGTCTGGCAGGCGCTTATGCACGAAGGACAGCCCATCGAGGTTTTCAGCGGCGGCGAGCAATTCATTCACACCAGACAACAACTGCTTGCGATGCAGTTCAGCGATCGTCTTTTCCGCTTCCTTTAGTTTCTGGGTCAGTGCCGCGACGCGCTCGGGAACTTCTTCGGGCTTTGCCTTCATCGCGGTCGCCATGCCCTCAACCAACGCGCGTTCCTTTGACAGGTACTGGAAGGAGTCTAGGCCAGAGTATGCCTCGATGCGGCGAACACCTGAACCCACCGAGGATTCACCAAGAATGGATACCGGGCCGATCTGCGATGAGTGTGCAACGTGGGTGCCACCGCAGAGCTCCATAGAGAATGGTCCTCCAATTTCCACGACGCGCACCACGTCGCCGTAGTTTTCACCAAACAGCGCCATCGCTCCCATCGCTTTGGCCTCCTCCAAGGAGGTTTCGATGGTGTTCACCTTCCAGTCGCTGTCCACGGCCTCGTTGGTGATCTTCTCGATCGCCTCCATTTGCTCGGCATTGAGCCCTTCGGTGTAGTTGAAGTCAAAACGCAGATAGCCGGGCTTGTTCATGGAACCAGCCTGCACTGCCGTGGGGCCAAGCACTTCGCGCAAGGCCGCGTGAATCAGGTGCGTGGCCGAGTGCGCCTGGCGCGCGGCGTGACGCCACTTCGGATCAACAATTGCCTCCACGTCCTCGCCCAGGCTGATGCCGCCGCGTTCAACTGTGGCTTTGTGGACCCACAACTTCTTGCCGATTTTCTGCACGTCGCCGACGTGTAGCAGGCTACTTCCCGCCTGAATCGTGCCGCGATCACCAAGCTGTCCGCCCGCCTCCGCGTAGAGCGGAGTGACGTCCAGAATGACTTCGACATCTTCACCCTCGGCTGCCTCGGAGACCTGTTCCCCATCGCGGATCAGGCCGATAACCTTTGCGCTGCTGTTGAGCTCTTCAAAACCGGTGAACTCGGTGGGGTGTTCATCGACGAACTGACGGTAGACGGAGAGGTCCGCATGGCCGTGCTTCTTTGCTCGCGAATCTGCCTTGGCGCGGGCAATTTGTTCATCCATCAGCGCATTAAAACCGTCTCGATCCACTTCGAGCCCAGCCTCAGCGGCCATTTCCAAAGTGAGATCCAGAGGGAATCCATAGGTGTCGTGCAGGGTGAATGCCTCAGCACCAGAAAGGGTGGTGCCTCCCTCTTTCTTCACTTGACTTGCAGCTTGCTCGAATAGGTGTGTACCCGATTCGAGGGTGCGCAAAAACGCGGTTTCCTCGGCAACTGCTGCCTTGAGAATCCGGTCGCGATTGTCAGCGATTTCGGGGTAGGAAGGCGTCATCGTGTCCATGATGGTGTTCATGAATAGCTCCATGGTGCGCCCCTTGGCTCCCAGCAGACGGGCGGAGCGGATGATTCGACGCAGCAGTCGGCGCAAGATATATCCACGACCGACGTTGCCAGGGGTGACGCCGTCGAGCATGATCATCATCGCGGTTCGCGAGTGATCGGCGATGATACGGAATCGAATATCGTTGATGCGCTCGGTACTGGGGTCCTCGTAAACAGTGCCAGTGACTTTCTCAGCGGCTTCAATCACCGGACGCAGCAGGTCGGTTTCATACACGTTGTCAACGCCTTGCAAGATGCAGGCAACGCGCTCAACTCCGAGACCGGTGTCGATATTCTTCTTCGGCAGATCGCCGAGGATTTCAAAATTATCTTTGCCGATACCTTCCCCGCGCTCTTTCTCCATGAACACGAGGTTCCAGATCTCCATGTAGCGGTTGTCGTCGGCAACCGGGCCGCCTTCTTTGCCGTATTCGGGACCCCGGTCGTAATAAATTTCCGAGCAGGGGCCACACGGACCAGGGATGCCCATGGACCAGTAGTTATCGGCCATGCCCAGGCGTTGGATTCTTTCAGCAGGCACGCCAATGTGCTGCTCCCAGATCTCCGCCGCCTCATCATCGTCGAGATATACGGTGACCCACAGTCGCTGTGGGTCCAGGCCATAGCCGCCGTCTTCCACGGAGCCGGTCAGCAGCGTCCAAGCGTGTTCGATAGCGCCCTTTTTAAAGTATTGACCGAAGGAGAAATTGCCCGCCATCTGGAAAAAGGTGTTGTGGCGAGTGGTGATACCAACTTCTTCGATGTCGAGGGTACGCACGCACTTCTGAATCGAGGTGGCCTTGCCGTTGGGAAACGGTGGGTTCTGCTGGCCCAGGAAGTAGGGCTTAAACGGCACCATGCCGGCGTTGACGAATAGGAGGTTGGGATCGTCCAGGATCAGGGACGCGCTCGGCACAGCTTCGTGGCCTGCTTTGACGAAGTGTTGAGTAAAACGTTCCCGAATCTCATGGGTTTGCACTGGGTATAGCCTCGTTTGCTTTCGATCTTTAGGAATTTTGTGTCAAGTTCGCACTGTAGCGAAGAATCATTGCAGTACTCTACCGTAGAATCATCGCCCTACTGTCCCCGGATGATGGCTTTCAGCCTTGGCCAGAGTTGAGCTATTCGACGTTCATCGCCGTGTTCACTCGGCCTGTAATACGCGACTTGTTCGAGCCCTTCGGGCAGATATTGCTGGCGCACCACGCCGTTTGGATCATCGTGCGGATAGACGTATCCCACCGCATTGCCCATCGCTTTTGCACCCTCGTAATGCCCATCACGCAAGTGCGCTGGCACCGTGCCTGTGCGACCCCGTTGTACGTCGGCAAGCGCGGCGTCTATGGCAGCGATGACGGCGTTGGATTTCGGTGCGCTGGCGAGGTGAATGGTTGCCTGTGCAAGGTTGATTCGTGCTTCGGGCATGCCGATGAGTTGCACCGCTTGCGCCGCCGCCACCGCCACTTGCAAAGCTGTTGGATCGGCCATGCCGACGTCCTCGCTGGCATGTATCACAAGTCTTCGTGCCAGAAAACGAGGATCTTCTCCCGCATCAATCATCCGCGCCAAGTAGTGTAAGGCGGCGTCGACGTCTGAACCTCTTATGGATTTGATCCAGGCACTGGTGATGTCATAGTGCTGGTCCCCATCTTTGTCGTAGCGGACAACGGCGCGATCAATATTGTTACTCACCGTTTCGGCGTCCAATATCCCGCCATCGGCGACGGCCTCAGCTGCTGCTTCCAGATACGTCAGGGAGCGCCGGGCATCGCCGCCGGCGAGCCGAATGAGCAGGCTCATGGCCTCTTCATCAACGTCGATCCGGTCAGCGAGTCCACGTTCCGAGCTCACGGCTCTGCGGAGCACTTCGGCTATGTCGTTGTCATCTAGGGATCGCAGTTGCAGCACGAGAGATCGCGATAGCAGCGGTGCGACTACGGAAAAACTGGGGTTCTCGGTTGTGGCGGCGACCAACAGCACTATACGGTTTTCTACCGCAGCCAACAGTGCGTCCTGCTGTGTTTTAGAGAAGCGGTGCACCTCGTCAATGAACAACACAGTTTTTTCGCCATGGATCAGGCGCTTGCGGGCTTCGTCGATGACTGCGCGAACTTCCTTCACACCCGAGTTCAGCGCCGAGAGCCCCACAAAGTGATGTCCGGTGGCAACGCTAATCAGGGAAGCAAGCGTGGTCTTACCGGTACCGGGCGGCCCGTACAGGATGACCGACGCATCACCTGAACCTTCAATCAATCTGCGCAGCGGCTTTCCCTCTGCGAGCAGATGTTGCTGACCTTGCACTTCTTGCAGCTTGCGCGGGCGCATACGCGCGGCCAACGGTGCGTGGGCGTCGGCATCGAGCGCATCGGGTTGCTCACCCGGAGTACTGAACAGGCTTTCCACTAGCTTGTGCGCAGCTTTTCGACGATCTGCGTTGCAAAATCAGCAACGACGGGGAAGCGATAATCCGCATTCCGCCGTGCGAAGCGCTGAATGGCCTCGAACGTTTCGTGCAAATCTTGGCGCACCAACCGGGGTGCCGCTTCATCGTCAATGGCAATCTGCAGAATATTCACGCCGTTTTCTTCGACGATCTCCATCACGCGCTCGATGCTGAGCGCGTGGATGCCCTGTTCCTCGGCGACGTCGAAAAGCGTGCCGAAGGCCGAGGTCATAGCACCTACATGCATCATGGCAAGGCTCGAGAAAGCCCAGCCCACCAATGCGATGAGGATTCGCGCCTGTAAACGCTCCGAGTTGCGGACGTTGGGCCACAGCGCACCAACCTCCTCCACCCACGCTTCCACCAGGGCATCCGCCTCGTCATCTGAGATTGGTCTGGAACTTAGGAATTGTGGGAAACCCGAAATCACGCAGGCCAAGTCGAAAGTGACATCGCGGAAGCCTGCCCATTCATAGTCCAGGAAATGGGTATTTTCGGAAACGATGATGTTGTCCGGCGATAAGTCAAAAGGCGTAAAAGCACGGTGTTGTCCACGGTGCAAACGGCGCTTGGACTCCAACGCCATGGCCTCCACTACCTCAGGAACACGAATCCCGGCGTCTTCCACAAGACGCATACCAACTTCGATGGAGATACTCAGCAGATGCTCGCGAAAACGATGCATCGCCTGAATTTCAGGGTGCTTTTGCAACATCCTGTGCAGAAGAATGTCGAAGTGCCCTTCCTTAGTCGCGGTACCCGCGTGCATTTTTCCCAGTGACTCTCCGAGGTTGCGGAGGATTTCCATCCGGACTGGTTCCTTTGCCGTCTCCAGCAAATCCGCGAAAGTATCACCGTCTCCGGAGTCTGAGAGCACCATCATGTGCGCATCAACGTCGTAGGCCAACATTACAGGACCCGGCCGCACTTCCGGGCTCAACGAGGTGGTGAATTGATAGGCAACAACTTCACGCAGAAACATTGAAGTATCAGCCAAGTCTCCGCTGTTGGGGACATGCTTAATAACCACAGAACGCGCTTGCAAAAATGGAGAGGGAGCGACCTTGGCACGAAGCACTACCGCACTTCCTGAACCATCCAGGCGGCTAATCTCTTTGAGCTGCTGACTGCCACCGAGCCTCTTGCTGAGCAAGTCCTCAGCGGTAGCAACGATGGTGTCAAGCTGCGATTGTTCGATATCCACGCGGATACTCCATCTCCCTCGTAGAGCTGCTCAAGCGCTGCGAGTTTCAGCGCTCCTGCACACCGAATCTCGGCACGCAGCTATTCGCGCCCTGCTGACCTCTCTGGAAGAGCGCGCGCGGTGCTACCCGCACAACGGGGCGCATACGCGCCCCGTTTCGTTTACATTAGCCAAGCCTATCATCCGAAGGTGATAGACCCGGCTGTGGGAACTTAATCCTAAGCTTCTTGCTTCTTCTTCGGATTGAAGTCCACGCCGGTCTCGCGTCGCTGTTCCAACGGAATTGGCGCGGGGGCATCCGTGAGCGGATCAACACCGCCGCCCGACTTCGGGAAGGCGATCACGTCACGGATGGAATCGAAGCCACCCAAAAGCGAGACGATGCGATCCCAGCCAAACGCGATACCGCCGTGTGGCGGCGCGCCGAATGCGAAGGCCTCCAGCAAGAACCCGAACTTCTCTTGAGCCTCTTCCTCGCTGATGCCCATCACATTGAAAACGCGTTCCTGCACGTCTTTTTGATGGATACGGATCGAACCGCCACCGATCTCGTTGCCGTTACAGACAATGTCGTAGGCGTAAGCGGTGGCCTCGCCCGGCTGCTCGTCGAAGTGGTCCATCCACTCGGGCTTGGGCGAAGTAAAGGCGTGGTGCACGGCAGTCCACTTGGAGTTGCCCAGAGCCACATCGCCGGAAGCGGTGGCGTCAGCAGCAGGCTCAAACAGCGGAGCGTCTACAACCCAGGTAAACGCCCAATCGCCTTCCTTGATCAAACCAAGCTTGTTGGCGATTTCGCCGCGGGCAGCGCCTAGCAGCGCGCGGGAACTCTTGGTTTCACCCGCAGCGAAGAAGATGCAGTCGCCATTCTTCGCGCCAACGTGCTCGGCAATGTCTGCGCGCTCTTGGTCGGTGATGTTCTTTGCCACCGGGCCGGAGAGCTCGCCATCTTCACCAACGAGGATGTAGGCCAGCCCCTTGGCACCGCGCTGCTTTGCCCACTCCTGCCAAGCGTCGAGCTGGCGGCGCGGTTGCGAAGCTCCGCCTTCCATAACGACGGCGCCTACGTACTCGTTTTGGAACACGCGGAATGTGGTGTCTTTGAAAAATTCGGTGCACTCGGTGATCTCGATGTCGAAGCGCAGATCCGGCTTGTCGGAACCATACTTCCTCATGGCCTCAGCGTAGGTCATTCGCGGAATGGGGGTTTGAATCTCGTAGCCGATGAGCTTCCACAGCTCGACTAAAATCTCCTCGGCCAGAGCGATCACGTCGTCCTGGTCCACAAAGCTCATCTCGACGTCAAGCTGCGTGAATTCGGGCTGGCGATCGGCGCGGAAGTCCTCATCGCGGTAGCAGCGAGCGATCTGGTAGTAGCGCTCCATCCCGGCGACCATCAAGAGCTGCTTGAACAGCTGCGGCGACTGCGGTAGCGCATACCAGCTACCCGGCTTCAGGCGCGCCGGCACCAGGAAGTCGCGCGCACCCTCCGGGGTGGAACGGGTCAAGGTGGGGGTTTCGATTTCTACGAACTCGTGCTTGTCCAACACGCGGCGCGCCGCTTGGTTCGCCCGCGAGCGAAGGCGCAGGGCGTTGCCCTGAGACTGGCGGCGCAGGTCCAGGTAGCGGTAGCGAAGGCGAGCCTCCTCACCGACTTCACCGGACTGCGAAGGATCGTCGATCTGGAACGGCAGCGCCGCCGACTCATTGAGTACCTCGAGTTCTGTGGCGTTTACTTCAATCTCGCCGGAAGCCAGGTTCGGGTTCTCGCTTCCCTCAGGCCGGGGCTCAACAATGCCGGTGACTTTCACACAAAATTCGCTGCGCAGATGGTGAGCGCGCTCGGCTACTGCCGAGTCACGAAACACGACCTGTGCCACGCCAGATGCATCACGCAGATCAATGAAGATCACGCCACCGTGGTCTCGGCGGCGAGCCACCCATCCTGTCAGCGTGACGGTTTGTCCCGCCGCCTCTTTGCGGAGGTCACCTGCATAATCTGTGCGCAGCACTGAGCACCAATTCCTTCCATACGTACAGTGTTAAACGTAGTTTTTGTTTGCGGCGATGCTTCACCGTTTTCACTTTGCATTGCAAGCTCAGGCCAAAGACCCGTGCCGGTACAAGGCATACTGAGCCATGTATCTTACTCTCATGTTGTGCCCTGCGCCCGAATGCAGGTGCTCCGCGGCCCGGGACGTGCGTGATATCCCTTCTGGTTTGGGACTTTACTGCGGTTAATATGGCATGATCTACGCATGACCTTTCGCGGTGGAATAGAAAAGCCGGAAAACCTCGCACGCACCGGCGGTAATGGCGGAAAGATTGCCGCAGGCGGTGGTATCGGCACACTGCTGCTGGTTGGACTCTTTTTGCTCATGGGAGGCGACCCCGCACAATTGGGCGGGCTCGTCGGTGGTGAGCAACAGCCTCAGAGTCAGAATAGCTCGGGCACCTTGGAGCATTGCCAAACATCGGATGATGCCAACAAGTATGCCGATTGCCGCGTCGAATTCACCGCGCTCTCCCTGAACCAAGTTTGGTCCACGCAGCTTCCGGATCAGGCGAATCTGAACTACACCAAACCCGGGCTCACCGTGTTTAACAGCAGCACAAGCACTGGCTGTGGAACTGCGTCCTCAGCCACAGGTCCGTTCTATTGCCCAGTGGATCATACGGCTTATTTTGATGTGAGCTTCTTTGATCAGCTCCAAAAATATGGGGGCGAAAATACTCCCTTCGCCCAGGAGTACATCGTCGCTCACGAATTCGGTCACCACATTCAAAGCATCGAAGGCACTCTGGGCCTCTCCGACTACAACGATCCAGGCCCAAACTCGAATGCTGTGAAGATCGAACTGCAGGCTGACTGCTACGCGGGCGTCTGGGGGCACTTTGCAGATAAGGGCGAAGACGCCTTCCTCGAGCCAATCACCGAGCAACAGGTCCAGAATGCTATTGATGCGGCTCGTGCCGTCGGCGACGACAACATCCAGAGCAAGGCCGGCCGCAATGTCAACCCAGAATCTTTCACGCACGGCTCCTCTCAACAACGTCAGGAGGCCTTCTTAAGCGGGTATCGATCAGGGAAAATGGCCAGCTGTGACTATCTCCAGCGTGGCGTATACAGCTAGCAGGACGATGACTGCCGGCAGGTCAATCAAACAATGAAGTGCGAAGCTTATGAGAGTTGATGCGCAACGCCGCCGCAAAAAGATTTTGGCAGCCGGAGTTCGTTTACTCATGCGTCACGGCGACGCCATGACTTTAGAATCCGTGGCCAAGCGTGCGGGCGTCGGTATCGCGACGGTTTACCGCAATTTTCCCACCCGTGAGGATCTTGTCCGTCACATCATGGCCGATATCGTTGAACAGGCATTAGACGATCTGGAGCATATTCTTCAGCATCCCCCACAAAATCTGACCCAGGCGAACGAAGTCATTCAACAATTGGTCAGCCTGATCGATGGCGTTGGACTGAATATTGTGATCCCGACCCTGCTCAACCCGGACGAAGCCGCACTCAGTGAAGGATACGCCCAAGCGCGATCACGGTTGCTCGATATGCTTTTGCTGGTCGCATCGCAGCTGAAAGCCTGCGGTGCGGTGCATCCGAGTATCGAGGCAATTGATTTTTACAACGGCATCGCCCGACTTGTAGATCATCAAGCTCGAAGCGCTCATGGCTCCCTTGGCAGTAACCATCAAGACTTGCTGAATATTTTTCTTGCCGGGTGCCGGCATGGAGTGAGCACTGGCTCCCCCGAAGGATTCCCTCAGTAGCGGCCACCCGCCTACACTTTGGCTGCATGCGTACCCTGACCATTATTTCTGGCGGCTTGGGAGAGCCCTCGAACTCTCTTACTTTGGGGCACACCATCGCGCGAGCGGCACAGAAAGCGATCCAAGAATGCGGATCCGAGCTTGAAGTGTCGGAAGTGAATCTCAAAGATTTGGCCTTCGATCTTGCCCATTGCATGACCCACAATGGTGAGTTCACTCCCGCTCTACAACGTGCGATTCAAACGGTCAAGGATTCCGACGCGATCATTGCGGTCACGCCGGTGTTCAAGGCCAGTTATTCCGGTTTGTTCAAGATGTTCTTTGACGCGCTGCAACCCACCGATATCAAGGAAATCCCTACCATCATCGCGGCCAACGCCGGCTCACAGCGCCACGCACTCGTACTGGAATACGCGGTTCGCCCGCTATTTAGCTATCTCAAAGCAGCAATTGTTCCAACGGCCATTTTGGTCACGCCACAGGACACCACTGAGGAGGCGCTGCCTGCTTTGAATAAGCGCATCGCACGGGCCGCCAACGAGCTCGCGATGCTGATGATCCCCGAGTACAAAAAGGGAACGCATCAGATATAACCCTGCCACCCCTCAGGGGTGTACTGTGGCGTTGTTCTCATTTTCGTTTTGGACACCACTCGGTTGCGTCTCAGAAGGCAGGT